>QIKW01000180.1 GCA_003231975.1 Acidimicrobiia bacterium
CGGCCATTTTGGGTGACCCGGCCATTTTGGGTGACCCGGCCATTTTGGGTGACCCGGCCATTTTGGGTGACCCGGCCATTTTGGGCGACCCGCATCCCTGTCAAGTTCCCATTCCTCCAGAAACCGGGATCTGAGCCCCCGTCATGTATGCGGCGCGGTTTGAGCAGAGGAATGCGATCAGCTCCGCAACTTCGTCGGCGGTACCGAATCGGCCGAACGGGATTGCCCGCCGCTGGACTTCGGTGCTCACCCAGGAATCGAAGTCTTCGTGCCCGCTGTTGGCAAACCTGTCGTATTGTCGATCAGTTGTGATCGCTCCCAACAGCACGGAGTTAACTCGAATGCCGTCGCTGGCGAGTTCGGCGGCCAGGTTGGCTACCAGATTCATCTGCGCCGCCCGCATCGCGCTCACAACACCCTGGTCGCGTTCGGGTCTCAGGGCCGTAACTCCACCAACAACGACAATGCTGGGGCTATCTGACTCCCGCAAGATTGGCAAGGCCGCCGAAACAAGGTTCGTAACCGTAAGCACCTTGTTAAACAGCTGGTCGATCCATTGGTCGGGCGTTGCGTCCAGCACCTTGCCCGGCATCCCGCGCCCGGCGTTGGCAACTATCGCGTCGAGGCCGCCCAGAGCAACTGCCGCGGCTTGCACCGCGCGTTCGGTCAGCTCCGCGTCTTTCGCATCGGCGATCTCGAGGTGCACCGGCCGGTCCCACACGGGGCTGTGGTCGCCGCTGCGTCGCAGCGTCCCGGCCACATCAAAACCGTCATTCAATAGATGAGTGACCACCGCATTCCCGATGCCGCGGCCCACGCCGGTTACTAGTGCCCTTCGCATCGTTTCTCCCACCTACGGGATCCTAGGGTTTCTGAACCTGAGAGTCAGGAGCTTCGGTGGGTGGCGTGGAGCCAACCGCAACTGGGCGGTCTGGGTCTGAAGACCAGCCAGACCAGGAGCCGACATAGAGCCGGGGCACGCCTAGCCCAGCGGCTTCCATCGCCAGCGCGTTGTGACAGGCCGTGACCCCCGAACCGCAGTACACGATTGCCTCAGCAGCGGCGCCGACGCTTCTGAACCGGGTTGAGAGATCGGCTGGCGACAGGAACCGGCCGTTGTGGCCAAGGTTCCCCGCGAACGGCAGGTTCACAGCCCCGGGCACGTGGCCAACTCGGGGATCGATTGGTTCTTCTTCGCCCAGGAACCGCGGGGCCGCTCTGCTGTCGATCACGACGCCTCCGTTGGTGATGTGGGCTGCCACTTGGTTGGCGGTGGCCAGCAACTCGGTTGGCCACGGAACGGGCAGGCGCTCTGCTGGCGTCCGATCCACCCCACCGGTTTCAAGCTCGCCATCCCAGGCGTCAATCCCACCGTCCAGTATCGCGGCTTCCTGGTCGATTGCCCGCAGCATCCAGACCAGGCGGGAAGCGAAGGCCCCTGCGGCATCGTCGTAGGCCACAACGCTGGCGTTGGCGCTAATCCCAAGGCTGCCAAGATCGTCGGCGAACTGGTCTGGGTTTGGAAGGGGGTGCCTGCCAGCCACACCGGCTGGCGGCCCGGACAGAACGGTTTCCAAATCCACAAACACCGCGCCCGGCAAATGCCCTTCCCGATGGATTGCCTTGGCGTCGCGGCCGTCGAGGTAGGCGCGGGCATCGCAGACGATCACCGTTTTGTAATGCTCGGTCAGCCATTCAGCCGAGACGATTGGGTCCATCATTGAGTCGTCCGTCCAAGATAGGAATCGGCTAGATCATTCACAATGGCACCAAACTCCTCAACACAGCTGGCGATCACGTCGGCAACGGATTCAACCGACTGGATCCGGCCCTGCACTTGGCCGCTTAGGGCAATGGCTGCGTTCATGTCTCCCCCAAAGTAGAGGGCCTGGGGGTCGCCAAAGTCTCCGAACACATTGTGTTCAGCAAACCTCAGGCCTTCAGAGCGTTCGGTTCTCAAGGCCCGTAGAGCGGGCGAGTGCCGCTGGTTCAAGAACACGGTGTCGGTCTCGCCACCGGCCACAATTGCGTCTTTCCAGTTCTGGTGAACAGGGCTTTCTGCTGAAGACACCATGCGCGTGCCCATCTGCACCGCTTCAGCCCCAAGGGCAAACGCGGCTGCCATGGATCTGCCGTCAACCATTCCGCCAGCGGCGACTATTGGAACGCCAACCTTTTCCCGAACAAGGGGCAGCAGCACCATTGAGGAAACCGGGTCGGGGTTCTTGAACCCGCCTCCCTCGCCCCCCTCAACCACCAGGCCATCCACGCCAGCGTCTACCGCCTTCAGCGCGCCCCGCAAGGTTGGAACGACGTGATAGACGATCAGCCCGGCCTCCTTCAGCTGGGCCGTGTATTTCATTGGGTTGCCTGCCGAGGTGGTGACGAAACGCACTCCCTGGTCAATGACAAACTGAACTATCCCCGGATCACGCACAAACGCTTGGGCGATGTTCACCCCAAACGGTTTGTCTGTGAGGTCTGCCATCTTGGCGATCTCGTCCTGAATGGCCTCAAGCTCTCCAGATGACGTCTCGATGATGCCCATCCCTCCTGCATTGGACACAGCCGAAGCCAGCTGACTTCTGGCAATCCAGCCCATTGGAGCTTGGATGATTGGATACTGGATACCGAGGGCGCTGGTGATCCGGTTGGAAAACGCCAATGCAGAAGTCATGGCTGAAAGTTAGTCAACCGGTGAGGTACTCCGCCAAGGCGACGGGGTCGACGTGACCAAAGTTGCCGGGCCGTGAAGACAAGTACTCTGCCGCCTCTGGAGGCCCAAGCCCCCAAGTCTGTTCTAGGCCGCTTGCCATTATGGCCAGGTAGCTGTTGTGGGCTGGGGTGAGGTTGGCGGGGCGGCCCAGGGTGGTAATGGTCAACACTGGCTCATCTTCGATTCGGCCAACCAACGCAACCCGGCCGTACTTGTTTGGGCTGACGTCAAGCCATTCCCCGGCCACCGCGGCGGCCAGGTCTATCGACGGCGGCGCGGCCAGCCGGTTCTCCTGGGCCACAACATCTTCGAATTGGGAAAGGCTGATCCGAAAGGCCCGGCCAAGCGTTGGGGTGGTTGGGTCCTGATCGTGATCAACCGCCGCCGTGCCGCCGTTTCCCCACTGAGGGCTGGCGCCGGCAAACACCATTGTGCGCTGGATCGCGAACGGCTGATCTCCAGATGGCAGGGCCGGGTTGCGGGCTCCAGCCTGCACCTTGCCCGTAGTGCTCCCTGGAATGGTTCCGCCAGTGAGGTAAACCAGGAACCTCTCGCGCAGCAGGTTCGACCCGAAGGCCGCGTACCAAAGCATTTCGTCGTTCGTGGTCATCCCAAAACCAGCCCCGCCCAGCCGTCAAGCTCCCGCTGGTGGCGGATCTCCAGAGCCGCAACTCCAGCCGGATTGAGCGCCGCGGCCGCCCGGCCAGACTGCCAACTGAGGCACCCGGCAACAATCACAGAACCATTGGCGGCCCGCCGTACGTGGCCTGCAATGGGCTCTAGGTCCATAACCAGCATGTTCACAACAACAAGATCGAACGTTTCTGACAGGGCCGAAATGTCGGTGCTGCTTAGCTCGATGGCGACGCTGTTGGCTGCTGCGTTCTGGCGGGCTGTTTCAATCGCCGCGTCGTCGCAGTCGATCCCAACCACCCTGTCGGCTCCTAGCTTGGCGGCCGCTATAGCCAGGATTCCGCTGCCGGTGCCAGCATCCAGCACACTCATTCCGGGCTTGACCAATTGCTCCAGGTAGTCAAGGCACAGCCGGGTCGACTGATGGCCGCCGTCGCCGAAGCTCTGCTCTGGATCGATTGTGAATTGAAGTGAACCAACGTTCACCGTGGCTGGCCCTGGCCCACTCCAGGCGTTCGGGTTAACGGGGCCAACTATGCCAGGCAGGCCCAAGGTGGCCACTGCCCCTCGGGCTGCCTGCTCGGTCTCGAATCCGGCCAGCAATGTTGGCCCGTCGCCGTCTGCGAGTTCGGCTATTCCCGTGCTGCCCAGATCCCACAGCCGGGAACTCAGAACGTCCTCAGAGCCTCTTTGCACTCTGATCGTTGCCAGCCAGGACATCGCAGGCACAGTAGACGCTGCTATTACTTTGGAGTGACTTCGACAGACCCTCTCGTTACCGAAAGCGCCGCTGCTCCCTACAAAGCGGCGATTGACATCGGAACGAACTCGATGCATCTGGTTGTTGGCAGGCTTGGCGAACACGGGCGGTTCGAGATCCTCACCAGCGAGAAGGAGATGGTGAGGCTGGGCCAAGGCGGCGGCGAGATGAAGGAACTGGCCGAGGATGCCATCGAACGTGGCATTGCCACGTTGGCTCGGATGGCCAAGGTGGCAAGAAGTTTCGGTGAGGTTGAGGTTGTTGCTGTTGCCACCAGCGCGGTTCGCGAGGCCGCCAACCAACACGTTTTTCTTGATCGGGCACGGGACGAGGTTGGCATCGAGGTAGAGGTGATCAGCGGGTTCGAAGAAGCCCGCCTGATCCATCTGGGCGTTCTCCAAGCCCTTCCCGTATTCGATAAGCGCCTGCTTGTGGTTGACGTTGGCGGCGGCAGCACCGAGATCTTGATTGGCAAAGCGGCGAATATTCTTGAGGCCCGGTCCATGAAGCTTGGCGCCATCCGTCTCACTCAGAGGTTCTTCGCCGATGCCGCTGCTGTCGACGACAACGGCGTTGTGTCTGGCGACGCGGTTGAGGAATGCCGGAACTATGTTCGGGCAGCCCTTGCCCCCGTTGCCAATGAACTGGGTGGTCACCAGCCCGAGATGGCCGTTGTGAGCTCGGGAACCGCCACCACCGTTGCGGCTATGGCGCTGGCAGCCAGAGGCGAGCAGAACAGAAAGATGAACGGAGTTGTATTCAGCGCCGCAGAGGTCAGCTCGGTGGCCGAGATTGTTGTCTCTGCCTCAACTGCCGAGCGTGGCAAGATCGCCGGGCTTGACAGCAAACGCGTTGACATCATCGTTGCCGGCGCCATTCTGCTTGATGAGATCTGTAGCTCCTTCCAAGTGAAGGAAATGACGGTCTCTTCTTATGCGCTTCGAGAAGGCCTTCTTTTCGATCGTTTTGGGCCAGCAGCCGGTGACGAGCTGAGCGATCTGAGACGAACCAACGTGCTTCGGTTGGCGAAGCAGCTGGATCCCGATCCGGTCCATTCTGAGTACACCGCAAAACTTGCCTGCCAACTCTTTGACCGCACCAACCAGCTGCACAGCCTCGACTCGGCTGCGAGGGAGCTGCTTGAGGCGGCTTCCATTGTTCACAACGTTGGGCTGTTCATAAGCCACTCCAGCCACCATAAACACAGTTACTACGTGATCAGAAACAGCGAGCGGCTTACCGGTTTCACCCACAACGAGTTGGAACTTATTGCCCTGATTGCCAGATATCACCGCAAGAGCCTGCCATCAGACAAACACTCCGACTTCGCCGCTTTGTCCAAGGCCGACAAGGCGCTGGTGCGCACCCTTTCTGGCCTGATGCGAATTGCCATTGGGCTGGATCGCCGCCATGCCCAGGTTGTGCACTCGGTGCGTGTGTTCATCGACCAGGAAGATCAGAAGCTGACAATCGAGCCGGTTGGCGACCCAGAATCTGATCTGGAGCTCGAGATCTATGCAGCAAACGATCGGGCCGCACTCCTAGGGCTGGCCCTAGGAGTTGAGATCGAAGTTGTGCTGCCGCGTGAATCTCCGAGCGAGCATCTGTCCAGCTGACATTCGCCTCTTCAGACCAAAAGCTAAGTCTTGGTGGGCACCCGATGGCGCGCGATTCCAGGACTTCGAGGCCACGGCTGAATTTTCCCTTGCACCTGACGCGACGTGAGGTCGTACTGTCGAGGGCGTGAACGATTTGAGTGACCACCAAGGGATGCGACGGATCGGTGCGATAGCAAAGGCCACCGGCCTCACGGTTCGGACGTTGCGTTACTACGAAGAGGTTGGCCTATTGACACCAACCGACCGGTCAACGGCGGGGCACAGGCTGTACGGAACCGAGGCGGTGAAGCAGCTCTATCGCATCTCGCTCCTTCGCCAGCTGGGGCTGCCGCTCGAACAGGTTCGTGAGACTCTCGAAACCGGAGACACCGACGTCCGTTCGCTCATAGCCGAGCACCTGCTTGCCATCGATGGCCGTCTTGTCGCCGAGAACCGGCTCCGAAACCGACTGCTTCGACTACTGGACACATTGGAAGCCGACCTGGATACCACTGCCGCTCTGCTGGCCGTCCTTGAGGAGATGAACATGACCGAAGCAACAGTTGACCGCCGCATCGCGATCTTGGTCTATGCCGATATTGAGGCGGCATTCGAATATCTGACCCGAGTATTCAGATTCGGTCCCGGCGAGCTCACCCGAGATTCCGAAGAGAACGCCGTGCACGCTGAGATTCACGCAGGCGACGGCGAGTTCTGGCTCCACGCCGAGTCTGAACCCTTTGGGCTGAGGTCGCCGACGAACTTGGGAGGGGCCAGCGGCACAATGGCCATCATGGTCGACGACGTTGACGCACACTACGAGTACGCAGTCTCCGAGGGGGCGTCTGTTCGGTACGAACCCGTCGACCAGCCGTACGGATACCGCGAGTACGGCGCGATCGATCCCGAAGGCCACCTTTGGTCGTTCATGAAGCCCTTGCCGTAGCGCAGTTTTGGGTATCGAGCCCAGCTAGCTTTCGAGCGTCAGCTCGAATGTGGCGCCACCCCAACCACTCACGAGGTCTCGGCCTTGGATGGTTACCACCTTCACATCGTCGGGAATCACGATGCCCGCTTGGCTGCGGGTGAAGGGTTGCTCGGTTGCGTGGTCGTGGGCCAACACCCGGATGCCGTATTCGGTGCCGTCTGGCCCAAGAACTCGCCACGCGTCGGCATACCGATCCCTGACGTCGTACGGCGAACTGAGCGTTGCGCTTACTGTCCAGGTTCCATCGTCTGCCTGGGTGGCCGTTGCATCAAGGACGTCTGGGAACTCTTCAACCTCGGTGTCTGAGCCTGCTGCGGCTTCCGGAGCGGCTTCTGCCGCGGTGGTAACGGTGGTTGGGGCCGCGGTGCTCGGAGCAGCGGCGGTTGTCGACGTGGTGGCTGCCGGTGCGGCATTGTCTGTGCCGCAAGCAGCGAGCAGCAGGCCGGGCCCTATCAGGAGCGCGGGTAGCAGCGAATTATTTCGGCCAGCCATGTTCGGACCTCCAGTTGTTGTTCCCTTGGAGTCTTACCCAATCTCACAACAACCAGGTCGCGGTCGGGCACCACCACAATGAACTGCCCCTCATAGCCCTGCGCCGCGAACCCGTTCAGGTCTGCGCATTTCATCCCCGCATACTCTGGTGCTGGGTCACAGTTGTGGTCCCACAGCCACCAATGGGCGCCATACCAGTGGCCCTCGGGAACTGGCGAAACCACCGGGGTTCTGGCGTGGGCCACCCAGCCGTCTGGCAGCAGGGGGGCTCCATCCCACACTCCGTCTTGAAGGTAGAGCTGCCCGAAAGCCAGAAAGTCACGGGCGGTGGCATCGACGAACGAAGAGCCAATGAAGGTGCCTGCGTCGTCGCAGGTAATGGTGGCGCTGCTCATTCCCAGCGGTTGGAAGAGGCGTTCAGATAGGAAGCGGTTGACCGCGTCGGGGCCGGTTCCCCCGCCCCCGCTTTCGATGGCCCGCCCGCAGATCGCGCTAACGATGTTGGTGGTGCCGCTTGAGTAGTTGAACACTTCGCCCGGCTGATGAATCAGCGGCAACGCGGCTGCATAGCCAGCAGTGTCGGCTTTGCCATCTCCGAACAGCATCTGAATGACGTGGCTTACTTCGCCGTCGACGTAGTCCTCAACGAACTCAAGGCCGCTGTTCATGTTCAGCAGGTGCTGAAGTGTGATTTCACCCTTTGGGCCGCTGGCCCATTCCGGCACCGGCGCAGGGGCCGCCAGGTCAAGCAGCCCGTCGGTCACCAGCAGCCCAACCATGGCATGAACCACGCTTTTTGCCATAGACCATGAAATCAGAGCGGTCGCTGCGTCGGCAGTTTGGCCGTAGCGCTCGGTGTGCACGGTTCCCTGGTGCAGGGTGGCGGCAGCCAGTTGCAAACCAAGTGGCGCGTCTTCGCTCTGGCCTGCCGGTCCGAAGCCGTGATTGAACAGTTCGGTTATTCGGGTCGAGTCGATGCCGGTCACATCGCTACCGGCGATCACGCAAGCTCGAAGCTGACCGAACGGGCAGTTGGGTCAACGCTTTGAAGCCGAACTCGTACTTCTTGAGCCAACTCAAGGCCCTCGTGGCTGATGTTTGCAACTACTGCTGGCTCCCTGACCTGGATGGTGGCGCGTTCTCGTTTCGGATTTATATCAACCACAAACGCATCAAAGACGTGATCAACCTGGGGCGCCAGCACCATGGCCTCGGCATAATCAACCATCGCCCTTTCAAGGGCGGAGTCCTTTGAGCGGGCCCGGCCCATTAGCGACGGCAGCTCTTCAAGCGCCTCAACCGCCCACGCCGGTGGCTCTTCTCCAGCGTGAAGGGCCAACAGAATCTCGTTGGCGAACCGGTCCACCAGGCGACGCAGCGGAGCGGTTACGTGGGCATAGATCGAGGCGATGGCGCCGTGCTCGGCGTACTTTGGCTTCTCTCCGTTGAATCCCAGGTAGCCGGCCCCACTGAACGAGCGAGCAGCCTTCAGCAGGAAAGCGTTTGCCGATGCGGAGTCTGGTTCGATAGTGCGGATGAAGTCTGCGTAGTCAACTTCGTCAGGCCAGCCAACATCAAGAGCACGGGCCTGGCGCCGCAGCCGACGTAGGTCTTGTTTGCGGGTTGGGGGAAGGGTTCGCAGGATGCCAACCTCTGCCTCATACATCGTTGTGCCAGCCACGATTCCGGTAAGCAAAGAGATTTGGGCGTTCCAGCCCTCTACCGGGATGGCGGTGTCGTACTCCAGCGCGTACGTGCCGTCTCGTGCCACCACTTCTTGTGACGGCAGGTTCAGGCTCACGCCTCCTCGGTCTGCCTCGCGCTGTTCGCGCAGCCTGCCAACCTCGCCCAGCAACACCATCACGTCGTCTGTGTCCTGGTTGATGCGTTCCTGAGCTTCGGTGTATGAAATGGCCTCGCTTATTCGCACCGTCGCCCGCTGAAACAGGCTGTTGGTCGGCATCCCTGCCTCGTCAAGGTCGATGGTCCAGAGCAGGCTGGGCTTTTCGGTCCCGGCCAACAGGCTGGCTCGATCCTCAGAGATCACCGGCGGATGCAGGGGGGTGCGAAGGTCTGGCGAATACAACGTGGTGCCCCGCTTTCTGGCCTCGATGTCAAGGGCTCCGCCCGGCGTCAAGAACGCCCCAGCGTCGGCAATTGCGTAGTGCACCCGGTAGCCGTCGCCCAGTCGCTCTGCGTGGAATGCCTGGTCAAGGTCGGTGGCGCCCGGCGGGTCAACTGCGATGAACCTCAAGTTCCTGGCATCCACCCGCTCAGCGTCGGCGGGGACCGCTGCGTTTGCCTCTTCCAGTACGTCGGCCGGGAATTGGGCTGGCACTTGGAGCTCTTCACGGATGGCGGCGAAGCCTCGTTCGAATGCTGCCGGAGCTTTGATTCGCAGATGAGGCACGGGTCGAAGATAGCCCGCCCGAGGGCGCTATTGGGAAGGTTCGGTGCTTGAACCACTACAACGGCTCAAAAAGTGACTACCGTTTGGGTTGTGAGGGTCGGGACTGCGGGGAACCGTGCCACTGATGGTGACAATGCTGATGGCCAGAATGCGTCCGCAACGTCAGGCGCTGAGAAGGCTGGCAGCAGCGCGCAACCGGCTAACCAACAACCTGGGTCAGAAACAGGCTTGATCATCCCGGTTCCGCAGCTGGAAGACTTCGTCTGCAGCTGGCGAGACACGGTCGACTGTGTGTCACCCGAAGGGGTTCCCGCCCACATCTCTGTGCTGTACCCGTTCCTTGAACCAGACCGAACCGGTCCGGCCCGAGACGAGGTTGCTGAGTTCTTCGCCAACACAAGGGCCTTCAACTTCGAACTGACCGACATTGGTTGGTTCGAAGAGAGAGTTGTGTTTGTTCGCCCGGTTCCCGAAGACCCGTTCCTGGACCTCATCGGCAGGCTGATGACCCGATGGACCCAATGCCTTCCATACGGCGGCAAACATCGGGATCTGGTTCCTCACCTCACCCTGGGAATCGACGGCGACAAAGCTCAGATGACTCGTTTGGCCGATGCCGCAAAGGAGCTTCTGCCCGTGCAGTGCAGGGCGACCGAGGCCTGGCTGATGATCGGTTCGTCCCACCCTCCAAGCTGGGAAGTGGCAGACAAATTCAGCCTTGGCTAGCCATCTTGGCCTTCGCCGTCGCCTTGGCTGCCGTACAGGCCAAGCGCCTCGGTGAGTTCTTCGTTGGCAGCGTAACTTTCCTCTTGGCTGGGGAAAGAGCCCGACCGTGTGTCTTTGGCGAAGTGGGACAAGGCCTGCACCTGGTCTTCAAACGCGGTGCCGTAGCGGCGGACGAACTTCGGTTTGAATCTGTTCTCCAGCCCAATGAGGTCGTGGTAAACCAGAACTTGACCGTCGCACTTTGGCCCGGCCCCGATGCCAATGATTGGAATGTCAACGGCGTTGGTGACCATCTCTCCAACAACGTCTGGCACGGCCTCAACTATCAGTGCAAAACAGCCAGCGCCTTCCAGGGCCTTGGCGGCATCCACCACAGATCGGGCGGCTGCTGCTTGGCGGGCCTGAACTTTGAACCCACCCATCACGTTGATGGACTGAGGGGTTAGCCCAACGTGGCCCATCACCGGAATTTCGGCCGACCTGACGGCGTCGATCATGGGGAGGCGCTTGCGCCCACCCTCCAACTTCACACAATGGGCACCGGCGGACACAAGCTTGGCCGCGTTGCGAACGGTGTCTTCAACCGAAACATGGAAACTCATCCACGGCATGTCGGCAACAATCACAGCAGCGGGCTTCGCCCTGGCCACGGAGGCAACGTGGTAGGCCATGTCTTCGGTCGTCAACTGAAGCGTGTTGTCGTATCCCAGCACCACCATTGCCACGCTGTCGCCAACCAGGATCATGTCTACGCCCGCCTCGCTAGCCACTCGGGCCGACGGAGCGTCGTATGCGGTAACCATCACCAGCGGATCGTTGCCGTTACGTACTTTCGATGACCGGATACCGGGGATTGCGATTCGCTTGGTCATGAAACGGCTCCTTCTTTCATGGTGGGGACGCTGGCGTTATCGATTAGGTGTGGGCGCCCCACTTGGGCAGCAACGAGCAGGCGAACATCGCCAACCAACTGCTCAACTTCTTCCAGTGTTGCAGTGTCTACCGCTGCGGCGTAATTGAGCTTCGCCAAGGGCTCGGCCGAAATGGTGTTTGCCATTAGATCGCCGATAGCTTTCGCCGATGACTCGCCGTTGGTTGCGGCCTCAATCCCAAGGTCAAGCGCCTTTCGCAGCACTACCGCTGCTATGCGTTCGTCCTGTTCCAGGTAGATGTTTCGGCTGGACATCGCCAACCCATCTGCTTCGCGAACAATCGGGCAGCCCCGAATGGTGGCAGGGATCGACAGGTCAGAAACCATGCGCCTGATCACGGCCAATTGTTGGAAATCTTTCTCGCCGAAGTAGGCAACGCAAGGCCCGACGATCGACAGCAGCTTGGCCACAACGGTTGCCACTCCGGAAAAGTGGGTTGGTCTGCTTGCCCCTTCCCACCGCTGCGAAATCTCGGCAACGTCAACCGAGGTGAGCACCGCACCTTCGGGATACATCTCATCAGTCGAAGGGGCAAAGAGAAGGCCAACCCCAGCCGCTTCAGCCAAGGCGGTGTCTGTTTCCAGGTCTCGGGGATAGCTGCCAAGGTCTTCGGTTGCGCTGAACTGAAGCGGGTTGACAAAGATGCTGGCAACAACAAGGTCGGTCTCCTTGCTTGCCACTTCCATCAGTGATGCATGACCAGCGTGCAATGCTCCCATTGTTGGCACGAAGCCAACACTCTTTCCAGCTGCCCGCTGGCGTTCAAGGGCCTGTCTCAACTCACTGATTGTTGGAATGGTTTGGATCGTCATTCGAGGTTCCCGGGCCAGGCAACATCTGCCAGGGCTGCCGCCGCCTTGGCCATCATCAGGTAGTCGGGGCGCTCTGTTGTGTCCATTTGGGCTAGGTGTTTGGCAACGGTTGGCCAGTCCTGCCTGGCCACCGGGCCGGTAAGGGCGGCCGCTGCGCCACTTTCGACAACGTTGGCAAACACGCCACTCATCAGGGGCCAGAACGCCTCGGCTGGAACCTCGGCCGCCGCGGCCAGCCGCTCGACTTGGCCGCACAGCACAACCAGATGGTTTGCGGCAACGGCGGCTGCTGTGTGATATCGGACCCGCAGATGATCTGGCACAGGAACCGAGGTTCCTCCCAACGCAGTAACCACGGCCTTGACTGCTGAGCCCGCTGTTGGGGAAGAGGACGCTGTTGCAAAAAAGGCACCGCCGGTAAGAGAGGCCGAGCCGGCGACAGGATTGGGCAACGAGACCAAGGGGTGAATCGAGCCAGCGTGACGGTGGCCTGCCAACGGCTCAAGGGTGGTTGCTCCCGAAAGATGGACCACAACCGCTGGCCCCGGCGCGATGGATTCGGCGACGCCCGCAATAGCGCTGTCGGGCACCGCCAGAAGCAGCACGTCGGCCCCAGTGGCTGCCGCCTCTTGAAGGTTGTGGCCATGGCTGAACACGCCCACCGATTCCCAGCCCGCTGCTTCGAGGGCCAGCCGAAACGAGCTGCCTGCCCGGCCGGGCCCAACCAGTCGGAACTTCATTTCGCCTCAGCTTGGCCGCTCGTATGCGGCTGCAAACTTTTCCAAGATCGAGCCAAGGGTCTCCAGCTCGTCGGTGGTGATGCAGTCAAAGATCAACTCTCTTGCCTTCTCAACGTGGCCAGGGGCCGCTGCAACCAGGGCCGCTGTGCCGCTTTCAGTGATCTTGGCCAGCACGCCTCTGCGGTCATTTGCCACCTCAACCCTTTCCACCAAGCCCAGTTCTGCTAGTCGGTCTACCCGGTAGGTGAGGCGGCTGCGTGAAACGATTACCTTCTCGGCCAGTTCGCTCATCCGAACGGCCTGGCCTGGAGACTCAGATAGCATCACCAAGATTTCATAGTCGGTTAGCGGCAGCCCGGAGCTGGCTCGAAGGTCTGAGTCGAAAAGCTCAAGCTGGGTTGCGGTTACCTCCAAATAGGCCCGCCAAACCGCTTGCTCTTCTTCGGAAAGCCACCTCGTCACGTAGGCAGTCTAAGGCTCGTCGGGCTGTGTTCTTTGTGATGGTTTCGTCAGGCTGATGAGCTGCTGGCTATTTCTTGCTCATCACCAATCTGGGCATTTCGGGTTGGCATCTGGATAACAACGCCGTCGCTGCTGAGCACCACTGCATCACCCTGACGGGTTGGCACAGCCGAGGGCACAACAGATTCGCCGCCCCCGGCGTGAATTCCGAAGAAACTGAGCGGCTTGGCCAAAATCGTCACCAGAACTTCGGTGGCGGTTGCCATCAGAATTCGAATGTCGAGCCCCGGGGACCAGGTGCGGATGTAGAGCATGTCCAGTTCTTGGTATCGGTTGAATTCCGGGTCGGATCTTGCCTCGGCCTGCCAAAGCCCGGTGATTCCCGGCTTCACACCCTCGCGTCTCGCTCGGTACGGCCCTTCGAATTTCAGATGTTCCTTGGCCAGTGCGGGCCGTGGCCCAACCAGGCTCATCTCGCCTCGAAGCACGTTGAACAGCTGAGGCAGTTCGTCTATTGAGTAGCGGCGGATGAATCTGCCAATCGGGGTGATCCGCGGATCGTGCTGCAGTTTGAACAACGGGCCGGTGCGGGCATTCTCCTTCCGCAAGGACTCGAGATGATCTTCGGCGTCTGGAACCATTGAGCGAAACTTCACCATCTTGAACGGTTTCCCGTTGCGGCCAATGCGGTCTTGCCAAAAAAGAGCCTGGCCTCGGTCGTACCAGCGAACAGCCAGGGTGGTAACAACCAGGATGGGGGCGGCAAGAGCAATCAGCACAACCGCGCCAACGAGGTCGATCAGCCGTTTCAGGCCGCGCCCAACAATCGGGATTGGCTTGGGCCGCCAGGCTCGCTGGGAACGAAACAGCGGAACCCATGGGGTTACGTGCAGAGGTTGGAGAGCGGTTGAGACCGACAGAGCGATCCATGAAGCCAGGGCCATTGCGGCCACTGCGGGGAAAGCCACCGTGATTGGCGAACCCCACCGAAACAAGAAAACAACCAGCACCAGCGCGGCTGTAGTTTCGGTAACTCGCCTGGCTGATGTAGTCCTAGGGACGTCGCTGGCGCTGTTGCGAAGCGGAATGGCCAGCGAGGCCATCGTGGTTAACCCAAGACTGAGCGACACGATGGGAACCCAGGATCTGCCTGAGGAATTGGTGCTCGCCAGTATGCCGAGAAACCAAATACCAGCAATTAGGGTGCCCTCAACTCGAAGAACGGGCGAACGCTGAAAAGCGTTTAGTTGGCCGCCTGCCATCTCGTTTCCATTCTGGGACGACCATCGGGCCGCCCCCCTCATTTCCCCTCAGATGTTCCCTCAGAATCGACGTCGTCGCATTCCGACGTCCCTCAAAGTCGACGCCCAACTATCGGACGTCTCTCAAACCCACCTCAATCTAGCAGAAGCTACGGCCATCGAAACTAGCAGATTCTAGATGCTTGTACAACTGTTCTTGCCTGGAGAGTCACGCCCCTCGGTGAAGTCCGTCTGAGGTGAGCGACAGTCTTGGGCCGTATTTGGGCGCTCCACCAGAGCCTTTTGCCAAGCGGATCACCCGCCATCTGTGGCCTGCGAAGGGCTCAAGCAGTTCAAGCATCCTTTGGTCTGTGGCTCTCGGTTCGCCGGCCAGATGCCAGGCAACCGTGTTTGGGATGTGGAAGTCGCCAACCGGAACGGCATCGGCGTCGCCCATCGATGCAGCAGTAACCATTGCTGCTGTCCAGGGCCCGATGCCGCGGATCCGTTGCAGCCGCATGCGCACTTCGTCTGGTTGACGACCGGTCAGCGAGGTGAGGCGCCTCATCTCCTTCGCGGTTCGGATCAGGGTTTCGGCCCGCTTTCGCTCTACACCGAGGGGGTGAAACTGGTGATAGCCCATATCGCCAACCACGTCAGGACCGGGCAGAATCCAGCTCTCTCGGGGGCCAGGGGCGGGGTCCCCGAACTTTCTGGCCAGCTGCCTGCGGCTCTGTTTCGCTTTCGTGGTTTGCACCTTCTGCCCAAGTACTCCTCCAATCAGTGCATCCCAGGGCCGGTCGGTGCGAGACATCAGAAACGGCCTCCTTAACCACATTGCCTTAACCGGCCCGGTTGGGTTCCAGCCGGTGAGGTCGTCGGCGTCGCCTAGCAGCAGGGGGGCTTGGTTCAGCAGCCAGGTGGCCCCTGGGCCCCACGCTTCGCAGTCCACAACAGCGTTGGTGGCCCGCTTGAGCGAGATCGTGCCGAGGCCATCTGGCGTTCGGGTGCTCCACCACGTGTCGGTTGGCCCAACGAGGACTGGGTCTTTCGCTCCTCTCACCGTGTCGGCCAGGCTCGTTGATGAGCGCAGCAGAGCTGAGGGAATCGATATCGAACGCTTTGGCATGGCCTACATTCTTAACTCCATAGAGTTGCCAACGTGGCGTCTACCTCGTCGGCAACTGCAACCGTGCCAAGTGACGGTTCCATTTGAGGGTCTGGGTCGGCACTTTCGCTTTGCTGGTCGAACAGGTGGCGAACCGGATCCAGGAATCTGCTGATCTGGGCATAGATGTGTCGGTCGTCGTTGCCGAAGCGGTTCACGTAGAAGCGGAGCGGTACGTGCACGTGAAGCTCGTCCTTTGCCCTGGTTAGCGCCACATAAAGCAGGCGAAGTTCCTCGGCCATCCCCAGCTTGTCTCCAAGGGCCATGTCGGACGGGATATTGCCGTCGGCGGCGTGCAGCAAGTGCACGGCCCGCCACTCGCACCCTTTTGCGGAATGGATTGTGCTGAGGGTTAGCCAGTCATCGTCTTTGTGCGGAGGGCCCGCGAGGTCTCCGGTTTTTCCTGGCGGGTCAAGGGTAAGTTCGGCCAGGAAACGGCTGCGATTGGAATACTGGGTTGCGGTGGCTGCCAATTGTTCGAGATCGGCCAGCCTTGGTGCGGGGTTTTCGTAGCGATTGGGAAAGATGAGCGCGCAGAACGCGTGCAGCCGGTTGATTTGTTGGGCTGGCGGCAACTGGCCCCCAGCACAGTCTGACAAGGCCTCCCGCAGCTCGTCGACTTGCTCGGCGGCAGCACCAGGAAAGCGAATTTCAGAACAGAGGAACCGTTGCAGAGGGTCTAGGTTTGGCTGGCCAAACCCAAGTTGGCGATGCAGGCGGCGAACCGTTGCCGGGCCAACGCCTTCCAGAGACCCAAGCGTGCGGTGCCAGGCCAGCTGGTCCTTCGGATTCTCAAGAATCCTGAGCAGTGCCAGCAGGTCTTTGATGTGGGCCGATTCCAAATACTTGAGCCCGCCGTACTTCACATAGGGAATGTCTCTTCTAGCCAGCTCAAGCTCCAAGTGGTTCGCGTGGTGGCCTGCCCTGAACAACACGGCCTGCTCTGCGAGGTCGATGCCCCGTTCTCTGGCGTTGAGAACTTCGGTTGCCACCTGCCTGCTCTGGGCGCCCTCGTCGGTGTGAATTGTCAGCGTTGGAGCGAGCCCAATGGTGCGGGTTGACCAGAGCTCTTTGCGATAGTGGACGGCCGCGCCGGTGTCTTGGCCCAGAACCGCGTTGGCCACCACAAGAACAGGCATTGTCGATCGGTAGTTTTGCTGAAGGGTGATTGTGGTTGCCCCCGGGAACTGTTCGCCGAAATTCCACATGTTCTCAACCGTTGCGGCCCGGAACCCGTAGATGGCCTGAGCATCGTCGCCCACTGCGCACACCGAGGTTGATCCGCTGCACATTCCCTTGATGATGGCTGCCTGGATGGGGTTGGTGTCCTGGTATTCGTCAATCAGGATGTGGTCAAAAAGGCTTCGAAGGTGTTCGCCAGCTTTGCCAGCTGTCAGCTCTCGCCAAAAGAGCAGCAGGTCGTCGTAGTCAAGAACCTGATTGGACCGCTTTGACTTTGTGTAGTTGGTGAAGATTGTGCGGAGCTCGTCGACGTGCTTGGCCACCCACGGGTAGTCGCAGTCCAGGACGTCTTCCAGTTTGGCCTGGCTGTTCACCATGCGGCTGTAGACACCGGCGAGGGTTTCCTTCTTCGGGAAACGTTTGCCTCGTTCGCCATAGCCAAGTTCGGTGCGCACAATCCCAAAGAGATCTGCGCTGTCGGCTTGATCAAGCACCGTGAACCCGGTGGGAAGTCCGGCTGATTGGCCGAGCAGGCGAAGCAATCGGTTGGCGGTTGCGTGAAACGTGCCGCCCCAAACTTGGGAAGCGGCTCGGTTGGGGGTAGTTGAGCCAACGCGACCGATCATCTCGGCGGCTGCTCGGCGAGTGAACGTGAGCAACAGAACCCGGTTTGGGTCGGCTCCGTCTTCCAGCAACCGCACAACCCGACTTACCAGGGTTTTGGTTTTGCCGGTGCCCGCTCCGGCGACCACAAGGAGCGGCCCACCTTGATGGTGCACCGCAGAGCGTTGCTCTGGATTCAAATCTTCGAACATGCGTTCCAATCTTAAGCGGTGATCAGAACGATTGGGTGGAGCGTTCCGGACCGCTGAGATCTGGCTACTCCAGACGGGTCAGTTGTTGCTGGCCAGTTCGGGCTCGGCCTGACCTGGCATGAAGATCATCTCGCCCGGCACTATGAGGTTTGGATTGCCCGAGCGCACCCGGTTGCCTGCCACGACCTGTTGCCAGTAGTCGCCTACTTCGGCGAGGGTTGGGTCTGTTCCGAGATGGGCCTGGAGGGCGTCTACTGAGAGGCTCCAAAGGTTGTCGCCGGGCCGCACCATCACCTGGTGTTCAACCAGCGGCCCGGTCTCGGCGCCTGGTTCGTGGCTGGTTTGGGTCGCTTGGTCTGGCGACGCTGACCCGTCGTTTGCCGGTTTGGTGAGTGTTGTTGGAGGCAGTGTTGTTGAGGGCAGTGTTGTTGGAGGCAGTGTTGTTGAGGGGAGTGTTGTTGAGGGGAGTGTTGTTGGAGGCAGTGTTGTTGGAGGCAGTGTTGTTGAGGGGAGCGTTGTTGAGGGGAGCGTTGATGAAAGCAGCGGCTCGGGGCTGGTGTTGACGAGCACCATGGTTGGGGCGCTGGCTTCGGACGGGCTGCAAGCCGGAAGGGCGATCAGGCCTATTGCCAGCAGGCCTTCTGCCAGCTTCCTGGTTCCTGGCAGAGTTAGACGGCCTGGTAGTGAGAGCCTCGATCGGCTGCTACTGCTTGGCTGGTCGCTGGCTCTGCCTCGCAGCGCGATCAGCCAGAAAGAAATGCTGCTAACCCACCACAGGCCGAGGCCCAGGGCCGCCCACCACACAAGAACCACTACGAGGTCTTCGGGGGTGGCAGGCAGAACAGAGGGAGAGATTGGGCCGGACAGAGCGGCCAGCCCGGCACCCAAACCCAGCAACGCAGCAATTGGCCCTAGCCGCGAAATCACTGGTCGGATGCTTCGGGCTTGCCTGAGAGGAGACGAAATCATGCTCTAAGTGTAAACAAAGGTAGATGAGGTTTGTCAAGTTCCTCTTTAAGTGGCTCCTCAAGGTGAGGGCGTTTGTGGCCGAATCCATCGGGATGGACGGCAACGATCGTGAACTTCGCCGCCTTCGGCTAGAGGCAAGAGAGCAACTGGAGGACGCCGAGGAGGCGGCTGGCGAGTTGGCAGCAGCAACCAGGAGCCTGCGCGACGCGTTGCTGGATGAGGGCAGGCAGGGATTCGTTGTGCAGGTTGAGGTTGGCGGCACCGAGATCGTGGGTCGGGTTGAGCACGTTGGCGACGAACTGGTGCGAGTTTGTTCTCCAGACGGCGCGCGAACCGCGATTGTGCTGGATGCGATCCAGGCGGTGAGAGTGGTGCGACGAGATGGCCACGCGTCGCTGGTCAGCATTGGCTACCCGCAGACGCTGTCGGCACGGTTACGTGAATGGGTTCAGGTGGGTGCCGCAGTTGAGGTCGGTAGGCGCAGTGGCGCCCCGACACGAGGCAGGCTTCGTGCGGTCACCCCCACCCACGTTGAGCTGGTGGATGGCGAACACGTTGCGTGGCTCATTCCGCTCAGCGCAACAGCGTGGGCCAAGCGATAGGCGACGGACCGGTTTTTCGTGGGGATCTGCTAGGCGTTCTCTTCGACCATCACCTGACCGGGCACAACGCGGTGCTTCTTTAGCGTTCCAATAATCTCTTCCAACAGGAAGTGGAACTTCCGAGACTCGGCCAGACGGCTGGCCGGAAGCCTGCCATCGTTGGCCATTGCCAACACCGTTCGGGTGTTCAGGTCAAGGAGTTCCGCTACCTGGGAAGTGTTTAAAAGCGGCGGGTAGGCCGCACGGACTGCTTCATAACCATCGTTTGTTTCAGACATATCGCTCATACTAGCGTTTCTTTCCCCTTAATTCATGCTACACTGGGCGAACTCTCGCTACTCACAGTGATAGTAGATCGAGACTCACGCCTCTAACCGTTTCTTCGCCAACTGATCTACGTTTACCGGTCTCATCCGGCTCGTGAAAGCGCCAGCCTGCCCCTTTAACTAGCGGGTTTTGCTGAAGCCGGATCCATTGAAATTTCTCCGGCCAGGAAGCGGGCGATGCGAACTTTTAGACAAACTCCGTCTCGATTGACATTTGCGCACGGTTTGATGGTGGTCGCCGGTTTACTGACGTTTGTGCTTGTTGCTGCTATTCTACAGGATCGACAAGCAACGGCCGAAGTGTGGGTTGCCGCCGAAGGCCTAAGCGCAGGATCAACCGTCGACCCTTCTCAGCTGAACGTACTTGAGCTCACCGCAGACGATCCGTTGCTGCAATGGCTGGTCCCGGCAACCGAAGTGGCGCCAGCTGGTCGGCTCAGGAATGACCTCGCCGCAGGTGCGCCGCTTTTGCGAAGTGACCTAGTTCCCGAAGAGTCCTCGGCCGTCGGGCGAACCTATACCGTCCCCATTGATTCCCTTGTGCTTGACGGGCTTGGGCTAAGACCGGGCGACCGCCTTGATGTAATTGGGGTCGGCGCCGACAAGAACGTTCGGTTCGTAGTGGTGGACGTTGAAGTTACTCGTCTGCCTGCCGCCCAGCAGTCTTCAGCCTTCGCCGCAACGGCTGGCCGGAGCGCCTGGGTAACGGTGCAGGTTGACGAAGAGCAGGCCCTTGCTCTTAGCCAGGCTCGCCTGAACGGCCAGCTCGAATTGGTCCGATCCACTGGCGCCGAAGCGCTCCAGTCGAGGCTGGCATCATGACCGGGCCGATGCTGCTTGGGGTGGCGCTCAGCACCCGCAGTTGGCGAGGAGCGTTGCAACGCCATTGTCGAGATCACGTGGCAGACATCTCGATCCGGTTGATGCGAGACAGCTTGGATGGCCAGGACGGCCAAGTCGATGTTGTGCTCCTTGACGACGACACCAGCTGGCTGTCCATCCCCGCCCTCAGCCAGTTCCGGGAAGCGGGCGTGGTTGTTATTGGGATCTACGATCCACTTGAGGCCGACGGTCATGGCGAGCGTCATCTTCGTCGACTGGGAGTCGACGCGGTTCTGCCGTGCTCGCTGCCGGTTGAAGAAATGCTGGACTCGGTTCGTTCGCTGGCACCCGACAGGGATACCGGGGATCGCTTCGCCGAGATGGCAGACGCGGCGGGCAGCCGCGTGCCAAAGGCCGCCCGCCAGGTTCTGGCCGTTGGCGGACCCGCTGGGGCCGGCGCTACGGAAATCTCGATTTGCTTGGCCCAGCTTTGGGGCGGTGTTCGGCCGCTGCTCATTGATGTCGACGAGACTCATCCGTCAATCGCTCGCAGGCTTGGCCTGTCAATTCATCCCCACATTGTCACCGCCATCGAGGCAATCAGAGGTGAGCGGCTGTCGGTCACGGGCGAGCCCTCCGAAACCCTGAACGACTGCCTCGCTCGGCCCGCTATTGGAAACGCAAAGCTCCCATTCGATGTGATTGCCGGGTTGGCCTCAAGAGACGACTGGTCTCTGCTGCGGGCAGACGATGTTGCCTTCCTGGTTGAAGAGTTGGCGGCTCGGTGGCCCGTGGTTGTGGCCAAGCTCGGTCCGAATCTGGAAGACCTAAGTCGCTACGTTGGCCGCTACGACGTCAGCCGCACCGTTGCTGCCAGGGCCACCCGCCTGGTTGGGGTATGCGACGGCAGTTCGGTTGGGGTGCTGCGGTTCCTCGACTGGATGGTTGATGCCATCAGGTTGGCCCCTGAAGCCCCCATTGATGTTGTCATCAATCGTGCCCCTCAATCCCCGGCTGCCCGGTCTCAACTGAAAGCGCAGCTGCGAGACATTGCCGGGCCTCGCCTTGGCGATGTGGTTGTTGCGCCAAGAGACAAGCGGGTTGAGCGAGCGGCGTGGGATGCGAAGCTGGTTTCGCGGGGCGGGCTGCTGAAAGCAGTGGCCGGCCTTCCGCTGGAGTCAACAGTTCCGCTCAGCGGGAAACATTCTGAGGACCAAACGGCCGATCAGCCAGGCACTGATAGTGAGTCCGATGGCAACTCGGGTGTCGAGGAGGCAGCAGCAGCATGACCATCGTCTCACCAGCTCCCACGCCAACAGTGGATGCCTATGAGCACCTTCGCAACGAAGCTCTGAACGATCTTCGGGCCCGAGGCATCGATTCCCAGTCCAGCTCTGATGTGCTCCTAATGGTTCGCTCCCTGGTTGACCGGTATCAGATTGGGGCAACAACCAGCGGCGGCAGGCGCCCGCTGCACGACCCGAACGCCATGGTCGACCGGCTGGCCCGTTCCATCCTCGAATACGGACCGCTAACCCCGTTCATCGACGGCTCCATCGAATACGAGGAACTGATCGTGCATGGTGAAGAGGTCAGCTACATCGACACCACCGGCAGGCTGGTTGCCCACAACGAGCCAATCAGTGAAAACGAAGTGGCCCACGTTGTGTCCAAGCTTCTGGCAACGGTTGGTGCTGCGGTTGATGAGAGTCGACCGATTATTCAAACCCAGATCCTTGACGGGGCAGCGCGGCTGGGTGTTGTGATGCCCCCGATCGCAGACCGCATCGATGTAACAATTCGCCGCTACCTGTCAAAGCGGGAAACCTTCGCCGAGCTGATCGAGTGGGATGCAATCACCCCTGCCGCGGCCTCGCTGCTGGCGGCATCGCTGCTTACTCCAACTGGGGTGATGGTTACCGGCCAACCGGGCTCTGGCAAAACCACGCTTCTGAACGCCCTGCTTCGCTCGGCTGATCCCAGCCTCAGGGTGATTGCCTGTGAAGACACCCCAGAGCTTTCGGTTGAACACCTTCACGCAGCCAGGTGGCGCACCAGGCCCAGCGGCCCAGATGGCAAGGGAGCAGTTGACCTGCGCCACTTGGTTCACATGTCGCTTGGCATGAGGCCAGACCTAATTGTGGTTGGCGAGGTTCGAGGCGAAGAGGCTTACGAGCTGACAAGGGCAGGCAACGCGGGCTGTGGCATGTTGTCAACAATTCATGCCAACGGGGCCCGTCAGGGATTGCAGGCGCTGGTGTCAACCGCGGTGATGGCGGGCCCAAACGTTGTGCCAGAACAGATGCGGGCGGTGTTCAGCTCAATCATTGATCTGGTGGTTCACACAGCCAAGGAACCAACCGCGGCAACAGGAACGGGCAGAGGCGGACGCCGCCAGGTGATGGAGATCGTTGCCATTCCCCCAATGCAGGGAACCGAGGCCGACTTCACCGTCGAACCAATCTTCTCTCGGCGAGACTTTGGGTCTCCCCTGCAATGGACGGGCAACCCGCTGCCAGCCGAGCTTGAGCAGCGACTGGGCCGAGTGCTGAGGCCGCTGGGCTTCACGATCAATGAACTTCTTGAGGGAAATGAGACGCTGGTATGAGGCTGCTCGCAGGCCTGGCCGCAGGCATGTTCATCTACTTGGCCCTGGGAACGATCCTTGGTGTTTCGCCAGCCTGGCTGAGACGAACCAAGACCCAACGGGCCTCTGAGGCCCGTTGGCGAGACTGGCTGCAACAAGCAGACGCCGACGTAACGCCCGCTCAGTTCGTTGCTGTTTCGCTTGGTTTTAGTTCTGTTGTTGGCATCGTGGTCTACGCCCTGATTGGAGTGCCTGCCCTTGCCCTCGTTGGTGCAGGCGTCACGCTTTCAATTCCCCGCTTGATGTTCGCCAAGCGGCGCAAGGCGCTGATCAATGAGCGTCTGGCCGCATGGCCCGATGCCCTCCGAGACATCGTCAGCCATCTTCGGGCTTCGCTGTCGGTGCATGCCAGCCTTACCGAGCTTGGTCGGTCGGGGCCTCCCGCCCTACGCCCCTACTTCAATCGCTACGCCGGGTTGGCGGGCGCGCTAGACAACCGCACTGCCCTTGAGGTGGTGCGAGAAGAGCTGGCCGACCCGTTGTCTGACCGGATCATCGAAGTGCTCCTGGTTGCGTTCGAGCAGGGCTCTTCTGTTGTGGTCGACATCTTGGAAGACCTGGCCGCATCGTCTTCTGCCGACGTGCGGCTGATTGAAGAGATCGAAACCCTCCAGTTGGAAACAAAGCTGGAGGCAAGGGGGGCCGCCATTTTGCCGTTCGCCGTGCTGGCAATGTTGTGCGCCTTCACCCCGGGGTATCGAGATTTCTACACAACGCCTGCGGGCTGGGTTGTGATCTGCCTTGGCGGAATTATGAGCTTCGGAGGCCTTCTGGTTGTCAACAAGCTTGGTCGGGTCCCAACCGAAGAGCGAATTCTGGCCGGGAGCG
>QIKW01000016.1 GCA_003231975.1 Acidimicrobiia bacterium
TTCCTTGCCCATTTCTGTGCGGAGCCCACCGATTTCGGTGCCGATGTGGTCTCGGAGGCTGCCCATCTCGGTGCCCATTTCTGTGCGGAGCCCACCGATTTCGGTGCGGAGCCCACCGATTTCGGTGCCGATGTGGTCTCGGAGGCTGCCCACTTCTGTGCGCAGGCCACCGATTTCGGTGGTCACAGCAATTCGCAGATCATGGATTGACTGGTCTGTCCGCTCCAGCCGACCTTCGAGCACCGCAAGATCGGTTTTCGTTGCCAGCTCGTGCCAGTTGTATGGCGGCATGGCTGCCATTATGGCATCTGCCACCTCTTCGTCCAGCGCGTGTTCTACCAGCCACGCGTGGAAACGTGTTCGGTGTCCTTCTTGCATTGTCATTTTCAGGGTTCCCTCGTGAATTTGTTTGTGCGCGGGGGAAGTGACTACTTAACCTAGCGACGCGGTGTGACAGCAGGTACTGTCGGCCTTCAAACCAGTGCTCTTTCAAGTCAGTGCTACAGGGGCCTATTCCGGCCAGGGGAGAATCAACAATGTCGAAGAACGTGAAGGCAGCCATTCTTCAAACGGCATGGACCGGCGATCAGGAATCAATGATCGAGGTTCACGAGAAGTACGTTGCCGAGGCGGCTGCCCAGGGCACGCAGGTGATGTGTTTCCAAGAGCTGTTTTATGGGCCCTACTTCTGCCAAGTTCAGGACGCCCAGTACTACAGCTACGCCGAGGCCATTCCCGATGGCCCAACCACCAAACGATTCCAGGAGATCGCGGCCAAGTACGGCATGGTGCTTGTGCTGCCGATGTATGAAAAGGAGCAGGAGGGCCTGCTCTACAACACAGCCGCGGTTATCGACGCCGACGGCACCTACCTTGGCAAGTACCGCAAGATCCACATTCCCCAGGTCAAGGGGTTCTGGGAAAAGTTCTACTTCCGGCCCGGCAACCTTGGCTATCCGGTGTTCAACACCGCGGTTGGCAAGGTTGCAGTGAACATTTGTTATGACCGGCACTTCCCAGAGGGGTGGCGGATGCTTGGTTTGAACGGCGCCGAGATCGTTTTCAACCCTTCGGCAACCAGCCGGGGCTTGTCGGCCTACCTCTGGCAGCTAGAGCAGACCTCGTCGGCGGCAGCCAACATGTACTTCGTTGGCGCCATCAACCGGGTTGGCGTTGAAGACCTTGGAGAAAATGATTTCTACGGCACCAGCTACTTCGCCAACCCGCGGGGCCAGTTTGTTGGCGACGTGGCATCAGACCAAAACGCCGAGTTGGTAATTCGGAATCTGGATCTTGACCTGATCGCCGAGGTGCGAGACCAGTGGGCGTTCTATCGTGACCGCAGGCCAGACATGTACGGCAAGATCGCCGAAGCCTGATCCCAACCCGAGGTAGGCAATGAACTCAGATCTCCACGCTCGCTACAAGCGGGTGCTGCCGTCCTTCCTAAGCCCCTACTACGCCGAGCCCATCGAGATTCAGCGAGGCCAGGGCAGCTTTGTGTTCGACGAGGCAGACAACCGCTACCTCGACTTCTTTGGTGGTGTGCTCACCACGATGGTTGGCCACAACAACGCCAAGGTCACAGCCGCCGTGCAGGCTCAGGCGGCAAAGGTGATGCACACCTCAACCCTCTATCTCTCAGAGCCAATGATTGCGCTGGCCGAGAAAATCGCAGATCTTTCCGGGATCCCGAATGCTCGGGTGTTCCTCACCCCGTCTGGCACCGAGGCCAACGACACTGCGATTCTGCTGGCAACGTCTTATCGCAAGTCCAACCAGATGTTGGCAATGCGAAACAGCTACCACGGCCGCTCGTTCACCGCCCAAGCCGTCACTTCGCACAGTTCGTGGTCATCCACCAGCCTTTCTGGCCTTCAGGTCACGTTTGTGCAGGGGCCTTACCGGCTGCGCAGCCCGTTCAGCGGCCTCGACGACGATGCGTACACCGCCGCCTGTGTCGACGACCTCACCCAGCTGCTTTCCATGACTTCAGCGGGCAACGTTGCCGGGCTGATTGCGGAACCAATTCAGGGTGTCGGCGGTTTTGCCACCCCACCAGATGGCTTCTTCGGCGCAATGAAAAAAGAGCTAGACAACTCGGGCATCTTGTTCATTTCCGACGAGGTGCAAACCGGCTGGGGCCGAACCGGAGACCACTTTTGGGGCTATGAGGCCCACGGCATCGTGCCAGACATGCTCACTTTCGCCAAGGGCGTCGGCAACGGCATCACCCTGGCTGGCATTGTTGCCAGGGCAGACATCATGGACACCATCAACGTGGCGAACTTCTCAACCTTTGGCGGTAACCCTTTGTCCTCGGCTGCCGGTTTGGCAACTATTGATTACGTGCTGGACAACAACCTCCAGCTGAACGCGAAGCTGATGGGAGACCGGTTCCGGGCCGGGCTTGATGCTCTTGCCGCCAAAACTCCGTGGATTGCCGAAGTGAGAGGCCGAGGCCTGATGCAGGCCTTCGAGACGGTGGGATCCGGCGGGATGGAGCCGTCTTCAACCCACGCCGCCCAGATGCTTGAGGCAACCAAAAGCGCGGGCCTACTGGTTGGCAAGGGCGGCCTGTATGGCAACGTTGTGCGAATGGCCCCAATGCTTGATGTGTCAGCACAAGAGATAGACCAGGGTTTGGCGGCACTTCGAACCGCCGCCGCCACCATCACCTAGTCCAAAGCCACCAACCACAGAACCAGCCACGAAACGAAAGGGGATCACGATGACCACGCTGATTAAGGGAGGCACCGTTGTTAGCGCAACGGGCGCCGATGCGGCCGAGGTGTTGGTAGACGGCGAAACCATTGTCGCGCTGTTGGCCCCTGGCTCTGACCTGGCAGTAAGCGCAGAATCTGGCGCCAACACCGTGATAGATGCCACCGGCCGCTACGTGATTCCCGGCGGGGTAGACGTGCACACCCATATGGAGCTGCCATTCGGTGGCACATCCGCGTCTGACACTTTCGAAACGGGCACCCGCGCCGCGGCGTGGGGAGGCACAACCACCATTGTTGACTTCGCGGTCCAAACCTACGGTAGGCAGGTGCGAGAGTGCCTAGACGAATGGATGGCAAAGGCCGAAGGCAACTGCGCCATCGATTACGGATTCCACATGATTGTTGGCGACGTCAACGACGCCTCGATGAAAGAGATGGACATCCTGGTCGACGAGGGGATCACAAGCTTCAAGCTCTTCATGGCCTACCCCGGGGTGTTCTACAGCGACGATGGGCAGATCCTTCGGGCCATGCAAACCGCAGCAGGCAACGGCGGGCTGATAATGATGCACGCCGAGAACGGCATCGCCATAGATCTGCTGGCCGAGCAAGCTGTTGCCAGGGGCGAAACCGACCCCATCTATCACGGCATCGTGCGCCGCGAAGAGCTTGAAAGCGAAGCCACCCACAGGGCCATCAAGTTGGCGAAGGTTGGCGCCGCCCCGCTCTACATAGTGCACCTCTCGGCCTCAGAAGCCCTGGAAGAGGTGGTGCGGGCTAGAGACAACGGTGCCAACGTCTTTGCCGAAACCTGCCCTCAGTACCTCTACCTCAGCCTCGAGGATCACCTGGGAAAGCCTGGTTTTGAGGGGGCGGGCTATGTCTGCTCAACCCCACTGCGAAGCAAACACCAACACCATCACGCCGACCTCTGGAAGGGCCTCCGCACCGACGACCTTTCGGTTGTGTCAACCGACCATTGCCCGTTCTGCATGAAGGACCAGAAAGAGCTTGGCAAAGACGACTTCCGGGCCATCCCAAACGGCATTGGCGGTGTAGAGCATCGGATGGATCTGATCTATCAGGGTGTGGTTACCGGCGAGATTTCGCTGCCCCGCTGGGTTGAGCTGTGTGCAACCACACCGGCCAGAATGTTTGGCCTCTACCCGAAGAAGGGCGTGATCCAGCCCGGCGCCGACGCCGACATTGTTCTTTATGACCCAAAGGCCACCTGGTCAATCAGTGTTGACAACCACCACATGAACATGGACTACTCCGCCTATGAGGGTTTTGAGGTGAACGGCAAGGTAGACCTCGTGATGTCTCGGGGCCAGGTTGTTATTCAGAACAACCAATACCTTGGCAAAGCCGGCGACGGCAAGTATGTGCGCCGCGGACTCTCGCAGTATCTGATGTAGCCCGCCGACCTAACTCCCCGACCTAACTCCCCGACCTAACTCCCCGACCTAACTCCCCGACCTAACTCCCCGACCTAACCCCCTCTCGTGCCACAAATTGATCATCTGATAAACGGAGCCATGGTTCGCTCCACCTCTGGCCGCACCTCGCAGGTTTTCAACCCGGCAACCGGCGAACAGAGCGCCAAGCTTGGGCTGGCATCGCCTGAAGAGGTAAACGCCGCGGTCGACGCCGCGTCTGAGGCGTTCCAGAGTTGGCGCAACGTAAGCATCGCCAGGCGCACCAAGCTGATGTTTCGCTTTCGAGACCTGGTTGAAAAGAACCAGGCCGAGATAGCGAAACGGTTAACCGCCGAGCACGGCAAGGTGCTAAGCGACGCGGCAGGCGAAGTGGCCCGCGGCATCGAAAACATAGAGTACGCCTGCGGCATAGCCGAGCTGCTGAAGGGCGCCTACAACGAAAACGCATCCACCGGGGTAGACGTCTACAGCGTGCGCCAACCCCTTGGTGTTGTCGCCGGAATCACACCTTTCAACTTCCCGGCAATGGTGCCTCTGTGGACCATCCCCAATGCAATCGCGGCAGGCAACACCTACATCCTCAAACCGTCGGAACGAGACCCGTCAGCCCCAATGTTCATAGCCGAGCTCTTCCACGAGGCAGGCTTTCCAAACGGTGTTCTCAACGTGCTACACGGAGACAAGGTGGCCGTAGACGGGCTCCTTGCCCACCCTGAAGTGAAGGCCCTTTCGTTTGTTGGCTCAACGCCAATAGCGAAGTACGTGTATGAAACCGGCGCCTCGCACGGCAAACGAGTGCAGGCCCTTGGCGGGGCCAAGAACCACATGGTTGTGCTGCCCGATGCAGATCTAGACCTCGCTGCCGACGCCGCGGTTTCGGCCGGTTTTGGCTCGGCCGGCGAGCGCTGCATGGCCATATCGGTGGTGGTTGCGGTTGGCGACATCGCCGATCCGCTGGTTGAGGCCATTCAGGCCAGAATGGGCAAGCTGCAAATTGGTGACGGCACCGACCCTAACTCTGAAATGGGCCCGCTGATAACCAGCGAGCACCGTGATCGGGTGGCGGGCTATGTGGGTGCCGGAGCCTCAGACGGAGCCACCATTGTGGTAGACGGCCGAGATCAAAGCTTCGACGGAGACGGCTATTTCCTTGGGGTCAGCCTGATCGACAACGTCTCAACCGACATGTCGGTTTACACCGACGAGATCTTTGGTCCAGTGCTCAGCGTGGTTCGGGTCGATTCCTTTGACGATGCGGTGAAGCTGATCGACGACTGCCCGTGGGGCAACGGGGCTGCCATCTTCACTCGAGACGGCGGCGCGGCCCGCTCGTTCCAAGACCGAGCCGAAGCAGGCATGGTTGGCATCAACGTTCCCATCCCCGTGCCCGTTGGCTATCACAGCTTCGGCGGCTGGAACGACTCGTTGTTTGGCGACACAACCATGTACGGCCCCGAAGGTGTGAGGTTCTTCACCAGGGCCAAAGTGATCACCTCACGCTGGCCAGATCCCGCAACCAGCATTGTCGATCTCGGTTTCCCAACTCTCACGTAAGGGGCCTAGCGAATAGTAGGAGGACTCGATTGGCTGATTCGCCTCGCTGGCTCGGCGAATAACGAACTATTACATTGGTCGGTGCGTCTATCGACGCCCCTCCTAAGCTCAACCACTCCGAAAGGACACGCCATGGACTTCGGCGTCGTGCTGCAAAACGACCCACCCGCCTGGCGGGTTGTTGAACTGGCCAAACAGGCCGAGACCCTTGGTTTCTCCCACGGTTGGACCTTCGACAGCCACGTGCTCTGGCAGGAGCCATACGTCATCTACTCCCAGATGTTGTCTGCCACCAACCGCATGATCGTTGGCCCAATGGTTACCAATCCGGGCACCCGAAACTGGACCGTCACGGCGTCGCTGTTCGCCACCCTCAACGACATGTTCGGCAACCGCACGATCTGTGGCATCGGGCGGGGCGACAGCGCCATGCGGGTGCTTGGCCACACCCCGTCAAAGCTGGCAACGCTCAGCGAGGCAATGAAAGTGATGAAGGGCCTGGCCGAAGGCCGAGAGGTTGAATACAACGGCACCAAGCAGCAATTTCCGTGGGCCAAAGAGTCTGAGCTGCCAATCCTTATGGCGGCCTACGGCCCGAAGGCCCTGCACCTGTGCGGCAGCGAAACCGACGGTTTCATCCTGCAACTGGCCGACCCTCAGATAGCCAAATGGACAATTGAGGCTGTAAAGACGGCGGCTTCAGATGCTGGCCGAGATCCTGAATCTCTTTACATCTGTGTGGCTGCCCCGGCTTATGTTGGCACCGACCTGGCCCATCAGCGCAACCAGTGCCGCTGGTTCGGGGGCATGGTTGGCAACCACGTTGCCGACCTGGTTGGGCGCTACGGAGACGAAAGCGCCATGGTGCCCCAGGCCCTCACCGACTACATCAAGGAACGCGAGGGCTATGACTATTCCGGCCACGGCAAGGCTGGCCACGATCACACAGACTTCGTGCCAGACGAAATCGTCGACCGGTTCTGCATCCTTGGCGAAGAGGAGGCACACATTGCAAAGCTGGAAGAACTCAAGGCGCTTGGCGTGAACCAGTTCGCCATCTACCTAATGCACGACCAGAAGGACGAAACGTTGAACGCATACGGCCAACGGATCATCCCGCACCTTTCATGACCGCACGGGGCTTTCTTGGCAAAGTGCTAGCCGTTGTTCTGGGCGTTGGCCTGGTGGCAGGCGGCTGGGAGCTGTTCAAAGCGGTGGTTGGTGTCAACGACTTGAAGATGCCGCCGGTTTCAGAGATTGCAGGCACCTTCTTTGAGCCCGTGCAGCGGGGCCGCAGCGAAATCCTGGCGGTGTTCTTGTTGAAGTCGGCCTGGTTCACCCTGAAAGAGGCGGCCATCGGTTTTGTTGTTGGCACCGTTGTTGGCCTTGGTCTGGCTGTTGCCATGCTGAGGTCGCAGTTCTTAGACCGCGGCCTTGGCCCCTGGATCAACATCAGCCAAACTGTGCCCCTCATTGCCCTCGCCCCAATTGTTGTTACCTGGGGCCGCACCACCTTCCTGTCAGACGTTCAGGCCGTTTCGCTGATTGCGGCCTACCTCACGTTCTTCCCGGTGGCGGTAAACGGCCTGGCCGGCCTGAAGTCTCCCGATCCTGAAGCTGTAGAGCTGATGCGTTCCTACGCTGCCCCTTGGGGCAAAACGCTGCTTCGTCTCCGTCTGCCAGCCGCTCGGCCCTACCTGTTTCCTGCGTTCAAGCTGGCGGCAACGCTCAGCATTGTTGGCGCCATAGTCGGCGAGATCTCAGCCGGTGTGCCAGGCGGCCTTGGCCGGGTGATTCTGGACTTCGCCAGCCGCTACAGCACCGGCCCCGAAAGGCTCTATGCCGCAGTTCTGGCCGCTGGCCTTCTCGGTTTGTTTGTATTCGGGCTAACGAACCTGGCCGAGCGCATCGCAATGAGGGGCCAACCAGAGGTGGCGCAGTGAACGCCAACCCGGCTGACCCGGCAGGCACCCAGGCCGTTGCCATCAGCGGCATCCACAAAACCTTCAATGAGGGAACCGACGACGAGGTGCATGCTCTTGAGGGCATCGACCTCACAGTTGCCCCTGGCGAGTTCGTTTCGCTCATTGGCCCGTCTGGTTGCGGCAAGTCAACCTTGCTGCGCCTGATAGCCGACCTTCTCCAGCCAACGTCTGGACACATTGAGGTGTTCGCCAAGCCCGCCCCACAGGCCAGGGTTGACCGAGACTACGGGATGGCCTTCCAAACCGCGGGGTTGTTCGACTGGCGCAAAGTGGGGGCCAACATCGAACTGCCCCTTGAGCTGATGGGTTGGTCCGCCTCGAAAAGGCGGGCCAGGTCGGCCGAGATGCTTGAACTTGTGAAACTTCCAGACATCGCCAACCGCTACCCATGGCAACTCTCGGGCGGGATGCAGCAACGGGTGGCCATTGCCAGAGCGTTGTCGTTCCGGCCTCGGCTGCTGCTGATGGATGAACCATTCGGAGCGCTGGATGAGATGACCCGAGAGCACATGCAAAAAGAGCTGCTCTCAATCGTTGCCGAACTTGACACAACGGTTGTGTTTGTCACCCACTCAATTTCTGAAGCCGCCTTCCTCTCAAACCGGGTTGTTGTGCTGTCACCCCGCCCCGGTCGGGTGCACCGCGTTGTGAACGTAACCCTTGGAGAGCGCACAGAAGACACCCGCGAAGATCCCGAATTCTTCAAAAAGGCGACCGAGATACGTGAGGCTCTGCGGAGCGTCGAGGCCGCCTCGTGACCCGATTCCAGCGGTGGCTTCGCTCCATGCTGCCAGCAATTGTGGTTGGTGTTGTGTTTTTCGGTGCCTGGGAGTTGGCCGTTCGGCTCTTTGGCATCGACGAGTTTCTGCTGCCAAAACCGTCGTCTATCTGGACAGCCCTTGGTCAGCAATGGTCGGGTGTCGAGGGGGGAACCCTTGGCACCGCCCCACTTCGCGAAGCAGGTTTGAACACCGCAGGAATAGCGGCGTCTGGGCTGCTGGCAGGTGTTGCCATGGGTGCTGTGATGGCCTTTGTGTTCACCCACTTCGCCCGGGTTGGAGACGCCCTCACCCCACTGGCCATTGCGCTAAACGCAATGCCAATCGTTGCCCTTGCCCCCATTTTCAACGCCTGGTTTGGGTTAACCAGCAACCTCAGCAACCAGGCGGTGGTTCTGGTGGTTGTTTTCTTCCCCGTGTTCATCAACACCTCAAAGGGGCTCACCCAGGTGCACCCGGATCAGCTTGAGCTGATGCGATCATACGGGGCTTCTCCCTTCACCATTCTGCGTCGGGTTCGGATCCCGAATGCGCTCCCGTTCTTTTTGACTTCATTGCGGATCGCTGCACCTTTGAGCGTTATTGCGGCCATAGTGGCTGAGTATTTTGGGGGTCCGCAAAGTCGTCTTGGGCCCGTGATAACTCAGAATGCCAGCTTCGCCCGGTATGCAAATGCGTGGGCCGCCATCGTGGTGGCAAGCGCAGTTGGGCTTGGTCTTTTTGTTCTGGCTGTTCTGGCCGAACGTCTTTTAATGCCGTGGAAACGGCCCGAAGCAATATAAAGGGGAAAATCATGCACAAATCAGGAAAGACAAATTGGTGGCGCTTGTTGGCCGCCTTGATGGCGCTCACCTTGGTGGCTGCAGCCTGTGGCAACGGAGACGACGATGTAGCCGTTGATACCGGATCTGAAAGCGGAACCGATGGCGACGCTGGCGATGGCGGCGACGGCGATGCTGCAACTTGTGAGGGAACCGACGAGGTCACCTTGCAATTGCAATGGTTCGCCCAAGCCCAATTCGCTGGCTACTACGCCGCGGTTGATCAGGGCTTCTATGAGGCCCGCTGCCTAAACGTAACCATCCTTGAGGGCGGCATAGACATTGTGCCCCAGCAACAGCTTGGTTCTGGCGCTGCTGACTACGCCATCTCGTGGGTGCCAAAGGCTTTGGTTTCGCGCGAAGAGGGCATAGACATTGTGAACGTGGCCCAGATCTTCCAGCGCTCGGGAACCCTCCAGGTTTCCTTCGCTGATTCTGGAATCAGCGGCCCGGCCGACCTGGCAGGCAAGAAGGTTGGCAGCTGGGGTTTCGGCAACGAGTTCGAGCTTCTGGCCGGTAGCCGCTCTGCCGGTGTTGAGCCGGGAACCGACTATGAGATTGTTCAGCAGAGCTTCGACATGTTGGCCCTTATCAGCGGCGAAATCGATGCCGCTCAGGCAATGACATACAACGAATACGCCCAGGTGCTGGAAACAATCAACCCCGATACCGGCGAGCTGTTCCAGGCCAGTGACCTCACTGTCATCAACTGGAATGACGTTGGCACCGCAATGCTGCAAGACGCAATCTGGGCCGACGGCACCAAGCTTGGCGACGCCGCCTACGACGACCAAACCACCCGCTTCATTGCAGCCTCAATTGAGGGCTGGGTGTGGTGTCGAGACAACGCAGGCGAGTGCGTAGACGTTGTTCTCGACTCTGGCTCAACGCTTGGTGTGTCGCACCAAACCTGGCAGCTGAACGAGATCAACAAGCTCATCTGGCCTTCGCCAGGCGGTGCAGGTGTGATGGACAAGGCCCTGTGGGACCAAACCATCGAGGTTGCTACCTCTGAAGGTGTGCTGGCCGCAGCTCCCGACAGTGATGCGTTCACCACCCAGTACGCCGAGGCCGCAGTCGCCCTCCTTGGAGGGATGGATACCGAAGGCAGTGGTTGGACCCCAACCGAGGTAACCCTGAACGAGGGCGGTCAGTAGGGCAAGGCCCGGTTTCTGTCGGCGGCTGAAGCGGTACCGCACACCGTTTCAGTCGCTGGCAACTCCTAGGACCACCAACATGGCAGGCACGGTCCTGATTTTCAGCGGAGGTGATCCGCTTGCGCCCCATCAAGTTGGCGCGCTGCCCGCCGGGGTAACCGTTGTGGCCGCAGACTCTGGCATTGACCGCGCCCACCAAGCGGGCTTCGCCGTCAACGTCGCGGTTGGCGACTTCGACTCGGTAAGCGCCGCCGGCCTCAGTCGGGCCAGCAGTGACGGGGCAGACATTCGGCGCCACCCCGTAGCCAAGGACCAGACCGACCTTGAGCTAGCTATCCACGCCGCCCTTGAGCTGGATCCCGAACGAATCGTCTTCGTGGCGATGAGCGGCGGCCGCCCAGATCACGAACACGGCGGCCTTGCCCTCCTGGCCAACCAACGGCTGGCTGGGGCTCAGGTGGATGCGGTTCTGGCAGGCGCCAAGCTTTCGGTCGTGTTCAACCGTCGGGCCCTTGCCGCCGAGCCGGGCGACCTGGTCAGCCTGCTGGCCGTTGGCGGAGACGCCCAGGGAGTAACAACAACCGGCCTTTGCTACCCGCTAACTAACGAGGAGCTGTTGGCTGCGTCTGGGCGCGGGGTAAGCAACGTGTTCGAAGAGCCCGAGGCCGTTGTTTCGGTGCGAAGCGGTGTGCTGTTCGCCTACCAACCAGACAGTTCCTACCAACGTGAGAGTACAGAATGAGCAGCTCTGGCCTGCGCCGCACCTGGCCCCAGCGGCTTGTTCTGGCTGCCAACGTTGTTGCCATGTTGGCTGCCCTGGCAGTGGCGTGGGCGCTGTCGGCAGGCGAGAGCGCCGTTGCCTCAATCAATCGGGTTGAGCTAAGCGCCTCGCTCACTCCGCTTGAAGCAAGCGACCTGAAGGGGGGCCGGGCGTTCAACGTGCTTCTTGTCGGCTTCGACAGCGCCGCTAACCTAGACCCGAACGACCCGATCCAGATCGGGCGGGTTGGCGAGCAACTTGGCGATGTGATCATCGTTGCCCGAATCGATGAAGTGGCTGGCACCGCCCAGCTTCTGTCTTTCCCCCGAGACCTGTGGGTTGAAATAGCCGGGCTCAATCGGGAGGGCAAGATCAACAGTGCGTTTGCGGTTGGGGGCCCGGCGGTTCTGATTGAAACCATCGAACAGAACTTCGCCATCCCAATCAACAACTTTGTCAGCATCGACCTCAGCGGCTTTGAGGGCCTGGTGAACGTTGTTGATTTCGTAGAGCTTTTCTTTGAGTACCCGGCACGCGACTGGAACGAACGGCCAAGCTCTGGCGAGGCCCGGTCTATGAGCGGCTTTGCCATGCCAAACCCTGGCTGCCAGGCCCTCCAGCCGACCAACGCCCTGGCGTTTGTTCGCAGCCGCAACTTCCAAATCCAAGTGGATGGCCATTGGCGCTATCGAGACGGCACCTACGGAGACACCGACCTAAACCGCATCCGCCGCCAGCAGATCTTCCTCGAGGCGTTCATTGGCAGGGCCATTGAGCTGGGCGCCCGCAACCCGTTTGTGCTGAAAACCTTGGTTGAAGACGGCGCCCAGTTCGTAACCCTCGACCAGGGCCTCACTGTGCAAACCCTGCTCGACCTCGGTCGCACCTTTAACCAGTTCGAACCAAGTGAGCTTCAGACCTACAGCCTGCCAACCGAGTTTGGCTTTGTCGGCTCGGCCAGCGTGCTGAACGAGCTTGAAGACGAAGCAGAGCCTCTGCTGAACTTGATGAGGGGCCTGGCGGCGAACGATCCGGCCACCGTCGGGCTCTCCGTGCGAGCCGACCAAGCCCGCTTAGCCGAGGCCGAGGCGCTGGTGGCGCAGCTGAAGAGCGAAGGGTTTGATCTGGAAACCCCACTGACAGGGGCCGACACCGCCCCCGGAGTACGGCTTGAGTTCGGCCCAGACGGAGCCCAAGCGGTTCAGTTGGCCGAGGTTGCGCTGGCCGCCGCTGGGGTGCGGGTTGACAGTGTGAGGCAGTCTTCGTTGATTCTTGGCCGAGAAGTCCTGATCACCTTCGGTGCTCCAGACGCAGCAGAGCCAACCGAAGAACCTCAGTCAACACCCACCACCGCCACCCCTGCGCCAGCGTCTGCCCCTACCAGCCCGCCAACAACGGTGACCCCCGGTGGTTCAACCTCAACAACTCTTGCCGCCCAGTCGGTCCGACCCTGTCCTTGAAGCCATTCCGGCCGCTAACCTTCTAAACCGGTTTTGTGCGACCTTCCGGAGGCATTGGAATGGCGAGTATTGCGGTAATAGGAACTGGCTATGTCGGGCTAACCACTGGGGCCTGTTTTGCCCACATTGGGCACGACGTAGTGTGCGCCGACATAGACGAAGCGAAGGTGGCCAGCCTCCAGCGGGGCGAGATCACGATTGTTGAAAAGGATCTCGACTGGATCGTTGCCGAGGGGATTGCGTCAGGGAAGCTCAGTTTTGTGCTTGGAGCAGAAAACGCCTCTCGCAACGCAGAGTTTCACTATCTGTGCGTGCCAACCCCCCAGAGCGAAGACGGCTCGGCCGACCTTTCCTACCTCCAAGGGGCCGCAGCCGAAATTGCCGACGTGATGCCAAACGGGTCAATCGTTGTCAACAAGTCAACGGTGCCCGTTGGGTCCACCCAGGTGGTGGCCAGGGTGCTTGGCCGGCCAGACGTTTCGGTGGTTTCGAACCCCGAATTCCTGCGTGAGGGCACCGCAGTTGAAGACTTCCTCAATCCCGACCGGGTGGTGATTGGCTCAGGAGACCAGGAGGCAGCAATAAGGGTGGCTGCCCTCTATTCAAAGGTTCGGGCCCCAATCATGGTGACCGACCCCGTGTCGGCTGAAACAATCAAGTACGCGTCGAATGCGTTCCTGGCCTCAAAGCTCTCGTTCATCAACTCCATCGCCACCCTCTGCGAGGCGGTTGGGGCCGATGTTGGCGACGTCGTTCTTGGGATGGGCTACGACAGCCGAATCGGGTCTGAGTTCCTGCGGCCCGGCCCCGGTTGGGGCGGCTCGTGTTTTCCAAAGGACACCATCGCCCTGGCCCGAATTGCCGAAGACGCCGGCTTTGACTTTTCGTTCCTCAAGGAAGTTCTGAAGGTAAACGAAGAGCAGTTCGACCGCACCGCTCAGAAAGTGCTCGACGCCCTGGGTGGAGACGCTTCCGGGCGTCGCATTGGCTGCTGGGGCCTCACGTTCAAGGCGGGAACCGACGACCTCCGCCAGTCTCCAGCCATCGAGGTGCTAAGCCGGCTGGCCAGTTCGGGCGCCGAGATCCGGGCCTATGACCCAGCCGTTCACAGCAACATCGACGAACTGCCACACGTTGAGGTCGTCACCGATCCCTACGCCGCGATAGACGGCGCCGACGTTCTGGTTGTGCTTACCGAGTGGGACGAGTTCCGCTGGCTCGACTTCGACAAGGTGGCCGAGTTGATGGTTGGCCAAAGCGTTGTGGATGGCAGGAACCTGTTAGACCCTGCGGTGCTTCGCCGCCGAGGTTTCCAATACCGCGGGATCGGTCGCTGACCCGGCTGTGGCTCGAATCGTTGTAACCGGGGGCGCAGGCTTCCTTGGGTCCCAGCTGTGCCAGAGACTGCTTGACCGCGGCGATCAGGTGGTCTGCCTAGACAACCTCCAGACGGGCTCGGAGAAGAACATCGAGGCCCTGTTTGGGCGAGACGGGTTCGAGTTTGTCCGCCAGGACGTCTCGAATCACATCTGGGTGCCAGGGCCGGTTGATGTTGTGATGCATCTTGCCAGCCCGGCCTCGCCAATCGACTTTGACCGCGTGCCAATCCAGATCATGAAGGTTGGCAGCCTCGGCACCCACAATTGCCTTGGTTTGGCGAAGGCCAAAGGGGCAGTGTTCCACCTGAACTCAACCAGCGAGGTGTACGGAGACCCCGAGGTGCACCCCCAGCCCGAGACCTACTGGGGCAACGTAAACCCGAACGGGCCCCGCAGCGTTTACGACGAGGCCAAACGGTTTGCAGAGGCCCTCACCCTGGCCTACCACCGCACCCACGATCTCGACGTTCGAATCGTTCGGACCTTCAATACCTACGGGCCGAACATGCGGCCAGACGACGGCCGGGTTGTTTCCAATTTCATCAACCAGGCCCTGAAAGACCAGCCAATTACTGTTTATGGCGATGGCTCTCAAACCCGTAGTTTCTGTTACGTGGATGACCAAATCGATGGCCAACTCGGTTTGCTGGCCAGCGGCTACAACGGCCCGGTCAACATTGGCAACGACAACGAGCGCTCCATGCTGGATCTGGCATCCGAGATCATCCAGGCCACGAATTCGTCAAGCGAGATTGAGTTTCACCCTCTGCCCGAAGATGACCCGGCCCGGCGCAAACCCGACCTCTCCCTGGCCAGAAGCCTGTTTCAGTTCGAACCAAAGGTTTCTCTCGAAGACGGCATTATTCGCACGGCGGCCTATTTTTCGTCTCTTCAGCCCTAGCGGTCATGAGCGTCTCGGCCGCTGTTGTGGTAGAGCAGTACTGGCATCGGGTTCCCGGTGGCACCTTGCGGGCCACCTCGGAAACCCTGCGAGCGCTCCGGGCCGCCAACCAGTACCAGTTTGTTGGTGTGGCCGCCCGCCACCGTGTCCAACCAGCCGAGCCGCCACCGATTCCGGTGGTGAAGCACTGGCTGCCCCGCCCAATTCTTTATGAGGCCTGGCACCGTTGCAACCGGCCTGCCTTGCCGGTTGCGGTAGATCTAATCTGGGCGCCTGCCATGGTTGTGCCTCCCGCATCGGCGCCTTTGGTTGTAACGGTGCACGACCTGGATTTTCTGCACCACCCCGAAAGGCTTTCCCGCCGGGGCCGGTCGTTCTTTCCTGCCGCCTGGAAGGCAACTAGGGAAAGGGCAGATTGGATTGTGTGCCCCTCAGAGCACACCGCCCGGGATGCAGCCAAGGCCGGTGCTGATGCCAGCAAGCTCAGCGTTGTGCCGTGGGGGGTGTCGGCCGAGGCAGCCACCGAGGCTGAGGTCAGCGAAGTTCGCAGCCGTTGGAACCTGCCGGAAGTCTTTGTTCTGTGGGTTGGCACCGTTGAGCCCCGCAAGAACCTGGCTCGCCTGGTTGAAGCCATGGAGGGCCTGCCTCTCACTCTTGTGGTTGTTGGGCCAGAGGGCTGGGTTCAAAACGATCAGGATCTGCTGCGCCCCCTTGGGATGCGGGCCAGGCGCCTGGGCCTGGTCAACAACAAAGATCTGCGGGCCCTCTACGCCGCCGCCACCGTGTTTGCCTTCCCGTCACTGGCCGAGGGCTTCGGTTTGCCGGTGCTTGAGGCAATGAGCCAGGGCACCGCAGTTGTTACCTCGCAGAACACAGCAACCGAGGAAGCCGCAGGCGGTGCCGCCGTTCTGGTCGATCCTTTCGACGCCGCTTCGATCCGAGACGCCATTGCCAGCGTGTTTGAAGATGGTGAGTTGCGCAACGACCTTCAGCGCCGAGGCGCCAAGCGGGCAGCGGCTATGACCTGGCAGGCCACCGCAGCGGGCTACGCCGATGCGTTCAGCCAGGTTCTGCCAATCGGGGCGGCCCGGTGAGTGGCACCGTGGTTGGGATCAACCTGTTGTGGCTGGTGCCAGGTGTGGTTGGCGGCAGCGAGGAATACACGGTGCGCCTGCTTCGAGCCTTCGACCGGGTTGACCCAGACGATGTCGAGCTGAAAATCTACGCCCAACCCAGCCTGGTCGACACCTATCCAGACTTGGCCAGCCGCTTCGAAACCATCACCGCACCCCGCTTGCTTGGCAGCAAGGCGGCCCGCATCGGCACCGAGGCAACGTGGCTGGCGTCGGTGTGCCGCAACGACGACCTGATCCATCACGCGGGCAGCGTTGTGCCCGTCACCTCCCCAAAGCCTTACGTCTTCACGGTGCATGATCTCCAGCCCCTGGACATGCCGGAAAATTTCGCGTCGATCAAACGAACCTGGCTGGCCAGGATGCTGCCACCCTCCATAAAGAACGCGGCCCTGGTTCTTTGCCCAAGCCGTTTTTCGGCCGCAACCGTTGGCAAGCATTTTGGGCTTGGGCCAGACCGGCTTCGGGTTGTGCCCCACGGCCACGACCAAATTGAGGCCGGGGTGCTTGACCCAGCGGTAGACCGGGAACTGCGAGCCAAGTACGGCAGGTACCTGCTCTATCCGGCCATTGCCTATCCCCACAAGCGCCACGTAGACCTCGTCGACGCCTTTGCCATTCTGGCCGCAGAGTTTCCCGACCTGTCGGTTGTGTTCACCGGTGGAGCGGGCCCAGAGAGCGACGCCCTTGAATCCCACACCCGCACTGCTGGGCTTGAGGGCCGGGTCCATCGCCTTGGCCGGGTGCCAGAGGCGGATCTGGATGACCTGTATCGGTCGGCAACCGCAATGGTGTTCCCGTCAATCTATGAAGGGTTTGGCAACCCGGCCCTTGAGGCAATGATTCGGGGCTGTCCCGTTGTTGGCACCACCGCAGCTTCGCTGCCCGAGGTAATTGGCAATGCGGGCCTGATGGTGCCGCCCCAGGATCCACCGGCCCTGGCCGCCGCCATTCGCCGGTTGTTAACCGAGCCTGAATTGGCCGGAACCCTTCGGGCCGCGGGTCTGGAGCGGGCGAAGCTGTTCGCTTGGCGGCCCGCCGGTTTGGCTCTGCTGGATGCGTACCGAGATGCAGTGGCCGCAGGCGCCGACTCAGGCGGCAAATGAAGCTTTTGTTGCTGTGCCCCCATTTCGAGCCAGACCTCCACGCCGCAACCGGCGAGGTTATGACGAAACTCGTTCAGTCTTTGGCCGGTCGCGGCCATCAGGTAGACGTTGTAACCAGCCTTCCCTGGTATCGGGGCCATTCGGTCCACCCAGACTGGAGTGGGCGCCTGTGGCGAACCCAGCAGGCCGACTTTGGTCGCATTGTTCGGGTTTGGCCGTTCCCAGTTGACAAGAACAACATCCCGGCCAGAGCGGTTGGCTTCGGCGGTTTCACTTCGCTGGTCACCGCCGCCGCAATGACCCTTTCAAAACCAGATGTTGTGATGGGAATGTCTCCCCCCATCTTCCTGGGAGACGCGGCGTGGCTGGTTGCCAGCCGCTGGCGGGTGCCGTTCGTTTTCAACGTGCAAGACATCTTTCCAGATGTTGCGGTTGACCTTGGTGCCCTTGGTAACCCGAAGGTGATTCGGCTGGCCGAAAAGCATGAACGCTCTGTCTACCGTCGCGCCGATGCAGTAACTGTTCTGTCAGAAGACCAGCAACTAAACGTGCAGGCGAAGCTGCCGCCCGAAGGTCGGGCGAAGGTTCGCGTCATCCGCAACTTCGCTGACACCGACCGGATCCAAGTGGTCAACAGGAACACTCCTTACCGGAAGCGGCACGGCCTTGGCGACAAAACGGTTGTGATGTATTCGGGAAACGTTGGGCTCAGCCAGTCTTTCAGCCTTGTCCGCCACGCCGCCGACCACTTTCGTGATCGGCCAGATCTGCAGTTTGTGATTAACGGCGAGGGGGCGGCCCGCGCTGAGGTTGACGAATGGGCAGGCGGCCGAGCCAACGTGACTGTGTCAGACTTCGCCCATCGAGACCAGATTTCTGAGGTGCTGGGCGCCGCCGACCTGCATCTGATTCTGCTCAAGCGGGGCCTGGCCAAGTCAAGCACGCCGTCAAAGATGTACGGGATTTTGGCCGCAGGCAGGCCGGTGCTTGCCTCAATAGATGCCAACTCTGAAGTAGCGCAAACTATCGCCGCAGCCGACGCAGGCCAGTCGGTGCCTCCCGAGGATCCCCAGAAGTTTGTTGCCAGCCTGGAAGATCTGTTGGCTGATCCGGCAGGCCTCAGCCGGATGGGCGCAAACGGCCGTAGATTTCTAAGCGAGAACTTCACCCCATCGGTTCAGGCTGCGGCCTTCGAAACACTGTTCACCGAACTCATTGAAGGAGCCACACATGGCTGAGAACGCGTATGCGGTGATCCTGGCTGGCGGCTACGGCGAGCGTTTTTGGCCGGCAAGCACCGCGGCCAAGCCAAAGCAGCTGCTTTCCCTCATCGGTGATCGCACGATGCTTGAGATGGCGGTAGACCGCCTCGACGGGCTGATCCCGCCGGATCGAGTGATTGTGCTGACCAACCAGGACTTGGTGGAGTCAACCAAGGCTGCCACTCCGGATCTGCCTGCCAAGAACATCATTGGTGAGCCAATGAGAAGAGACACCGCAGCCGCGGTTGCCCTTGGGGCTGCTGTAGTGAAGGGCCGAGACCCCGACGGAGTGTTTTGTGTGCTGACCGCCGACCATGTCATCGGCGACCACAGCCGGTTCAGGGCCACCCTCCAGGCCGGGTTGCGCCTAGCTGCCACCAGCGACGTGTTGATCACCATCGGGATCACTCCCCGCCATCCCGCAACCGGGTTTGGGTATGTCGAGGCGGCCCAGCCTTTCCCGGCTCCCAACCACGGTGAAGTCAAGTTCCGTCAGGTCAGCCGGTTTGTCGAAAAGCCCGATCTCCCAACCGCAGAGCGGTATGTCGCCTCTGGTGATTTCTGGTGGAACTCCGGGATGTTCATATGGTCTGTCGACGCCGTCACGAAGGCGTTTGCCAGCCACCGCCCAGAACTGGCCCAGTTCATTCACCGGCTGGCTCCAACCGTTGGGACGGATGCGTTCCAGGGGGCGCTGAGCGAGGGGTTTGAACCCCTCGAGAAGATCTCAATCGACTACGCCCTGATGGAAAAGGCAGAGAACATTGTCATGGCCATTGGGGCCTTCCCCTGGGACGACGTTGGCAGCTGGCCTGCCGTTGCCGACTACCTCCCAAACGATCAGCACCAGAACGCCGCGGTTGGCGAGGTTGAGTTTCTGGATGCGGGGTCCAACATTGTTGTGTCCGAAAGCAGGCTCACCGCCATGATCGGTGTTGACGATCTGGTGGTGGTCCACACCGAAACCGCAACCCTCATTTGCCACAGAGACCGCGCCGAAGACGTCAAGGCCATGGTCGGCCGCCTCCGCGGCCAGGGCTCAGACCAGGTTTGAAGAACCGCGCCGCCCAAACCACTTCTGAGGCGTGATCACCCGCTATTTCGAGCGGGTTGCGGTGGAACTGGCTCGGAATAGTGGCGAAAACGCACCTAATCCATTCCAGTTCCTCCTTTAGGGGACGCGAATAACCAGAATTAGACCCCGAAGGCGTCCGCAGGGCTCGGCGTTGGGCGCGCCTACCTGCTGACGTAGGCACAATGAACGGCGCGGCGGCGGTCAACCTTGGCCGGGCTGGATCAGGCCTGATTCGTAGGCCAGCACCACTGCCTGCACGCGGTCACGAACCCCCAGTTTGGTCAAGAGCCTGCTTACGTGAGTTTTGGCCGTTGCCTCGCCAACGTACATGGCGGCGGCTATTTCTTTGTTGCTAAGGCCCCGGGCTAGCAGTTCAAGGGCTTGGCCTTCCCGCTCGGTCAGCCCGCCTGGTAGCTGGGGCTTGGCTGCCTGGGGTTCGGGGCGGCGGGCGAACTCCTCGATAAGTCGCCTGGTGACCGAGGGCGAGAGCAGGGCGTCGCCGCTGGCGATCACCCGAACCGCGGCCACAAGTTCTCGGGCTGGGGTGTCTTTCAGTAGGAAGCCGCTGGCCCCTGAACGCAGCGCCGAATACACGTATTCGTCCAGGTCAAAGGTGGTGAGCATCAGGACTTTGGTGTTGTTTGCGTCTTCGTTTGTGATCTGGCGGGTTGCCTCGATGCCGTCAAGCACCGGCATCCGGATGTCCATCAGCACCACGTCAGGTCGCACCCGTCGGCACAGTTCCAGGCCAAGCTGTCCGTTGGCGGCGTCGCCAACAACTTCAATGTCGTCCTGGGCGTTCAGGATCATGGTGAACCCGTCTCGCATGAGCGCCTGATCGTCGACGATGCCAACGCGGATCATGAGGCGGCTTCGGTAGGTGGTGTGGTTGAGGCTGCGGCCACTGTTGGCCGTGTCTCGCTGCTGGCTACCGGCAGCACGGCCCGCACCGCGAAACCTCCGCCCGCCAGAGGCCCGGTGGAAAGCTCGCCGCCGTAGATCTCAACCCGTTCTCGCATCCCGATCAAGCCTTTGCCGTTGCCCGCTCCCATCCCGGCGCCAACGCCGTCGTCGGTGATCTCGACGGTGATGGCGGTGGTGCTGTAGCCAATATTCACAGCAGCCGAGGCTGGCTTGGCTCCCTGGTTCGTTGCGTGTTTGCGAACGTTCGTGAGAGCTTCCTGCACTATTCGAAACGCAGCCAACTGCACTCCGGCTGGAAGTTCGCGTCCCTCGCCTGCCACCGTCAGTTCGGCGGCAACTCCTGACTGAACCGACTGGGAAACCAGCTCCGAGATGTCGCCCAGGGTGGGCTGGGGAGCCAGCGCCGGGGCTGGGCCTCCTTCGGTGCGAAGCACGCCAAGCATCCGCCTCATCTCCGACAGTGATTCCCGGCCAACAGTTTCGATCTTGGCCAACACTTCAATCGTTTTCTCGGGATCTGTTCGGGCTATCTCTTGGGCTGCGGCTGCCTGCACTGCAATTACGCTCATGCCGTGGGCCACCACGTCGTGCATTTCACGGGCGATCCGGTTGCGTTCTGAGGCCACGGCCCGCTGGGCTGCTGCGAGTCGGTCGGCCTCGGCTTCATCGGCCCTTCGCTGGGTGTCGGCAAAGATGCGATCCCGGTTGCGGATGGCCACCCCCACCGCGGTTGCTCCCGCCAGGTAGGCCACCATGCTGCCTGCCCGGAAGTAAGCGAACCCGTCGAGGGTTCGCAGAATGGTGAGGCTGGCCACCGCGGTCAGCACTGCGCCAACCACAACAATGGTGGCCCAGGCCTGGCGCCGGTTTTGGCTGTGGGCGGCCACGGCATACAGCGAGGGAAGGCCAAGTACCGGCAGCAGGGTTCCGTAGCCACGGGCCCAGAAAACAACAAGTACCAACGCAATGAACCCCAGCACGATGTTTGGCCGGGACCGGCGCCACACCAGCGAGAAGGTGCCAATCAATACCAGCGCGTAGGCCGCCAGGTCGGCCCGGCGAACCCCGAGGCCCTCGTCGGTTGACGCCACGTCCACAACGGCAAGCACTGCAATCAGGCAGGCAAACAGCGCGTCAACCAGAAGGCGGCGCTGTGGCCCCCGACGTTTAATGGTTTGTGGCAGCCAACCACTCATGCCTGAACCGTACCGCTACTGGCGGGCGCCATCATCACTCAATTGGTTGATTCGCCTGTCATCCAAAGTGATGACCGAAGCCGAACAGGCAACAGCGCAGCTCCGTCGTTTGCCGCAACGCCAATTAGCACTGTGGCCGATTGCCTGAGGCTTGAACTTTCCTAGGTTCGAGGTTCACGGTCAAACGAAGGAACACCTGACAATGAGCTCTCTCCAATCAACCAGCCCCCAAGCCCGACGGGATCTGGCCTTGCCCGAAACTCAGCAGTACAGCCTGGCAAAGATTCTGGCCATTTGGGCCATGGCGGCAATTCCGATGGGCCTGTTGGGTTGGGTCGTCTTCCCGCTGCTGGCACCTCTGGTTGGGGATGACCCGCTGCGCCGGGGAGTCCTTAGGATCAGCCTTTTCACCGTTGGGCTGATCTGGCAGTTTGTTCTGGCCATGATCATCGTGAGACGCGAAGAGGGCGACCTCCGCTGGAGCACTATCAAGCGTCGGCTGCGCCTCAACGCGCCCCGCCGGCCCGTTGCCGCTAGCGGCGCCGCAGGCAAGCGCCGCAGCCTGTGGTGGTGGCTGGTTCTGTTCATAGCTGGGGCCGCGGTGGTCGACCTCGTACTTGCGCGAGCGATCGACGACATCTGGCTGTCAATCTTCCCGTTCTTCGCTGAGCCCGACGGGTACAGCTTTGCCAGTGTCTTTGAGTCTGAGGAGATTCTGGACTCCCTGGTTGGCGCCTGGTGGTTCCTGGCGCTGTTCGTGGTCTTTGCCCTGTTCAACACATTCCTGGGCGAGGAGCTCCTGTTTCGAGGAATCCTTTTGCCAAAGATGGAAGGAGTGTTCGGAAGGTTCGCCTGGCTCGCAAACGGAGCCCTATTCGCGGTGTACCACATCAGCCAGCCGTGGATGATGCTGTCTGCCTTTGTGGGGTCGACCCTGTTCGTCTCGTTCCCGGCGTGGCGCTATCGCACCACGTGGTTCCCCATCATCGTGCACAGCGGTCAGAGCTTCTTCCTGGCGTTTCTGATCCTTGGCGTTGTGCTTGGGTTGGCCTAGCGGCACCAACTCTTCGGGCGCCAGCCGGGCCACGGCCCCCTATTTGGCATGCACTCTTTCGGCATGGGAGGTGTTTGAGTACTCCTCCATTTTGTCGATCAGCTCGTTGGTGACTGTGTAGATCTGGACCCAACCCTGCTCTAGGACTTCGCCGTTCCTGCGGATTCTTTGTTTCTCGTTTCCGATCACAACGACGGTGTTTCCCGTTGCAACGAAGTGCTCTGGCTGAAAGTCGAGGTACTCGACGTGGTCGCTGACATTTTCGAAGAACTGCATCACGCCTGCCTTGCCGTTGTAGGTCCCAGCGTGCTTGATCTCAGCAGGGCCGTGGTAGATCCAAGCGATGTCGTCACTGAGCGTGGCTTTCAGTTCGCTCATGTTTCCGGCCCCGTAGGCGGCATACATGGTCTGAACTACATCTGTGGGTGATGGCATGTTTGATTTCCTGTTCTTTTGGAGGACGCACCCGCCAAGCAACGGCGGATGAAGTTGATCACCAGGCAAACTACGCGGGCACCCGCGTGGCGGCACCTACCTGATCAGGTAAGTGCACCGAACGCGCCTTGGTGGTCAGCGTCGACTCGCATCGCTTCAATCGGGCGGGCCCGTGCCGTTAGAGTCTGTGCCCTACTTGGCACGCGCTGTCGTTGGCCAGTAGTTCGCAGGCACCGGCCCGCCAGGGGAAACTGACTCTACAGAACTGGATTCGTGCTGATTTCGAGCGGCTGCAGTTCCCCCTTTCGTGAAAGTCTGGTTCAGCGCCTCGTTCTCTTGGAACCCAATCTTGATTCAGGAGGAGGGTTCTTCAGCCAAGCCATTGCGAACGACTCTGAGGCCTCTTACGTTGAGGAGCTTGCCCGTTGCGGAGTTTCGACTCTGGTTGTTCCCGACGCCGGCCACTCGATGGCCACCGACAATCCTGCTGGCCTTGCCAGAGTGATTAGTGAGGCGCTCCAGGCATAGGAGGGGCGCCGATAGGCGCACCGACCAATGTGATAGTTCGTTATTCGCCGAGCCAGCGAGGCGAATCAGCCAGTCGAGTCCCCCTCTTTTTAGCTTTGCCCCTTAGGCGGGGGAGACGTCAACGAATCTCAGCACCACACGGGCCTGTTCTACGGAGGCCGCAATGTCGACGAAGCCTTCGATGCGCCACTCGTCGTTGCCGTCCGGATCCTGGATGATCTGAATCACCAGGTGATCTTCTTCTGGGAGGTAACTGAAACGCTGCGGGCTGCGGGCACTTGCGTCCATCACTATGTGGTCGTGCTCGTCCCAGTAGGCGCTCATCGCCGTGCTCAAATCTTCGGTGGTGCCAAACCTGTCTGGGTCGGCTGCGGCGTCGATGATTGCCTGGTAGCCGCGGCGATCCGCCAGGCGGTTCAACCAGTCGAACACCTGGTTTCGCACCATCACCCGGAACGCTCGGGGGTCATCCAAAATTGAAACCTCGGCGTCTGGGGTAGCCGGGCGTACGGCCTCTTCTGTTTCTGCGGCGGGCTGCAGCAGACGTTCCCACTCGTCGATCAGGCTCGAGTCGACCTGGCGCACCAGGGCGCCCAGCCAGGCAACCAGGTCGTCGGTCTCGTAGGTCTTGGCGTTCTCTGGAATGTTCTGGATCAGGCCCTTGTAGACGTCTGACAGGTAGCGCAGCACCACACCCTCAGAGCGTTTCAGGCCGTAATGGTTGATGAACTCGGTGAAGGTCATTGCCTGTTCGAAAAGGTCTCGAGCCACAGACTTTGGTTTCACGTTGTCCTGGCCAACCCATGGATGTTGTGCCCTGAACACGTTGAAGCTGGCGTAGATCCACTCTTTGTTGGGTTGGGGTGGGGTTACTTCGGCCAGGCGTTCCATCCGCTCGTCGTACTCAACGCCCCTGCTCTTCATTTCGCCAACCAGTTCAGACTTCAACAGGTTCACTTGGGCGCCAAGGATCACCCCAGGGTCTTCAAGGACGGACTCGATGATGGTGAGCATGTCTAGCGCGTGGGCAACCTCGGTCTCCTCCTCTGGGGGAGGTATTTGGTCCAGCGCTTCCAGGGCCCACAGCGAAAGCGGCTGGTGGAGGGCGAATTCGTCCTGAAGGTCGAAGTTGACCCGAACAACTCGGCCCAGGTCGTCTGGTTCGTCTGGGAACTCAAGCAGTTCGGCGTCAACCAGGGATCGGTATATGGCGATGGTGCGTTTGATGTGTTCGCGTTTGCGGCGCCGAGGTTCGTGGTTGGTTTGAAGCAAGGTGCGCACTGCCCCACAGCCGTCTCCCGGGCGGTCCAGCAGGGTCAGCACCATTTGGTGATTGACCCAGAAGTTGGACCGGAGCGGCTCGGGTTCGCCCTTCACCAACTTGGTGAAGGTGGCTTCTGTCCAGTGCGAGTAGCCCCGTTCCGGTGGTTTGCGCTTAACCGGTTTCTTCCTGCCCTTTGCTGCTGCTTTCTCTTCGGCCCTGAGGGTTTCGACCACATGGGATGGGGCCTGAACCCACACGTCGCCCCTGTCGTCAAAGCCCTTTCGGCCTGCCCGGCCTGCGATTTGTTGGAACTCTCTGTTGGTTAACAACCGGTTGGAGGTGCCGTCGTATTTGCACAGTTGGGTGAACAGCACCGAGCGGATTGGAACGTTCACCCCAACCCCCAATGTGTCTGTGCCGCAGATGATTTTCAGCAGGCCGTCCTGGGCCAACTTCTCTACCAGGAGGCGATACTTCGGCAGGAGGCCTGCGTGGTGCACGCCAATACCGCCGGTCAGGTAGCGCCGCAGGTCTTTGCCAATGGGTGTGTCGAACCTGAAAGCGCCAATGGCTTTGCGGACCGCGGCCTTTTCGTCTTTGGTTAGCGGGTCTAGCGACAGGTAGCCCTGGGCTGCTTCGGTGGCGTCTCGTTGGGTGAAATGAACCAGGTAGATGGGGGCCCGGCTGGTTTCCAGCAGTTCCTGAACGCTGCTGTGAAGGGTGGTGCGTCGGTACTCGAACTCCAGGGGAACGGGCCGAACAACCGAGCGAACCACGGTGGTTTCGCGGCCGGTGCGTTTGGTCAGATCACGTTTGAAGAAGTCGACCGAGCCAAGCGTGGCCGACATCAAAAGGAACTGAACGTTGCTCAATTCCAGGAGGGGGATTTGCCAGGCCCAGCCCCGCTGTGGGTCTCCGTAGTAGTGGAACTCATCAACGATTGCCATCTGCACGTCGGTGTCTGCGCCGTCCCTCAGGGCCCAGTTGGCCAGGATCTCAGCGGTGCAGCAGATGATTGGCGCGTCTGGATTAACCCTGGCGTCTCCGGTGATCATGCCGACGCGGTCTGAGCCGAAGTCTTTGCACAAGGCGAAGAACTTTTCGCTTACCAATGCCTTGATGGGGGCGGTGTAGACGCTTCGTTTGCCTGCGGCAAGGGCGGCGAAGTGGGCAGCTGTTGCCACCAACGATTTGCCCGAACCGGTTGGGGTGTTCAGGATCACGTGGTTGCCTGCCAGCAGCTCAAACACTGCCTCTTCCTGGGCTTCGTAAAGCTCAAGGCCCAGGTCCTGGGCGTACTGGCTGAATCCGTCAAGCAGCGCACCCTCGTCAGCTGTTGGGGGCAGGTGAGCTATTAGGGGAGGGGTTGGCACCCTTGGCAGGGTAGAGGGGCCAGAGTTGTGGTGAGGGCCAGCGGTGAAGGTGGGCTAGCGGACCTGGCCTGTTGCTGATTTAGGGGTGAAGCGCACAACCCGTCGTTGGTCATCGATCATGGCTTGGTAAAACTCGTCCCAGTTGGGGTGCTCTTGGCCTTGCACGTCACGCAGCAGGTCTGCGAGTTCTTCACAGACCGCGTCGCCCGCAACTGCGGCAACCGGGGACAATTCGACCGTGCCGTCAAGGGATACGTAAGCCCATTCTTTGGGGGCGGTGATGTGAAGCACGGCTCGGCTGTCTCGTTCCAGGTTGCGCGTCTTGGCCCGGCCCCGTGTGACCGAGATTCTGGCAACCTCGTCTCGCAACGCATACACGATGTCTGAAGACTGGGGCCGCCCGTCCCGGCGAATGGTGATGAGCACGCCGCTGTGGCGATCAGATGCCCAGGCCAATGCTGCATCGAGGTTCATTCTGGCAGTCTGCCACGGGCCCGCCGTCTCCACCATTAGGGGGGGTCGGCGCAAGCGCTCTGGTTCGGGGCGATGGTGAAGTGATTTTCCGGGCCAACGGGAACTCTGTCCAGATCGGCACGCTTCTTGCCTTTGACATTGACCAGGCCGATCAAGCAAACAGCGCTGTTCATCAGTTGGGCCTCCTTGTAGCCGAACGGATCTAGCGGTTTCAATCGCGATCGGCAGCAGCTCCTCGGTGTACTATCGCCCTGCGATGGTTGATTTTGCGAAGAAAGTTAGGAAGAAGGCGGGCGGCGACCTCGTCGACGGAGAGCCGATTCTGGAAGCACGGGTCGTTCAACCGGCCGGGCAGGCATTGCGCATTGCCATGTCGGCAGCGGCATGGTGGCAGACCGGGGCCGTGACAAGGGTTGTGATTCGGGATCGACTCGCCCAGGCCGAGCGAGCCAAGCAAGAAGAAGTGGCTGAGACCGGAGCCATGGCCGCGACGTTTCCCGTCGAGAAGTGTTTTTTCACTCTGACTGATCGTCGAGTCTTGCTTCATTCGTTCGCAGCCATGACCGGCAGCCCAAAGGATCTTCTGGTGACCTATCACCTCAAAGAGTTCGCTGGGATGGATGCGAAGGCTGGCAAGCTGACTGGCAAATTGACGCTCTACATGATTGATGGCTCAACCGTGCCGCTCGACGTGATGAAGGGCGGCGGTGATCCTCAGAAGCTGGTTGACGAATTCAACACAGCTCTCGCCCGATGGGATACAGCCTGAGTGAACTGCGTTAGGTCGGCTTGGAAGCTCAAAGGAGCTGTTACCGATCGATCGGTTGATACCAGCCGGGCGAAGCGGGAGATGGCAAGGTGAGCAGATGACGGATGGAGTTTGCTGGCGGCTGTAGCGATCGCCAGGTCGACTACCGTTTGAGGATTCTCCACCCCGGTAGTCTCGCGCCGCGCCCCGCCGACACGGTGATGCAATTGTTGTGCCGATCGACCATCCTTCGGTCCGAAGGCGTCGACGAGAGCGTTGTTGGGGAGGGCCAGTTGGGCGCTTTCGGGCAGTCTGCTTTGCCTAGCCGATGCTGCCGGAGTTCAGTGCCAGCAGGAGACTTAGCATGAAGCCAACTATGGCCAACAACACAATCCGGATCTCGTGACGAAGCCCGATTAACTGCTTGGTCATGTCGGTTCGGAGCGAACCCATGTCGGTTCGGAGTT
>QIKW01000251.1 GCA_003231975.1 Acidimicrobiia bacterium
CGACCCGTCTGGGCTGACCCCAACATCAACGACCCAACCGCCCCCGAACTACATAGGCCCACCGCCCCAAAAACCCCTAGCAACATACCCAACCTCGCAGCACTAGTCGAGGGTGACGATTCCCATTCTTACCGCCGCCAAAACTGCTTGGGTGCGATCCCGAGCGTCAAGCTTTTGATATATGGAAGCAAGGTGGTTCTTTACAGTCTTTTGGCTGATAAAGAGCTTCTCTGCTACCTCGGGGGTTGAGCAGCCGTCTGCGATGTGTTGCAGAACTTCCTCTTCGCGTTTGGTGATGATTCTGGCGGTGTTGGCTTCGGCCTCCTGGCGCCGCACCTCGGCAAGCATGGAGGCGGCCAGCCGTGGGGACAGAGCCGTCTCACCGCTTGCCACTGTTTCGATTGCAGACGCAATCTCGTCGGTCGAGCAGTCTTTCACCAGGTACCCACTGGCGCCGGCTCGAATTGCTTCGGCTAGGATGTCTTGATCTGCGTGCATTGTCAGCATGACAATCCGCATGGCCGGGAAGCGCTCTTTGATTTGACGAGTTGCCTCAACCCCATCGATATCGGGCATAGAGACATCCATCAGAATCACGTCTGGGCGCAGCGCGGCCGCGAGGTCGACGGCTTCTCCCCCGTCTCTAGCCTCACCGACCACGGCGAAACCTCGCTCAATCATTGAGCGGCGGAGCCCCTCTCGCAGCATCTTGTGATCGTCGGCCAACAGCAGCCGGATGGGCTGAGGACCATCGTCCTCCGTTGCGGTTTCTGTTCGCTGTTGCGTCAGTCCTGTATGAGGCTGCACCGTACCGTTGTCCCTTCTCCGTGTGACGAGCTCAGATCCAGCGAGGCACCAATACTTGATGCCCGCTCCCGCATGCCAAGAACGCCATAAGAGTCCATACGCCCGCCCCCTCCGGCAGGGATGCCTCTTCCGTCGTCTTTGATTTCGAGCACTGCGTCTTTCCCATCACAGCGCCACGTGATTGTGGCGCCTGTCGCTTCTGCATGTCGTTCAATGTTGACGAGCGCTTCCTGAGCGATTCGCCACATCTCCCGCTCTTGTAAGATCGGCAGCCGAGGCCCACGATCAAGGTCTAATGAAATTTCAAGTCCTGTGCGGTCTGCGACGCGAGCCGCGAAGCTTTCAAGTGTTGTCGCGAAGTCCTTATCCGTATCCACATCAGTTCGGAGGTCATAGAGGGTGTCGCGTACTTCTGAAACTATGGTGCGCAGGTCGCTTCGAAGGTCTCGCAGGGCTGGTCCAAGATCGCCGCCCTGTTCATGGCTGCGTTCCAGTCGATCCACTTCAAACCCCAAGTAGGCCAGGGACTGACCAATACGGTCGTGGAGATCTCTGGCAATTCTGGTTCGTTCTTCGTCTGCGCCAACCGTCCGAAGCCTGGCGAACCACCGGGCGTTGTCTATCGCCAGAGCTACCGGGTCGACAAAGCTGAGAAGGACCTCACGATCTCGGGCGGCAAACCTTTCTGTCTCGCGGTGCTCCACCACCAGCAGGCCGATGAGGCTGCCCCTCGCCATGAGCGGCGCGTACATGCCAGAAAGCGAGGCTGGCCTCAGCCCTGGACCGGTTGCGCTCAGGTCGGTCGCCAGCACCAACCGCTTGTCTCGTATGGCCTTCCGGGCCGGAACTGGCAGATCCTCAAACAAGAGCTTGTCGGCAAGGGGAATTCCAGGCTTACGAGACACGATCCAGGAATCATCGGTTTCGTCGACTGTCAGGATGGCCGTTGCATCGTGGGAAAGTAACGAGCGAAGCCTGCTGATGGTCGAGTCGAGCACTTCCTCCATGTCCAGCGAAGCCGGGAGTGTCTGAGCGATTCGATGTAGGTTGAACAACAACGCGTTTGCGTCGGCCAGACGGGTGAGACGATCCAACGCAATGGTTGTCTGGAGGTTCGCCTCACCGGAGATCCTGCGGGCGTAGCCAGCGGTCACGCCAACCAGCACCAAAACGACGCACCAGCGCCCGGCTGTGGTGAAGGTGGCGGACGCCCAGTCGTCGGCATACAACATTGGAATCGAGACAGAGATTCCCGAAACTGCCGCAATGCGAATGCCGAAGCCGAAACCCCGAGCGAAGCCGGCAACGATCACGGCCGCCGCCAGCGAAAAAACGAGCGGAGACAGCCAGTAGCCAGTGGCCACCACGGCCAGTACATGGATCGTTACTTCGAAGAGTACGGGAGGCAGCGAGCGAGCGTTTGCGTAGTAGCGCATTGGCGCCCAGGTTCTAAACGCGGTGTTGCAGACAACAACTGCAACCCAGGGAACTACTCTGAGATCAGATGCTGCGAACGCCCCATACGCCAGCATTACCGCAACGATCGTTGTGGCCCACCGGACTGCCAGTATGGCGGGGCCGAACGGCTCCAGCAGATCTTCGGTCGGACCAGTCGCCACGGGCTCCGGGACCTGCTTCTCGCTTGTTGGAGCAGCGCCCAAGCTCTTGGATGCCTCCAACCGATCTGAGGACACATCGGATTCGGGGGAGATTGTTTGTGTCAAGACGGTCGCCAAGGTCCAAGAGTAGTGAGCAAATTTGGAAAGACTTTAGGGCGGCTGCCGCCTCCGCCCGATAGATGCATCGGCGCATTTGGAGCTGAATTGAGCCGAAAGATTCAGTTCGATACATTTGTGCTATGCGCCTCGTTGCTCTCACCGGTGGTATTGGCTCCGGTAAGTCTTCAGTCTCCGATCGACTGGCAGCCAACGGCGCAGAAATTGTTGATGCCGACATCATCGTGCGGGAGCTTCAGCAACCGGGTCAACCCATCTTTGGTTGGATGGTTGAGCGCTGGGGGGCGCCCGTGGTTGGGCCAGACGGTTCGCTTGACCGGGGGGCCGTTGCGTCAATCGTTTTTGGAGACGGCGCAGAGCTTCGGGCGCTGGAGGCCGCCATTCATCCAGAGGTTCGCAAAGCAATGGATCAGCAGGTAGCAGGCTTGGCGGGAAGCGACCGGGTCGTTGTGCTTGACATCCCATTGTTGGCCGAGGGTCGAAAGCCGGGAGGAACAGCCCCAGACGGTAGGGGCGCCTCGGCGGTAATCGTCGTTGACTGCCCAATTGACATAGCTGTTGAGCGGCTCGTGAAACACCGAGGCTTCAAGGAAGCCGACGTTCACGCCAGAGTGGCCAAGCAGGTCTCGCGCGAGGAGCGGTTGAGCCTAGCCGACTTCGTTATCGACAACGGAGGGACCAAACAGGAACTTGACGCCGAGGTGCAGCGGTGTTGGAGCTGGATCGGCACTCTCGACGACACTGTCTGGCCTCCGAAGTTACCGACCGGGAAGAAGGGCTAGGGCTCGACCCGCAGCGCAACAAGCCAGTCTTCGCCGTCAAGTTCCACTGTCCAACTCTCGTTGTCTTCCCGGAGCCAGTCGGCAAACTCGCTGTCGGTCGCCCATAGCACGACGTCTGCGTCGTACCGGTCAAGTATCCCGGCGAAGTCGCCGCCAAAGAACAGCTCGGCGTGGTCCTCTACCAACTCAATCGGGAAAAAGTCGTATCTATCATCGAAGAACACGTTGGCATCTTCTCCGAAGCGAAACTCCAAGTAGTTGCCAACGATGTCTCGGTGCACTACCCGCACATCCGCATTCGCCACCAAACCTCGCTCCTCCAGCCAATCTACTTCCTCAACGGGGAAGCGACTCAAGCTCAGCGCGGGTGCGGTGGAAATCAGTGCTACCAGGGCTACGACACTGGCAATCGACAAAGCGCCGACTGCTGTGGGGACAGAACCCCGTTCCCTGCCCGTCAAACTTCCGGGCAACGCAGCAAGAGCAGGCGCAATGCCAGCAACTATCACCAGCATCGCCGGGTTGATATTTCTGACAGCAAGCAGACCAGCAACCACGAATCCGAAGGCCGGCAGCAACCTCCGCCATTCGAGGCCCAGTTTCGCGGCCGCTACCAAACCGAAGATCGTCATCAGAAAGATCCACTCGGCGGGTTGTTTGAATGTCGGCGATGCCCACTCGGCCACGTCCTTGAGGGCCTCGCTTCGACCTAGCAACTCAATCGGGAAGACCAACAGACGCGGCCCAACTGGGTTGATGCCGCCAATCAGCGTGCCAACCGTCAGCCACCCGATCACGCGAAGCTCCCACCGCGGCAACCCACGCTGATCGATGGCCGCGCCAACTGCGGTGGCACCCATGAACGCAAATGCGAGCGGGAACGAGCCGTGGCTGTTCACCCAGACCCACATGGTCGGTATCAGCCACCAAGGAGAAAGGTGCTTCTCCTGAACCAGGATCAACACACAGAGTGCCAGCAACCCCACAAGCAGGGGCCGAGGCGACCACATGACTGCTCCAAGGGTAACCACAGCTCCGGTCAGCAAAGCCCGCGGCACCAGTGATCGGGCGGGCGCGCTGAGCCGCCACATTCCGGCAATGATAAGGGCCGTGAGCACCCCAGTGAAGACTCGGACCGCCCACAACCCAGCGGTTTGATGCAGCGCGCTGTAGATCAGGCTCGGGAGCCAGCTCTGAACCGTCCACGCTTCGCCTCCGGCGGTGAACGAATACGGATCAACCGATGGCACCGACCCGGCGCTGAGGATCTGGTCTCCGGTCGCGAGATGGGTCAGGAAGCTGTTGTCTCTTATGACCCTGCTGCCAACCAGGAACCCGAGGAAGGCCATCCACCAGCCAAGGGCTGAAGCCAGATCGATCCCCCGTGCCTCGGCCTGAACGGCAACTCCGGATCGGACCCCACTCTCCCGCACACTCTGAGTAGTGGCCCTTTGGCTTCTTGGCCGAAGGAGGCTGCGGCCCTTAGGGCTGGCAGGCATAGCCAAGTTAGAAGTTTTCCATAATACTGATGATGGCTGGCCCAAGCACCACAACGAAGAGTGCAGGGAAAATGCAGAACACCATCGGGATCATCATCTTGACCGGAGCCTTTTGCGCCTGCTCCTGAGCCCGCTGGCGACGCTTCACCCGCAGATCGTCGGCCTGGGCTCTGAGAACCCGACCAATGCTGACGCCGAACTGATCCGCCTGAATCATTGCCATCACGAACGAGCGAACCTCTGGCGTTCCGCAGCGCTTATCCATTGCCCGCAGCGCGTCAGATCGAGACGATCCCGCTCGCGATTCGCCGAGGACTCGGGAGAATTCATTCGAGAGCTCACCTGGCACATTGGCAATCACGCGATCGAGGGCTTGTTCGAAGCCAAGCCCAGCCTCAACCGAGATGACCAACAGGTCCATCACGTCAGGAAGCGAACGTTGAATAGCTTTTTGGCGCTGAGTGACCTTCTTGTCAAGAGACGAGGTCGGCCCCAAGACGCCGATCATCACACCGAATCCCAACAGGATCCAAAAGAACAAACCGCTTAGTCCGAGAGGATTCCAGATGAACATCCCAAGGGTCCACACGGGCACAAAGGCGAAGCCAAGGATCCTGAAGGCAAGGAAACGCTCAACCTTGTCTGGCGAGCTGATACCGGCCTGAGTGTGCTTGCGGCGAACTGACTCCACATACTCTGGTGGATTGAACCTCCCACCAAGCTTGCCGAGGATCTCGACACCCGGACCCAGCACTCGTTCCCGAAGCGGAACCAACAGCTCTTGGTCTCGGACGTCTTCAACTTCGTAGTCGTCAAGCTGGCGAAGAGTCGACCGCAATGCCGACTTTTCTTCGGCCTGGCTCAGCACAGTGAACAGAATCAATCCAATGCCTGCGCCTATCAGGGCAACAAGGGCGAATACCGGAACTTCCGTTAGAAACTCAAACATCGATCGTTATCACTTTCTTCATCCAGGCAAGGCCGATCAGCGAAGCCACAACTCCAAGGCCGAGGAAGACGTTTCCGATAGTGGTGATGAACAGAGTTTCGATGTACTCCGGGTTCATCACATACATCACTCCGCCCAAACCGGGAGGCAGGCCACCGAGAAGAATCGCTGACATCTTTCCTTCAGCGGTAAGGGTGTTTATCTCGCCCTTTAGACGCTCTCTGGCAACCATCGTGTCCGAGACGGTCATGAGCAGCTCACTCAAGTTGCCGCCAACCTCTCGCTGAATTGCGATGGCCATGACGGCCCAAGCGAAGTCGGGGGAGCTGAGGCGCTCCGCCGCGCCTGCAAGAGCGTCTTCCAAGTCTCGGCCCAGGCGGGCCTCGGTCATTACCCGCCCGAGCTCGTAGCTCATTGGCTCGGCTGATTCCTTGGAAACCGCCTCAAGCCCCTGAGGCAGGGAGTAGCCAGCACGAAGCGTTCCGGCTAGTAGTTGCAGGGTGTCTGGAAGCTGCTTTTCGAACTTCCGCATTCTGCGTCTTGCCATGAACCGGATGGCGCCGATTCCTCCGAAGGCAACAATCAGTCCCAGGATCAGGGCACCGACCAGGCCTCCGAACATGAAGAATCCGACAATCATGCCAAAGAAGATGCCTGCGGCGTAGAACGACATCGCTTCGCCTGGCCGCAGGGGCAGCCTTGCCCGCTCCAACAGCTCCTCAACCTTGTTGAGAAATCCTCGATCCTCGGCGAACGACTCGGAAAGTTCAACCGCCCGTTGCACAAGCGCTGTCTGGACGATGTTTGACTCTTCCTCGTCAAGATTCCCGTCACCATCACCTGAATACCGGGCAAGCAGCCCTTCCAACGAGGATTCTCCTGCGCCGAAGATTGAGCCGATCATAAAGATGCTGAGGCCGATACCGAGGAAGGCCAACAGCAGCGTCACGTACAGCCCGTTGTCGGTTTCGAAGAAGGAGAAGATCGAAGTGGACGAGGTGTCGACCACTGCAACTAGGGTGATCAACCTGGCCGAAAGAGTCCCCCCAGCATACGACAGGTTCGTATCGGCCGAACCAACGCTGAGCGATAGGTTGCCCCGCTCGGCTGGGTCAACTATTCCGTCGAAGGTGATCAACAGCCTGCTTGAAGCCGCAGTAGCGGCGGTTGCGAGCCGGGGTGGGATGTCCTCGGCTGTTTTTGCCTCGAGAGTGAGGCCACCGGTTTTAGCCGTTACCGCTGGAAGCGACGGATCGCCGCCCTCGTACTGGACGGTGATCAGCTGGGCCCCCCGACGAATGAGGCCGGCGCGTCCCGGTCCGGTCGTTGCGAGTGAACCCGCATCGATCCCGCCCGCGAACACAACGACAGTCTGAATCTTGTCTGGTTGTCCGATAGCGGCAGGCTCAGACAGCATCGAGACGGCCTTGTCGAAGGCGTCGTAGATCTTGCCGCCCTCTGAGAACCCAAGGGCGGAAACCTCACGGGCTGCTGCATTTCGATCCGTCGTCATCTCGACGATTGCGATTGCAGAGCTGGCCGCGTCGACAACTCCAACAGTAGTCCCCACTGGCAGTGCCCGGATCTGGTCGGCAATTGCCGTTGTGGCCTGGCTAAGGGCGTCGCCTCGCCGTAACCGCTGACTGGTGTCGATGACAAAGACAACTTCGGTGTCCCGCCACTGGTTTGCCACGAACTCGGCGGAGACTTCCGTTTCTTCGCCGTTCTGTACGAGTGAGACGCCAGCCGCCGAGGAGCTGTCAATCATTACAAGCATCTCGGTCGGTGTAGTGCGCGAGTCAACCCGATGAACAACAACTGTTGACGGGCCGCTCTCTTCAGAAGCTTCGTCCTGTTGGGCACCTGCAGAGGTGGCCAAACCGCCGAGAACCGCAACAAAGGCGAGAAGGAAGAGGGAAATGCGCTTCATCGTCTGCCTCGTTGTGCTTGCTGGGGCTCACCTGAGCTGGAACTGAACATTTCGGGCCCAAGACGGATGCCGTGATCGGCCAACTTCTGGGCAAACTTGGGGCGGACGCCGGTTGGTTTGAGTTGGCCCTTGAAGCGACCATGCTCGTCGACGCCTGCGGAATAGTCGAAAAGGAAGACATCCTGGAGGGTGATTACTTCACCCTCCATGCCTGCCACTTCGGTGATGTGGGTGATGCGGCGACTTCCGTCGCGGAGACGCTGCAGCTGAACGATCATGTCGACAGCTGAGGCAATTTGCTCTCGAATAGCTCTTACCGGCAGGTCATAGCCGGCCATCAGTACCAAAGTCTCGAGCCTGCTAAGAGAGTCCCGGGGATTGTTGGCGTGCAGGGTTGTGAGCGAGCCGTCGTGACCGGTGTTCATGGCTTGCAACATGTCAAGGGCCTCGCCGGAGCGACACTCTCCGACAACGATTCGGTCGGGCCTCATACGCAGCGTGTTCTTCACCAACTCTCGGATCGTAACCTCGCCCTTTCCCTCAACGTTTGGAGGTCGGGTCTCGAGGGACAGAACGTGTTCCTGGTGGAGTTGGAGTTCCTTCGCGTCCTCGACGGTGATGATTCGTTCATCGGTTGGGATGAAGGATGACAACACGTTGAGCGTGGTTGTCTTTCCGGTTCCTGTACCGCCGGAAACGATCACGTTCAGCTTGCCGACGATGCACGCTTGCAAGAAGCGGGCCGCGTGCACGCTTACGGTTCCAAAGCGGATCAAATCATCGATCCGCAGCGGATCTGTCGCGAACTTTCTGATAGTAAGAAAGGGGCCGCCAACGGCCAACGGCGCGATCACAGCGTTAACGCGAGATCCGTCTGGCAAACGGGCGTCACACAACGGTGACGACTCATCAATGCGACGACCAACCTGGGCCACAATCTTGTCGATAATGCGGCGCAGGTGCATTTCGTCAACGAAGCTCACATCGTCCATCGTCAGCTTGCCGTTCCGCTCGACGTAGATCTGCTTCGGTCCGTTGCACATGATCTCAGTCACGTCTTCATCTCGCAGCAACTTGTCGATCGGCCCGTAGCCGAGAATGTCGTCCGAAACGTCCTGGATCAGCTGCGCTTTGTCTGCCGCCGACAGGGGTGTGCGTTCCTGGGCAATGGCCGCGTGAAGCGACTCGTGGACCTTCCTGCGAAGCTCCTCCTCACTCATCCTCGTGTCATACAGGATCGGACCGAGTTCTTCGATCAGCGCGCTGTGAACACGGTGACGCAGTTCGTCCAACGCCGGGTCGACCCTGGCTACACCCGGAACACCGGGGGCTTCTTCACCACTGGCTTCATTCAGCCGTTTGTACAGAGACATGTGCTCCGCTCCTACACTTATCCGAAGAATCGGCGTCGGGAACCCGATGCTGCCGATGCCGCCGCTCCGTCAAGGAAGCGGCTTGCCAATTTGTCCAACTCACGAGCCACCCCTGAACGGGCGGCAGATAACACAACGGGAGAACCCCGGTTCACAGAGATGGGCACAACCACGTCAGAAGGAACGTGGGCTGCGGCCTGTATCTGTAGAGTCTTTTCGACTTCGCCAACATCCAGCTTCACCTTCGAATTGGCCCGGTTGAGAACCAAGTGAAGTTTCTCTCGCGGAATGTTCAGCAACGAGAGGGTGCTAAGCCCGATCTTCACGTTCTTGATGTTTGGAATGTCCAGACCCGCCACCAGCACAACATCGTCTGAACCCTCGATAAGAGTCAGAACCACATCGTTGAAATAAGCAGGCATGTCGATAACGATGTGTCCGGCGTACTCCTTGATTATGTTGACGAGCTTCATCATCTGCTCGCCGGTGATCTGATCTGCGAAAGTTGGCTCAAGAGGGGCAGGAAGAACCCGCAGCCCGGTTTCTTCATGAGTTGTTGTGAACTCGTCAATCATCGCCGGGTCCAGGTGCTCCAACTGCGAAACAGCATCAACCACGGTGTGCTGAGGGGTCAGCTTCAACATCACGGCAACGTCACCGAACTGCAGGTGGGCATCGATTAGCACCACCGGCTTGCTTGATCTCTTGGCCAGAGCACAAGCGAGATTGGTGGCAACAACCGACTTACCAGATCCACCTTTCGTTGAAAAGACCGAGATGACTTTCCCTGGCTGTCCGTCCAGCGGCTCAAGCCCGTCCACCATTGATGGCGAGCCGGGCTTTGGTGGCTGAACCGCCGCAGCGCTATTGAGACTGTCTCCAACACGACTGACGGTGTCAACCAGTTGCATCTGATCGATAGGGGCGGCCAATACGTCACGCACACCCGATCGAAGCGCCGTTTGAAGAAGCTGAGTTGACAGCTCCGATGTAACAAGAACGACTCCAACCTCAGGGTTGCTTCGCCCCCATCGTTCAACTGTTCCGAAGTCGTCTGGCGTGGTGCAGGAAGGGCCGAGAACCACAACGATCGGGCCCATTCCAATACGGGATTCCATCTCTGAAATCGAACGCACCTTGGCAACACCCTCGCCTAACTGACCAGCGAGGTAGTCTCGAACCGCTAAGTCCTCGTCGACCACGGCTATTCCGGCGCCGCCAAGGTTTGGCCCCTGATCTGCTTCGGCAGGGGCGTCGCTGCTGACCTGCTCCTCGATAGGGGCGAAGTCGTCGAGGCTGAAACTTGAGAAGTCACTCGTTGTTTCACTCATGAAGAATCCTGTCTCGGTCGTGCCGTTGGCCGATTACTCGGCGTCGGGCTCTTGGTCGGGCGTGTCGTAGTAGGGGGTCAGACGAGTCTCGTCCTCGCCGGGAAGGGGCAGCAGTGGATCTGTATCGATAGCTGGGATCGGCACTGGCTCGTAGCTGGGCGGTACCAGCGAGAGGTAGAGGTTCTCAAAGCCGATGGCGATGATCGTCTGCACGGCCTCGGGGGGGACAGCCAGTGTGATGAGCCCGCCGGTGGCTGCGGTTGGAACTTCCTCCTCGGACTCACCGAGATCCAGGGGAAGGGCGTTGCCGATGGCAAGCACTTCGGCCTTCTGGTAGATGTAGCGGGCGTCGTAGGAATACAGCTCGGTCTCCTGTGAGTTTTCTGCCTCTTCGCCTTCGAGCTGAGGGCCGTCGCCTTCTCCTTCACCTTCGCCATCCGCCGGTGGAGCCGTGAGTGGGCGCCTGAGCAGAATGTTGATGAAGTCGCCGGGCTCAATGAAGTAAGCAGCGCCAGCAACCTGGTCAACGTTGAAGGTCACGGTGTGCATCTCGTCCTGCTCAAGCCGGTCGATGATTCCCGTCTGCACAACGCTTGGGGCAACAAACTGGCCTGAGACAAGCACTGACCCTGGTGGCAGGTTGATCACGGCAACAAGGTTGTTCAGTTCTTCGCCTGGCTCCTTGATGGCAGTTGCAGGAATCACCTGTAGAGGGAGTTCCAGCTTCTGGATCAGCTGCTGGCCAATTGCGGCCTGGGCCGGGGTTCCTTTCGGAATCTCGGTCTGCACAACCCAGACTTCGCCAAGTGCCGCGCCATCGAAGACATCGTCTTCCAAGCCCTGCACATACCTGGACAGTCCGAAGGCTGAAACCGCTCCGACAACGATTGCAAGTATCAAAATTACTGTTCGCCGTGAGTTCACGACACGCTCCTGGTCTCCGCTCGGGCTTAAGGTGCCCGGGTCTCGATTAACTCAGAAGTCCTGTCGGCTGAAAACAGGCCGAGGCTTAGCTGTTCCTTTTCTTTCCTTGCAAGGTGAACTCACCCAACAAGCATCGTGTTGAGCGACGGACCAGTTACACGCGCTGCCGGAGGGCCTTGGCCTGTTGCGCCCCTACAAAGCGCCAAAAACAGCTGAATGACCGCCCCAATCGGGCGGCCATCAGCAACTTGGCGAGAGAACTCGGAGGTTGGCTCAGCCCTCGACGCTGGACTCTTCGACCTCTGCGTCGGCCACAACGGCCTCGACATCTTCCTCAACAGAATCTGAAACTTCGGTACTGTCAGGGACAACTTCGGCACTTTCAGGGACCGACTCTGGCTCCTCGACAGCCTCCGCTGGCTCCTCGGCAGCCTCCGCTGGCTCCTCGGCAGCCTCCGCTGGCTCCTCGGCAACAACTGCGGAACTAGCAGCCTCCGCTGGCTCCTCGGCAACAACTTCGGAACTAGCAGCCTCAGTAGCTTCGTCCGGCTCAGCGGCGTCGCCAGATGGTGCGGTTTCGGCCTTGCTGCCTTCTTCGCCTTCTTCCAGCCCTTCGTAGTATTCGGCCCACGCCGCTTCGGTGGCCGGATCAACTTCGGTGGGGCCGATGTAGTTACCTTGGTCGTCGAATGCATGCTCGCCGAAGTGTTCCTGGTACTCCTGAGCCACAACGCCACCCTCGGCAGCCTGTTTGATTGACAGGCTGATGCGGCGGCGTTGCAAGTCGATGTCGATGATCTTGACCCACAGTTCTTCGCCTGGGGTGACCACTTGCTCTGGTAGGTCGACGTGGTGAGCCGACATCTCCGAGATGTGAACCAGGCCTTCGATTCCGTCGCCGACCTGCACAAAGGAGCCAAACGGCACCAGCTTGGTGACCCGGCCATAGACCAGTTCGCCAACTCGGTGGCTGGTTGCGAACTCCTGCCATGGATCCTGCTGGGTGGCCTTGAGCGAAAGGCTGATGCGCTCTCGCTCAAGATCGATCTCAAGCACCTGCACCGTGACCTCGTCGCCAACCGCCACAACAGAGCCGGGGTGGTCGACGTGCTTCCACGAAAGCTCTGAGACGTGAATGAGGCCGTCCATTCCGCCGAGATCGACGAAGGCTCCGAAATTAACAACCGAACTGACCACGCCGGTGCGAGTCTCACCCGGTTGGAGGTTGGACAGGAAGTCTTCGCGCTGCTCTTTCTGCGTCTCTTCAAGGAAGGCGCGGCGGCTGAGCACCACATTGTTTCGGTTTTTGTCAAGCTCGATGATCTTGGCATCAAGGCTCTTGCCAACATATGGCTGGAGGTCTCGTACTCGGCGAAGCTCAACCAGCGATGCAGGCAGGAAGCCGCGCAGGCCAATATCGATGATCAAGCCGCCCTTGACCACTTCAATCACCGGGCCAGAGACAACTCCGTCCCGCTCTTTGACCTCTTCGATCGTGCCCCAGGCCCGCTCGTACTGGGCCCGCTTCTTGGAAAGAACAAGCCTTCCCTCTTTGTCTTCTTGTTGGAGAACCAGAGCTTCAAGCTCGTCTCCGATTGACACGATCTCGCTTGGGTCCACCGCGTTGCGAATCGAGAGTTCCCGGGCCGGGATTACACCTTCGGACTTGTAGCCGATGTCTAGTAGAACTTCGTCACGGTCAACCCGAACCACGCTGCCTTTGACCAGCTGACCGTCTTCAACCGAAACCATCGAGGCGGTGTATGCATCATCGAGAGAGCCTTCCAGGTCGTTCTCAATGATCTGGCGCGGAACGTATTCCGGCGTCGGCATCTCTTCTGGGGCTTCAGCCTCGGCCGCAGCTGGCTGGACTGGGGGGCTATCACCTGCCGTTTCGGCGGCGGCCGGCGGCGAATTTGGCGCCGCGGGAGTAGCGGGAGGAGGGGTGTCGATGGTGGGCAAGTCGGTGGCGGGTGGCTCGGTGGACAGGTCGTTGGTGGACACGGAGTAGGGGATACTTTCAGGCAACCGATCGAGGCAGAGTCAAATAGACATTCCTCGGTTGGGGCAAGGACTTTCCTGGCCAACACCAAGGCTATCGGGTGGAATGAAGACGTTGCTCCCGATAGGCCAGCTCATTCTTTGGCGTCGGCCCAGGTGTCGCCGAAACTGAGATTGATCTCAAGCGGAACTGCCAGGTCGAACGCTCCCGCCAGCGCATCAACAACCGTCTCTTCGGCCACACTGGCCTCGATATCTGGCACCTCCAGGATTACTTCGTCGTGAACCTGAAGCACCACTCGACTTGTCAGATCGCCAGCGGTCAGCGCTCGGTCGAGCCTGACCAGAGCCACCTTGAAGATGTCAGCGGCAAGGCCCTGAATTCCGGCGTTCATTGCTTGGCGTTCTCCGGCCTGGCGGACTCTGGGGTTGTCGCTGCGCAGTTCGGGGATCATCCGGCGCCGACCGAAGAGCGTCTCGGTATAGCCCTTGTTTCGCGCCAGGGTAACAGTGGCGTCCATATAGGACCGTACCGAAGGAAACCCTTCGAAGTAGGAATCAAGAATTTCGGAGGCCTCGCTGGTTCGGATGCCGAGGCGTTGCCCGAGGCCATATGCCTCCATGCCGTAGGCCAAGCCGTAGGAAACCATCTTCGCCTTGCTCCGCTGCTCGAAATCGACCTCGTCGGGCGAGATGTCAAACACACGCGAGGCAACCGCCCGGTGCACGTCGACCCCGGTTGCAAAGGCCTCAATCAGTCCTGGATCCTTGGCCAGGTGGGCGATGCACCTCAACTCGATCTGGTTGTAGTCAGCAACCAGGAAGCGGGTTCCCTCCTGTGGCACAAACGCATTGCGGAAGCTGCGCCCAAGTTCGGATCGAACAGGGATGTTGTGCAGGTTCGGGTTCTCGCTTGACAGCCGGCCCGTTCTGGCAACTGTCTGATTGAACGTGGCATGGATGCGCCCGTCGGCCGCAATGGCAGCCAAGAGGGACTCGCCGTAGGTGCTGCGCAACTTCTCAACCTCGCGGTAACGAAGCAGCCGGTCAACAATGGGGTGGTCCCCGCTCAGCTTCTCGAGGGTTGCCTGATCGGTCGAAAAGCCGGTCTTCGTTTTCTTGCCAGGGGTGAGGCCAAGCTCATCGAACAGGACTTCGCGCAATACTTTCGTTGAGTTGACGTTGAATTCGCGGCCGGCGTCATTTTGGATCTCGGCCGAAAGCACCTGCGCTTCAGCGGTCATGTCTGCGTTGAGCGCCTCCAGGGTTGGTCGGTCTATACCAACCCCGGCGTTCTCCATCCGGGCCAGCACCCCAACCAGGGGAACCTCAACATCGTCGTTCAGGTCCAGAACTCCATCGCTCTCCAACTGAGCCAACAACGACGGCCAAACCTTGGCAGTCGCCAGCGCATCCAACGCAGCCCTTTCTGCAGGCGTTGTGCCTGTTTCGCCAAAGTCCAGCTGGCCTGTTGGGGGTTCGTCGGCGGCGGGCAAGCGCAACTCGGTGCGCTGCTCCAACAGCTCAGAAATGGGGTAGTCGCGGCCTCCTGGATCAAGCAAGTAGGCGGCAATGGCGGTGTCGAGCTTCAACCCTCCAACCTCGTGCCCCTCTTCCAGAAGGGCCCTCAAAAGTGACTTGCAGTCGTGGGCGACGAAACCGGGCCCGCGGTCGCCAGCAAGAAATTCAGCAATCGGTTGGCCCAACTGCGAGAGCGGCGACCAAATCACCTCGCAAGCTTCAGAGTTAGCGACAATGGCCAAGCCGGTGAGCACCGAGCCGTCAAAACCTGCCGCCAGCGCAACCGGGGTGTCGCCTTCAAACAAGGCGGCCAGGGCTGATTCGTTGGATCCACGCATTAACGAAGCCACCAGGTCGGATCGATCCACCTCGATCGGCGCAGCCGCTTCGTAATTAGAGCCAACGGAAAAAGTTTCCCGGAGTCGTTCGAACAGCGTTCGGAACTCCAGGAAGTCGAACAGCTTCCTCACTTCGTCGACGTCGTACTCCGGGGGATCCATCAGTTGTTCAACCGAGACTCCTACCGATACGTCTCGAACCAGGTCCATCATCTCAACATTCGATCTAGCCCTGGCCTCGTTTTCGGCAAGATTCTGCCTCAGCTTGGGGGTTTGCTCGCCAACGTGCTGAAAGACCCCGTCGATCCCTCCGTAAGTATTAATGAGCCTCGCCGCGGTCTTTTCGCCAACGCCGGGGACTCCAGGCAGATTGTCGGAGGTGTCGCCCCGCAGAGCGGCGTACTGGACGTACTTGTCCGGCGTAACACCGACGCGTTCAAGAATTCCGGCCTCGTCATAGAGCGCATAGTCGCTGACCCCACGTTTGTTGTAGACAACCTTCACGTGCGGATCCTTGACCAGCTGATAGCTGTCGCGGTCACCAGTAACGATGAGGACATCCAAACCAGCAGCCTCGCCTTGAGTTGCCAAGGTGGCAATGATGTCGTCTGCTTCGAAGCCCGCCTTGTCCAGAATCGGAAGCTTGAGGGTTTCGACCACTTGTCGCACCAACCCCATCTGCTCACGCAGAACATCGGGCGCCTTCGAACGATTGGCCTTGTACTGGTCGTTCAACTTGTGGCGGAAGGTGGGTTCTGGGAGATCGAACGCTACGGCGACCCCGTCCGGGTGGTGGTCTCGAACCAGATTGATCAGCATCGAGGTGAACCCGAACACGGCGTTCGTGATCTGGCCGGAAGCCGTCGCGAGGTCTGGGGGTAGAGCGTGGAAAGCTCGATAAGTGAGCGAGTTTCCGTCAACTAACATCAGGGTCGGCATCGCCACCGACCCTATTGCTTCGGCGGCCGGAGCGCAGCCCTGCCGCTTTCAATCTTGCGCGAGTCGGCTCAGGGCTCGAGCCCTCCGTCCAGAATGTTCCTCGCAACTTCCTTCATAGTGCTGCGATTGCTCATTGCAGACTTCTGAACGAACCGGAAGGCGTCTCGTTCTGAAAGCCGGTATTTGTCCATAAGGACGCCCTTGGCTCGATCCACCAGCTTGCGAGTTTCGAGTTGGTCGACCAGTGCACCGACCGCCTCAGAGGCCTCGGCCATTTCTTTGAAGCGCGCCCGAGCAAGCTCGATGGCAGGCACCAGATCGTTGCGGTGAAACGGTTTGACCACATATGCCAAGGCTCCTGCGTCTCTGGCCTGGTCGATCAGATCGCGCTGGGAGTAGGCCGTGAGGATCACCACCGCAGCAAGCTTCTGCTCAATGATCGCCTGGGCAGCAACAAGGCCATCGGTGCCGGGCATCTTGATGTCAAGAATGGCAACGTCGGGTTTGAGCTCCTGGACCAGGCGAACGGCCTCGGCCCCCTCGGAGGCCTCGCCAACCACCTCGTACCCCTCATCGACCAAGGTTTCACGCAGGTCAAGTCGGATCATCGATTCGTCTTCGGCAATGACGATGCGAATCGGCTGGCCGCCGGGATGACCCTGGCTGGCCGTGTCGATGGCTGCTGCGTTGCTTGCGTCAGATGACGTCAAGCGCCCTCCTCCAGCAGTTGATCAAGCAATTCGTCCTGCTTTCCTTCAAGAAGGCTGACCCGGTCGGAAACAACTTTGCGATGCTTCTGAAAGTTTGTGACCGTGCGAGCGGCGTGACGGTGCTCTCTAACGGCCTGAGGCGTTTCCGAAACAATTGCCCTGAGGCTGGCTTCGTCTGCTGAATCGGCAAAGTGCAGAATCTGCTCATCCACAACCCGGAGTTGCTCTCGGAACGAGAGGAGCTCGGTACTAAGTGCCGTCAGGCGGCGTTCGATTGATGCTCGGGACACAGTTGAAGACCACCTCCTAACGACGGCGACTAGCCGGTTTTGGGACTGATTCTGAGGGGAACAGCTTGTGCCCGGGGTGGGATTCGAACCCACACGCCCTTTCGGACAGCGGATTTTGAATCCGCCGCGTCTGCCATTCCGCCACCCGGGCGGGACAAGAAGCGTATCCTGTGTTCGTGCTCTCCAACTTTATGTCGAACTTGCTTCGCTTATTGGTGCTCGCTGTCCTTGCCGGGGTGGTGCGCGAGGTCTCACTTCGAAGGAATGATCGCCACATTCCTTCATGAAGTTGGCCCAAACGTGAAACCTCTCGGGCCCTTCCAAGGTCTGAGTTGTCAATGAGCCCAGTGATGATTGCATTCACGTTCCCCGGCCAGGGGTCCCAAGCACCCGGAATGGGCGAAGCTTGGCAGACCCACCCCTCATGGGAATTGGTAGACGAAGCAAGCGAGGCGTCCGATCGAGACGTCAATCACCTGCTGCTCAACGCCGACGCCGAGGAACTCCGCCAAACTCGCAACTCCCAACTGTCAACCTTTGTGATGAGCATGGTTGTTCTCGACGCCGTGGAACGAACGGGCGTTGAGCCAGCGTTCCATGCCGGCCACAGCCTTGGTGAGTACTCCGCACTCACAGCGTCTGGCGCTCTCTCCTACCACGACGCAGTGCGCCTCGTTACCGAACGGGGCAACGCCATGCAGGCGGCTGCAGATGCCGAAGAGGGGACGATGTCGGTGGTTCTGGGGCTGGACGACGACAAGGTCGAGTTGGCATGTGTTCGAACCGCTGGTGATGTGTGGGTTGCCAACTACAACGCCCCAGGACAGGTGGTAATAGCAGGCAACCCCCGGGCCATCGAGGCCGCCGCGGCCAACGCCAAAGAGCTTGGCGCCAAGCGGGTGATGTCCATCAAAGTTGGCGGCGCCTTCCACACTCCTTTCATGTCATCGGCTACTGATCGGCTGAGGAAGGCGATAGTCGACGTCGATATTCGCAACCCGAACCGACCCGTCTTTGCCAACGTCGATGCTTTGCCTCATCCCGAGGGCAAGCAATGGGGCGCCTTGATGGGGGCGCAGCTAACCAGCCCAGTTCGGTGGCGCCAAACCCTTCACGCCCTGGCCGAAGCAGGCGCAACCGTCTTCCTAGAGCTTGGCCCCGGAACTGTGCTTACAGGCATGGTCAAGCGGACGCTTTCCAATTCCCGCTCTGTCTCGGTGTCGACGCCTGCCGACGTTGACACACTTTTTGAACAGCTGGCAGGCGCAACGGCGGCGGGACCGGCTCAGGAAGGTGAGCACCTTTACGCCCTCGAGCGGGTTGTTGTCAGCCCAAGCACGGGCGTTTTCACGTCAACGATCGATGTGACCGAGGGAGGCCTCGTGCAGCGAGGCCAAATAGTTGGGATCGTTGGCGATATTGAAGTTCGTTCGCCGTTCCAGGGTTCTCTCCAGGAAATGTTGGCAATGAACGGTGAACGGGTTACTACATCACAACCAATCGCATGGCTTCGCACCAACTAGCCGGGAGCTCCCTTGGGTTCCGCTTCTCCGGAGTCGGCTCGTACCTTCCGGCCGAAATAGTTACCAACGACGACCTCGCCGAGGCAATGGATTCATCAGACCACTGGATCCGAGAGCGAACCGGGATTGGTCAGCGCCACGTTGGCGGCACCACATCAGAACTCGCAACCGAAGCAGCCAGGGCGGCAATGAAGCGGGCCAACGTTGGCCCAGACGAAATCGACCAGCTGCTGCTTGCAACTACGTCGCCAGACTACATCTGCCCCGGAACAGCCCCTGCGGTCGCCGAAGCGCTCGGTTTGGACTGCGGCGCCCTGGACATCCAGGCCGCTTGTTCTGGCTGGGTCTACGGCCTCGTGCACGCCAACGGTCTTCTGCTTCAGGGAATGGAACGGATTCTAGTGGTAGGCGCCGAAGCTCTCGACCGCATCACCGACTACACCGACCGAGGCACCGGCATTCTGTTTGGCAACGGGGCCGGGGCCGCAGTGGTGGAACGAGACCCAAGCGGCGAAGGACAACTGCTGTCTTTCGACCTTGGTGCTGCCGGAGAGTTCGTCCACATTTTGTACGCCGAGCACGGAGACGTGCTTCAGATGGACGGCAAAGAAGTGTTTCGCCAGGCTGTCAAAGCCATTCTCCGGTCTGCCAACAATGCGCTCGACCGAGCCGACCTGAGTGTTGGGGAGATCGATCTCGTCATCCCCCACCAGGCCAACATTCGCATCGTCGAGTCGGCTTGGAAGAAGCTTGGATTCTCCATGGAACAAACCGGCATGAGGTTGGAAGAAACGGGTAACACATCAGCGGCCTCCATTCCGTTGGTGCTGGACAAAATGCTTGACGAAGGCAGGCTGAAAAGCGGAGACAACGTCATGTTCTTGGGATTCGGCGCTGGCATGACCTGGGCCACCACAATCCATCGGTGGGCCGGCGAAAGCCGATGAGTCGAACCTGATGGGCCACAACCGGGTTGCTTTCATAACGGGCGGAACTCGCGGGATCGGCCTGGCGTGCGCGCATGCTTTGGCCAAATCTGGCCACCAGGTTGCCGTTGGCAGCAGATCCAAACCGGCGAGCCTTGATGACAACCTCCTATGGGTGCGATGCGACGTAACCAACACCGAAGACGTCAACATGGCCTTCAACACCGTTGAATCCGAGCTTGGCAACGTCGAGGTGCTTGTTGCCAACGCAGGAATTACCAAGGATGGTTTGGTACTGCGAATGGCCGAAGCTGCGTTCGTGGATGTTCTTGACGCCAATCTCAGTGGCGCCTTCAGAGTGTCCAAGCGCGCCGTAAAGGCCATGATGAAGGCCCGTTGGGGAAGAATCATTCTGATGTCGTCGGTGGTTGGAGCCATCGGCCAAACCGGTCAGGTCAACTACGCAGCATCCAAGGCTGGCCTGGTTGGGCTTGGTCGTTCGCTAGCCAGAGAGTTCGCGTCAAGGAACATCACGGTCAACCTCGTTGCCCCGGGCCCAATAGACACCGAGATGCTCGCCGCCCTTGGCCAGGACGCTCGCAGCGCAATTGCTGACGCCGTTCCGCTGGGGAGGGTGGGCTTGCCAGAAGACGTGGCCGAGGCGGTGGCTTTCCTGGCCTCTGATTCTGCGTCATACATCACAGGGGCAACCGTGCCCGTTGACGGCGGGCTGGGAATGGGCGGGTAGCGCCCGTCTGAATCGATATCGTACAAACGTCCAGCGCAACGCTGGCAGCCGGTTCAGGAGGAACCAAAAGTGAGTGAAGACAATTTCAAACGTTTCCAAGATTGTGCCGTTGAGGTGCTCTCGGTCGAAGCAGACAAAATCACACGCGAAGCTCGATTCGCCGAAGACCTCGATGCTGACAGCCTCGACCTTGTCGAGTTGGTGATGGCGCTTGAGGAAGAGTTCGACGTGAGCATCGACGAAGAGGAACTTGACGGTGTGGAAACCGTCGGCGCCGCCTACGATCTGGTCGCCAAAAAGCTCTGATGCCAACCCGTCGAGTCGTCGTAACCGGCCTTGGTGTTGTAGCCCCTTGCGGAATCGGCACCGAGGCCTTCTGGACGGGGCTCCACAAGTCGCCACCCGTTGGCGACATTCTGTCGGTTGAACAGTGGGATCCAACCCCACTGTTCGACACGCCAAAACACGCGCGCCGGGCCGACCGGTTTTCCCAGTTCGCCCTTGGGGCTACCCAACAAGCCCTGGCCCAAGCCGGGAACCTTGATGTAGACCCGGCCCGAATTGGGGTGTGGATCGGCACCGGCGTCGGCGGGATCGAAACCAACGAGCGAGAAATCGTAAAGCGCCACGAAAAGGGAGACCGCAGGGTCTCACCCTTTCTGGTGCCGATGATGATGCCGAACGCCGCCGCCGCCGCTGTATCGATGCGTCACGGCTTTCAGGGGCCTTGCGAAAACACAGTCACTGCGTGCGCTGCTGGAACCCACTCCATCGGCAACGCAACCGACTTGATTCGACACGGCCGCGCCGACGCCATGATCGCAGGAGGGGCCGAGGCCACGCTGACCCCAACCTCTCTTGCAGGCTTTCGCAACATGACCGCAATGAGCAAACGCGGCATCTCAATGCCGTTCGATGCTCGTCGCGACGGTTTTGTGATCGCCGAAGGGGCAGGCATTCTGATCCTGGAAGAGTACGAGCAGGCGCTAGCCCGCGGGGCCACCATCCTGGCCGAAATCCTAGGGTCGGCCAGTACAGCCGACGCCCACCACATCACCGCCCCCGCTCCCGGAGGTGTTGGCGCGGTTCGATGCATGGAGCTTGCGCTCGAAAACGCCGGCCTGTCAGCTTCCGACATACGCCACATCAATGCCCATGGCACCTCAACTCCGCTGAATGACGCGGCCGAGGCCCACGCCCTGGCCAATGTGTTCGGGGTTGAGAATTCGCCAATCGTCACCTCAACCAAAGGCGTTACCGGTCACGCTCTCGGCGCCGCCGGAGCTATGGAAGCCGCTGCGGTTGTTCTATCCATCCAAAAACGAAGCATCCCACCAACTGTTGGGCTGGAACAGCTAGACCCCGAACTGCCGACAATAGACCTTGTCATGGGTGAAGCACGAAGCTGGGAGCCGGGCCCCTCAATGTCAAACAGCTTCGGGTTCGGTGGCCACAACGGCTCGGTCGTAGTCGGCCCACCGAGCTAGCTGTCACATTGGGGTCCGCTATCGCAGACCCGCCTTCGGCCATCCGGCTCGTCAGCTCAAAGCTGGTCGCCGATGGCGACCACGCGAAACACGGTCATATTGGGTCGGCTGCCGCCTCCCGGCCTTCGGCCATCCAGCTCGTCGGCCACCCGCTGGTCGCCGATGGCGACTACGCGTGACCGGGTTTGACTAACTCGGCCTCTAATTTTGGAACTGGCATGGATTAGGTGCGTTTTCGCCACTAATCCATGCCAGTTCGGCTGTTACATTGGGGTCTGCTTTGCAGACCCGGCTTCGCCAATCCGGGTCGTCAGCTTGAAGCTGGTCGCCGATGGCGACCACGCGTAACTGGCGGGGGCGAGTTTTCAGCGAAGCAAAAAAGTTGCGAAGCGACGAGGCAACAAGCGCAGGAGCGGCGGCCGCAATCGCAGGCCGGCCTCCGGTCATCGGCGACTCCGCGAAACAGGGCTCGGGCTATTTCGGAGGGGGCGCCAACACCACCATCAGCTCGGCCTGGCAGGCGAGTTGTCCATCCACCGTTGCCCGGCCTTGACCTTTCGCACCGCGGCCAGACATTCGGCTGAACGTGACCTCAAGATCCAACGTTTCACCCGGCACAACCTGGCGCCGGAACTTCACCTTGTCGACCCCGCCGAAGAACGGGATTTTGCCCTCATGAGCCGGGTCAGCAAGGGCCGCGCAGGCGCCAACCTGAGCAAGCGATTCCACCATCAAAACACCGGGAAGTGTTGGAAACCCCGGAAAGTGACCCGCCCAGAAGTACTCGTCGCCCCGCAGGTGCCAGCGCCCGCACACCCGCTTGCCAGGCTCTAGTTCAGTGATTTCGTCCAACAGAAGGAAGGGCGGGCGGTGCGGCAGCAAGTCGATCGGGCGCGGCAACTGGGGCTCGGTCGAAGCAGTCATGTGCAGAGTCTGCCCGAAAAAGCGATCGCCCCGGGGGTGACCCCGGGGCGAAGCTGGTATGGAGAATAGAAAAGCGGTTCTGATCAGGTTGGCGGGGTCTGCGTGCCCTTGGCGTAGGCCTTCAATTTGGCTCCAGCAGTGATCTTTACGGCATTTGAAGCCGCAATCATGATCTCTTCACCGGTCTGCGGATTGAAACCCTTCCGGGCCTTCCGGGCTACTCGCTCAAACGACAGCATCCCCGGAATCGTGACCTTTTCTCCCCCTCCGGCTACGACCTGAGAGATCTCGATGAACATTCCATCGATCACGGCTCCAGCGTCCTTCTTCGAGACCCCGGTCCGCTCAGATACAGCGTCGACCAGTTCGGTCTTGTTCATGACGACTCCTAACTTCTACTCCCGCCTCTCGGGAGTTCCGCCACTAGCTGAGCAGTGTCAAATCCCCAAGTCAAGGATTTCCGAAATTCATATTGCCGAACAGCCCTCTTCACAAGCGCCAAATCAAGTGGCCAGGCAAATGACAATCGCATTGGGGTCCGCTCCCGCGGACCCGCCTTCGGGCCATCCAACTCACCCGCTCGCTGCGTGCCGACGCCGTCGGCAACACGTGACACGATCACACTGGGGTCCGCTGTCGCGGACCCGCCTTCGGGCCATCCGGCTCATCCGTTTCACAGCGTGCCGACGCCGTCGGCAACACGTGACTGGCGGGAGGCGAGTTTTGAGCGAAGCGAAGAAGTAGCGAAGAGACGAGGTCGCAGGCCGAGGAACGACGGTCGCTATCGCGGACCCGCCTTCGGGCCATCCAGCTCACCCGTTTCACAGCGTGCCGACGCCGCCGGCAACGCGTAACGGATTGGGCAAGTTTGAGCGAAGCGAGACACTTGCCCCCGCGGGGGTTCCAGGGGGCAGAGGCTCCGCCGGAGCCCCCGGGAACTCTCCGAGTTCCTAGCCAGGCAGGATCCGGCTCCGCCGGTCCTGA
>QIKW01000253.1 GCA_003231975.1 Acidimicrobiia bacterium
AGCAGGTCCCAATATGGTCGCGCCACGCGTAGTCGCCATCGGCGACCAGCCTTGAACAGCCCAGTCGGATGGCCGAAGGCCGGACCTGCAAAGCAGGTCCCAATGTAATTGTCACACCCAGGCGTCATGATGGTGGAATGGCCAAGAAACGCAAGGTATTCGTTTGTCGGGAGTGTGGGGCGGAAGCGCCTGCTTGGACCGGCCGTTGTGCGGGGTGTGGCGGCTGGGCCACGGTTGATCAGGTTTCCCGGCAGGCAGTTTCGGCGGGGTCGGTAGCTGGCCAGCCAACAGTGCCGCTGAATTCTTTCGATGCAGGCATGGCCATCCCGTGGCCGGTTGGCCTTCCCGAGGTGGATCGTGTTCTTGGTGGGGGTCTGGTGCCTGGCTCGGTCACGCTTTTGAGTGGAGAGCCGGGGGTTGGCAAGTCTACGTTGGCCCTTCAGATGGCTTGTTCGGTGGCTGCGCCGGGGGCTGTGGTGGTGTTGGTTACCGGCGAAGAGGCCCCAGTTCAGGTGGCTGCCCGTGCTGGCCGCCTTGGGGTGGTGCCCCCATCTCTTGTGGTTCTTGACAACACTTCGGTTGATTCCATTGTTGCCTTGATGGAGTCAACAGGGCCAGCTCTGGTTGTTGTCGACTCGATTCAGACTCTGGTTGTTCCAGATCTTGAGGCTTCGCCTGGTTCGATCTCCCAAGTCCGAGAATCAGCCGCGCGTTTGGTTAGCGCGGCCAAGCGGTTTGATGTGTCTCTGGTCTTGATTGGTCATGTCACAAAGGACGGCACCCTTGCTGGCCCTCGCCTGCTTGAGCACGTTGTAGACACTGTCCTGTCGTTTACCGGAGATCGCCATCACGATCTTCGTTTCCTGCGCTCAACCAAGCATCGTTTTGGCACAACCGCCGAGGTTGGGCTTTTCGAGATGACCGGGTTGGGGCTGGCGCCGGTTACCGATCCAAGCAGCCGCTTCCTGGCCGACCGCCTTGTTGGAGAGCCCGGTTCCATCGTTGTGCCTGCCCTCGACGGGCAGCGACCGGTTCTGGTTGAGATTCAGGCCTTAACCGCAATTCATGGTGACCGGCCGGTCAACATCCAAGCCGAGGGCGTAAGCCAAAGCCGGGCCAGGCTGGTTGCTGCGGTGTTGGAGCAACGAGCCGCCATTCCAACATTTGGTTTCCAGTTGTTCTTGTCTGCGGCTGGTGGAGCGTCTGCGGGTGAGCCGGGCGTTGACCTTGGAATTGGCCTGGCAATTGTGTCTGCCCTTCGTGGTCACCCGTTTCCTCCGGAGTTGGTGGCTTGTGGAGAGGTCGGCCTGTCGGGTGAGATTCGGGCGGTGCCTCAGATGGAGCGCCGGCTTCAAGAGGCCCACCGGTTGGGTTTCCGAATCGCCATTGTTCCAGCGTCAACTTCTGGTGGCCCCACCGGGCTCAAGCTGATTCGTGCCGCAACGATGTCTGAAGCCCTGGACGGCGTTCGACTTTGGGCCACATAGACCGCGAGGCTGGCGCACTGTGATCTTCCCTGCCGGATCAGAAGCAGCTATCAAGTAGAATGACATGATGGATCCCAGGGGTGAGAGCGCCGTTCTACGTGCCCTCAGTCAGGTCGCGCCCGGATCTCCCCTGCGTGACGGGCTGGATCGGGTTCTTCAATCCGGTCGTGGCGGCCTGATCGTTGTTGGCGACGGCCCTGATGTGCTGAATATTTGCTCTGGTGGTTTTCTGCTGGATGCAGCTTTTACCCCGCAGCGACTTTCCGAGTTGGCCAAGATGGACGGAGCCATAATTCTGGCCGACGACGCCAGTCGGATAGCCAGAGCCAATGTGCACCTTGTGCCGAATCCAAACGTGCCAACGGCCGAAACCGGCACGCGTCACCGCACCTCAGAGCGGGTGGCCAGAAGTCTTCACGTGCCGGTTATCGCCATCTCAGAGTCCCGCAAGGAAATTCAGGTATACGTGGGCGACCAGCGGCACCCACTTGAAAACGTCAGCCGGCTCCTTGAGCGCTCGAACCAGGCCCTTCAAACCCTCGAGCGGTACCGCAGCAGGCTAACCACCGTAACCAGCACTCTTTCGGGTCTCGAGGTCGCCAACCTCGTAACGCTGAAACACGTTGTCGAGGTGCTTCAGCGCACCGAGATGGTGATGCGAATAGCAAACGAGATCGAACGAAACCTGGTCGAGCTAGGCACCGACGGGCGGCTGGTTGGGTTGCAACTGAACGAACTAATGGGTGGAGTTGTCGACGACCGGCGCCTCCTAATTCGTGACTACTTCGAAGAAGACGCGTCGTTCAGGGTTGAGGAGGCAATGGAGGCCTTGTCCAATCTCGACGACGAAGGGCTGTTCAACGAGGAGATCATGGCCAAAACCCTCCACCTGGCCGCAGCAGGCACTGATCTGGATGCCTCGCTGAACCCGCGTGGCTACCGCCTCCTTGCCAGGCTTCCCAGGGTCTCAGAGTCAATGGTCGAGCAGTTGGTCGACAAGTTTCACTCACTCGATCAGGTTCTCGCAGCATCTCCAGAAGCCATCAATGAGATCGACGGTATTGCCTCTGTCAGGGCAGAAGAGGTCTGGGCTGGCCTCGCTAGGATCGGCGCTAGTTCTGAGCGCCTACGCAACGAATCCTGAAAGCCCGCGGTGTTTCAGGCCGGGGTTTGGGATGAGCTGGCCGACGCGCTGTCTGGGGTTTGCACGTCGAAGCTGCGAAGAATGGCGTGACCGTTCGCCTCATCCAGCGAACCCTCGGGGTTGAACCAGGCGGTGCGGTAACCAAGGTCTCGAGCTGCGTCGAGCATTTCCAACTCATCGTCGACAACCATGATTAGCGCGGGAGGCTGGCCCGTTACTCGTCGGAGTACTTCAAAGATTGGTGCGTCAGGTTTGCGGACGCCAACGGCGCCGCTCATGACCCAAGGATCGATAAGGCCTTCGAGGCTGTGACGGGTTCGAAGTTTGTTGGCCCACGCCGTTGCGTCGTTTGTGATGCAGGCCACCTGAACCCCCTGATCACGTAGCGTGCGAAGAAACTTTATGACTCCTGGTGTTAGCTGGTGGCGGCTTAGGTACAGATCGTCCAGTTCGTTGGCGTCGCCTTCGATCCCAAGTGATTGCCAGAAGTCTCCGGGTGTCAGCCGGCCAAGGCTGAGCGACCGCGCCTTGGCCACAATTTCGTCTTCTGTGACAACCGAACCCATCTCTCGGGCAAACGGGATGAGGATCTCGTGGATGTCGTTGCCTTCTCGGTAAATAACTCCCATTCCGTCAAGAGCAACCACTACCGGAGTGGTTTGAACTTCACCCTCTTCGATGATGGCCTCTTCTGCTGGGATCACCGGAACGGCCCGAGGTTTGGGTTTCGGTTTGGCTTTGGTGGCCTTGCGGCCGCGTCTGGTCTGAGGGCGGAGAACACCCAGCAGTTGGGCCAAGAGCACAAGGGCAGCAAGAACGGCGGCAACGATTGCCACGCCCCGCCACACCAGAGCCGCCACAGTTTGGGTGGTGGATCCGAACCGGATCTGAGTGGCGTCGACATCTGCCAGGGTGGTTGACCATTCCCTGACGGTTCCAGCCTCGTCAGAGGGGGTTTCGCCCGTAGCAGTCTCGATGTCTCGTGGGGTGCCGGGCAGCTCTACCCGGATGGTAACTGTGACGTCTGCCGGGTCGGCCGAATACCTCTGGGCGAAGCTCTCGATGGATCGCCCTAACGCATCGGTTAGCGCCTGGTCACCAAAGACTTCGAACCCGTTCGGCCGCAGAAACCCACTGAGCTGATAGTCGACTCTGGCGAACTCTTTGGTGCGGACAAGCGCAAAGTCTGAAAGCAAACCGGCTTCGCCGGTGATCTCGACCAGAACTTCGGCCAGTTGATCTGGCGTGCCAAAAGCCTTCGAGGCCGTTAACTCCAGGCCGCCGGTTTCAAGCCGGGCGGGGGGTTCTAACCGCCAGCCGGACTGCTCGAGATCGCTGAGCGCAAGGCCGATGCTGTCGAGGTCAAGAATGGCCGCTGTTGCCTCTTGGTCCAGTTCGGCAACTACCCGAACCGTGCCCGAACCGTCTTCGGCCACATCGATTCGCACATCGATTGCCGACTCACAGGCAGCCAGGAAAAGGAAGCACAACCCCAGGAAAGGCCATAGGTGACGATTTGATGATCGGGTGGCGGACGCCCTGGGCACCGCCAAAACCTACTGGACCGAATCCTATTCCCCGGCTTCTGCCAGCTCAGGAGTTGACGGGGGCTGGAATCCTTCGTGAGCGGTGAACGTGAGTGCCTTGGCGCCATCTTCGTTGGTGTCAACGTCGACCACAACGATTTGCCCGGCCCGGAACTCTTTGTAGAGCAGCTTTTCAGACAGTTCGTCTTCGATCATGCGCTGTATGGCCCTACGCAACGGACGGGCTCCCATTGTTGGGTCATAACCGGCATCGGCCAGAAGGCTCTTGGCCTCGCTGGTTAGCTCAAGGCCGATTCCCTGGCCTTCCAACTGGTCTACCGTGCGCTTGATGAGCAGGTCGACAATCTCGGTGACCTCAGCCTTGCTGAGCTCGTGGAAAACGATTGTTTCATCAACTCGGTTGAGGAACTCGGGCCTGAAGTGCGCCTTGAGCGCGTCGTCTACCTTTTCCTTCATCCGTTCGTAGGAAACGGCCTCGTCGTTGGTGGAGAATCCAAGCGTTGCCTTGCGCAGATCCTGGGTGCCAAGGTTCGAGGTCATGATCAGAACCGTGTTGCGGAAGTCAACCGACCGACCCTGGCTGTCGGTAAGACGGCCCTCTTCAAGAATTTGGAGCAGCGTGTTAAACACATCTGGATGGGCTTTTTCGATTTCGTCGAACAGCACAACCGAGAAGGGCTTGCGACGGACAGCCTCGGTTAGCTGGCCGCCCTCTTCGTAGCCCACGTAGCCAGGAGGGGAACCGACAAGGCGGCTGACGGTGTGTTTCTCCATGTACTCAGACATGTCGAGGGTGATCAGGGCTTTGTCGTCACCGAACAAGAAGTCGCTTAGCGTTTTTGCCAACTCGGTTTTGCCTACCCCGGTTGGGCCGAGGAAAATGAACGAACCGGAAGGTCGTTTCGGATCTTTCAAGCCTGCTCGGGTGCGGCGGATCGACTGGGAGACTGACTTGATGGCGTCGTGCTGGCCGATCACCCGCTTGTGCAATTCGTCTTCCATCCGAAGGAGTTTCTCTGTTTCTTCTTCGGTCAGCTTGTACACAGGAATGCCGGTCCAGATCGAAAGAACTTCGGCGATGGATTCCTCGTCGACTTCGTCGAACAGGTCAACCCCGCTGGCCTTGATCTCAGATTCCATGCCTTCCTTCTTGGTCAGCAGCTCTTTCTCCTTGTCTCGGAGCGAGCCTGCCTCCTCGAAGTCCTGGTTTTCAACTGCCGCCTTCTTCTGCTGCACTACCTCGGCCAGTTCTGCTTCCAATTCCTTGAAGGCAGGAGGCGTGCTCATGCGCTTGATGCGCAGCCGAGACCCTGCCTCGTCGATCAGATCGATGGCCTTGTCTGGAAGGTAACGGTCGGCGATGTAACGGTCTGCCAGGTTGGCCGCTGCCACAAGAGCTTGATCTGTGATTGTGACCCGATGATGGCTTTCGTAACGATCACGAAGGCCCTTCAGGATTTCGATTGTGTGCTCAACCGTTGGTTCTTCAACCTTCACGGGCTGGAAGCGACGCTCGAGGGCGGCGTCTTTCTCGAGGTGCTTGCGGTACTCGTCGATGGTGGTTGCGCCAATGGTTTGAAGCTCACCGCGGGCCAGCATTGGCTTCAGGATGCTGGCGGCGTCAATTGCACCCTCGGCTGCCCCTGCCCCAACGAGAGTGTGGATCTCGTCTATGAACAGAACGATGTCGCCCCGAGTCTTGATTTCCTTCAGCACTTTCTTGAGACGTTCCTCAAAGTCACCGCGGTAGCGGCTGCCGGCAACAAGGGCTCCGAGATCAAGCGTGTACAGCTGCTTGGACCGAAGCGTGTCTGGCACGTCGTCGGTTGCGATCTTTTGAGCAAGGCCTTCGACGATTGCGGTTTTGCCGACGCCCGGCTCGCCAATTAACACGGGGTTGTTCTTGGTGCGACGGCTGAGCACCTGCATGACGCGTTCTGCTTCGCGGGTTCGGCCGATTACCGGGTCAAGCTTGTTTTCCCTGGCAAGTTGGGTCATGTTTCGCCCAAACTGATCAAGAATCAGAGAACCGGACTGGGTGTCTCCCCCACCGCCGCCCGAGGTTGCGCTGGCTTTTCCTTCGCCCTGCTGACCACCAGGGCCACCCTGGCCTGATGGACCTGAATAGCCGCTGAGCAGCTGGATTACCTGCTGGCGGACACGACTGAGATCGGCCCCCAGCTTCACAAGTACCTGAGCGGCAACGCCTTCGCCTTCGCGAATCAGCCCAAGCAGGATGTGTTCGGTACCGATGTAGTTGTGGCCGAGCTGAAGGGCCTCACGCAGTGAGAGCTCTAGTACCTTCTTGGCCCGCGGGGTGAACGGGATGTGACCACTTGGCGACGAACCGCCCTGGCCAATGATGTCTTCTACCTGGCCTCGGACGGCGTCGAGCGAAATGGAAAGCGACTCAAGCGCTTTCGCGGCAACGCCTTCGCCCTCATGAATCAGGCCCAGCAAAATGTGCTCGGTGCCGATGTAGTTGTGGTTAAGAAGCCGTGCCTCTTCTTGGGCAAGTACAACAACTCGGCGGGCTCGGTCTGTGAAACGTTCGAACATGGGTCTCCTCCCGGATCCGTCGTGCGTCCGCACGGCGAGAGAGAACGTAGAAACAACCCTACAGGCCGCGCTGTTCCCTAGGTCGGCCCCCAGGGGGCTCTTATTAGTTATCGGCTCCAATTTGATCAGCCTTAGCTCCAAGAACGGGGTACCTTAGCTCCCAAATGGGCCGTGATCGGCCCCCGGAATGTTGCAGAACGGCGTGAGGACCCGGGAATCGCCTGGGTTTGAATACAATTCGGCCGTGGCAACGAATCCCCTCGCTCTCCTGCCAACAGCCCCGGCCGACAAGGCTCGGATTGAAAAGACGCTGCTTGAGGTTGTGCAGCTCAACAATGATCCGTATTTGGCCGAGATTTCCTCGCACCTGATACGGGCGGGCGGTAAACGTCTCAGGCCCCTGTTCACAGTTGCGTGCGCCGCCTGTGCACTGCCGGACGGCCAACACGCTAGTACCGAGGCTGTTCGGGGTGGTGTTGCGGTTGAGCTGGTGCAGGTGGGTTCGCTCTACCACGACGATGTGATGGACGAAGCCGAAATGCGCCGCCAGGTAATCAGCGTGAATGCCAGGTGGGGCAATCTTCGGGCAATTCTTTCTGGCGACTACCTTCTGGCGAAGGCCTCTGAGATTGCTGCCGAACTTGGGGTTGAGGTGGCCGGGCTGTTGGCAAGCACCATCGGCGAGCTCTGCCGGGGCCAGGTGGGCGAGCTCCAGACCATGTATGACGTTGACCGCACCGAGGAGCAGTACTTCCCATCCATAGCAGGCAAGACCGCCTCGCTTTACGCCGCGGCCTGTCGAATCGGTGGAATAGTTTCCGGCCAGGATCAAATCGCCATCAACAACCTGACCGAGTTCGGCCGGTTGTACGGCATGGCGTTTCAGGTGGTCGACGACATCCTGGACATCGTCGCAACCGATGAGCAACTGGGAAAGCCCGCCGGAATGGACATGATCGAGGGTGTTTACAGCCTTCCGGTGATCCACACGCTTCAGTGGCCTGAGGGCCAGCTGCTGCGGCAGCTCCTCACCGACGGGCTAGCCATGGACGATCGCAACCGGGCAATAGACATTGTTCGAAGAGGGCCGGGCATCGGCTCGTCCCTGGCGGTAGCTCAGGAACTGGTGATCGACGCAAAACAGATACTGGCAAAGGTCAGCACTAACGAGGCGGCAACCGCTCTCGCTGGCGCCGCCGACCACCTGCTGGAAAGCATCCCGTTCGACACAACGGTGTAGCGCTCAACGCCCCCGGCTGGGAGCATTTGTGGTCCGAAGTCCCCATTCCGCTTGTTGCAGCATGGGAAACTTAGCCCTGTGACGCTCGACAACCCCGCAGTACCGTCTTCGCCCGTGGAAGGAAATTCAACCGACAGCACCGACAGTACCGACACCGCAGCAGAAGCGCCGCTGGTTCGCTTGCGCCACGAGGCTGGCCTTACCGCGGGGCGGGCGATGCCTCTTGGTTCGGGCGCCTTCCAGTTCGGGCCTCTCCGCACCGAGACAGACGGCCTGGGAGCAGGCGAACCAGAGGTTGTGAGCTTCGAGCTTGTGGTTGAGGCTCCAGATCGCACCAGCGTGCTACGAGGCACCGAACCCGTAGCCGTCGACGGAGTTCTGGTTACCGGCGCGGTGGCCGTCAAGCCCGGAGAAGTAATCCAGCTCTCAACCGACCATTTCACCGTAGAGCGTCTGGCTGTGACGTCAGACCAAGCTGATCCCGTCCGAACCGCGAGCCCTGACACCGCTGAGGCAAAGATTCGGGTTTCTTCGGTGCGGCCCCCTTCCGTCCCCGACCGACGGAAGCTGATCCAACTTTTCGGGCTGACCGTGATCTTCGGGGTGGCCCTCGGTTTTCTGAACCCCTGGCTTTTTGCCCTTATAGCGGTCGGCGTGCTTGGCCTTGGTTTCACAATGCTGCGCCGCCACCGTCGAAGGGCCGCTGCCACCCGCGACCGCAAGACGGACGAGGCAAAAGCCGCCACTCATCTGGGCGCAGAACTCCAGCGGGCCCGCACAACCGCCAGCCAGGAGCTTCGAGCCAGGCTCCCCGGGCCTGCCGACATCACCGATCTGGTCACTTCGCCCAAACTGGCTACTAGCGCATTCGATGGCCAGCTGGCAGTGGCGTCAGGAGATTTGGGCTGGGAGCCCCCGATTGAAGACCGCGGCAACCCTGGGTGGGACTACGAAGCAGTAGTGCGCCGCCATGACTTCTTAGCCGCTGTGCCATTCGCAATCGACGTTTATTCGGGGCCAGTTGGCATCGTGGGGCCCAGGCACGCCGCGTTGGCTTCTGCCCGCCACATCGTTTCTGCCGCCATGGCCCTGAACCATCCCGACCAACTCAGTGTGGAACTGATCACCAACCCTGAAAACCGCGATGACTGGGTTTGGCTCGACGGCGCGCCCCACCTCCGTCCATCGGGCCAGGAGAGCACCGAGTTCGCGCTGCGCCTTTTCGACGGCGGACCAGGAAATCGTCAGGCCTCGAATGCTGTGATTGTTGCCGAATCCATTGACGAGTTAGAAGCAGAATGCACAACGCTTCTTGTGATTCGGAGCAACGGCACCGCGTTCGCTCATCTCGGCGAAGGGGTTACGGCCACCGGCTTGGTTCCTCACGGGGTTACCGTCAAGCATGCGGCCCGCCTCGTGTCCGCCATGGCTGAAAACACAGACCAACTTGGCATGGTCAGCAACGACCACCCCACGCCTGACCACACCACCCAAGATGATGTCGTGATTGACCTGAGGGAAACCCCAGGTGAAGCCGTGCTGGACCTTCGCTTGATCCCGACGGCTCCCGATTCGTCGGCGCCCCAGCAGCCAAGGCTGCCCGAAACCGACATGTTGCCCACCTCTTACCTCTTCAGAGCCAGCCGATACTTTGTGGTTGGGACCCCGGGCCCCGAGGTTACGGCCTTTGTGGCGGCAGCTGCCATTCGCCAGGCTACCACGCACCCCAACCGGCCAATCTATGTGCTTGACCGGGGCGACCGCGCGCTGATTCGGCTGGCCCAGCTGCCATCTTGTCGCCAATACGTGGCCATCGATGACCTGCCTGCCGTCAGACGACTACTTGATGACATCGAAGAGTTCATGGCCTCCCAGGGGTCAGAAGAAACACCACCGCTTCTGGTGGCAGCAGATCTTCAGTACGTGCTCGACTTCTATCGGCGCTGCGGCCAGCCCACCCTTGTGAGTCGGCTGCAAAACGTTCTGCGGGCTTCAAGTGCGGTGAACCTTGCTTCGTCGCTACCCTCAGACCACTCTGAAGGTCTTGAGCGGCTGACCGACGAAGACATGGCGGTGATCTACCCACCAGGGAAGAATCCAGTGCCAGGCGAAGGAGTCCGGATGATCGATTCGAAGGGCCAGCACCAAGTTGACGACTCGGCGATGCCGAGCCGCGATATGACCGACTCGGTCGCCCAGATCAAATGGCGCCGACAGCGCGAACACGCAGGGAGCGTGAAGTGAACCAGCCACCAACCTGGGCTGGCCGATCCGTCCCGGCCGCAGATTCAGGAGGCCCGCCGGAGCAAAAAAGGCGAATCCCGATTCTCCCGATTATTGGAACCGTTGCCCTGGTGGCTCTTGTTGGCGGCGCAGGTTTCGTACTTGGCCAAGACGACAACCAGGACAGCGCGGTCGGCATAGTTGCAGGCGACACCAGCTCAACAACCGAGGTAGCCCGAACAAGCTCAATTGTTGAAGCGTTGCCAACAACCGAGCCCTCAACCACCCTGCCTCCAACAACCCAGCCGCCAACAACCGAGGCGCCAACAACCGAGGCGCCAACAACCACACTGGCACCGACTACTCAGACTTCAACCACCGCGCCCGTAGACCCAGCGGCACTAGAACTGGACGGCGAAGAGCGGCGGGCGGTGCTGCGAGGCGGCCAAGTCTTCCTGCAGGGAGAGGTTCCAAGTGAGGAGATCGCCCAGGAAATCGTAGACCGGGCAGCCGCAGTGCTTGGCCCCGAGAATGTAATCAACGAGTACGTGATCAACCCGGATTCAAGCTTTCCCGAAAGCGCCCCCCTCTACGTTGAAGACGTTGTGCTGTTTGCCTTCGGTTCGGCCGAGATCAACCCCGCATTCGCTCCACTACTCGACCTTGGCGTTGCCTTAATGGCCCAGAACGAAAGCGTTGTAATCACCGTTGTCAGCAACACAGATTCGGTTGGCTCCGAGGCGTTCAACATGAGGCTTTCGGAGAGGCGGGCCGACGCCGTTGCCCAGTACTGGCTGGCTGCGGGCGCCAACCCGGCCCAAATCGCCACCGACCCGAGGGGCGAAACCAACCCGATTGCCGACAACGCAACACCCGAGGGCGCCCAAGCAAACCGTCGGGCCGAGTTCATCATCGCCGGGCTGCTGGGGTAGCAGACAGATACCGATTCAACTTTCTGGTCGCAGCGTTGGGAAGAGCACAACATCGCGAATGGTCTGCACATCGGTGAGCAGCATTACCAGACGGTCGATGCCGATGCCCAGGCCACCGGTTGGCGGAAGCCCGTACTCAAGCGCCCTGAGATAGTCCTCGTCGACAACCATTGCCTCGCGGTCGCCCGCCGCTTTCAGCTTGGCCTGATCTTCGAACCTCAGCCGTTGCTCGGCCGGGTCGATCAGTTCGCTGAAGGCGTTGCAAAGTTCACGGCCGGCAACGATTGCTTCGAATCGTTCGGTGAAGCCGGGCAACTCGCGGTGGTCTCGGGCCAGAGGCGAGACTTCCTTCGGGTAGTCGGTTACAAAAACCGGATCCCAGAGTTCGGACTCGGTGGTCTTTTCGTATATCTCCAGAATCAGCTTTCCCGGTCCGTAAGAATCCTGGACCTCAACGTGATGCTTCCTGGCAATCGCTCTGAGTTCCTCCAGATCCATTTCCAGATCGAGTGCCTGGCCCGTTTTCTCTTCAATGAGCTCCAGCATCGAGGCCCGCCGCCAGGGCGCCGCCAGGTTGAGAGTCTTCCCGGCGTAAGGCAGTTGGGCCGTGCCGTGCAGTTCGATGGCCAGGAACTCAACCAGCTGCTCAACTAGGGCCATGATGTCGTTGTAGTCGGCGTAGGCCTGGTAGAGCTCCAGCATGGTGAACTCGGGGTTGTGACGGTTACTGATCCCCTCATTTCGAAACACGCGGGCCATTTCGAATACCCGGGGCAGACCGCCGGCAACAAGCCGCTTCAGATACAGCTCGGGAGCAATGCGCAGGAACAGGTCGAGGTCAAGGGCGTTGTGGTGGGTAGTGAACGGCTCGGCAAAGCCGCCACCCGGTATGGGATGAAAGACGGGCGTCTCAACCTCGATGAAGTCTCGGTCCTCCAGCCAGCGGCGCGTCAGCGAAACGATCCGTGACCGGTTAATGAACACTTCGCGACTCTTAGGGGTTACCCAAAGATCTACATAGCGTTGTCGGTAGCGGGTTTCCTGGTCGCTGATCCCATGGAACTTGTCTGGGAAGGGGCGCTGGGCAGAGGCCAGCAGGGTCCACTGCTCTACCTTCAAGCTCAGTTCTCCTCGCCGGGTTTTCATCACCTCTCCGCCTACGCCGACCCAATCGCCGATGTTTAGGGCGCAGAACTCGTCGAACTCGGGCGTGACCTTGCTGGGGGCAAACAGCTGGATCCGGCCTGACTGATCCTGAAGCGTGCCGAACGCCAACTTTCCTTGCACCCGACGCAGCATCAGCCTGCCGGCAACCGTTTCCTTCTTTCCCGTTTCCGAACCATCTTCGATAGAGCCATGCTGATCGTGTAGGTCAGCCGCAGTTGCTGTTGGTTCAAACCGGTAAGGAATCATTCTTGAGGATCATATTGGGTCGGCTCCCGCAGACCCGCCATCGGCCACCCGCGTCACAGCGCTCCGAGCGAGCTGACCTTGCCGAACGCGGTATTGGGGTCATACCCGTCGATCACCAGCTCTGGCGCCAGGTCCAACAGGGGCCTCATCACAAAGTTGCGTTGGTGCATTCTGGGATGCGGAACCGTTAGGTCGGCATCGTCAATGGCGACGCCGTCGATCCACAGCACGTCAACATCCAGAGTGCGTGGCCCCCATTTCACAATCCGCTCTCGTTTGGCCGCCTTCTCCAACGTTTGGCTCAGTAGCAGCAGCCCGTGCGGGGTACGCAGGGTGGCCAACTGCAGAACAATGTTCAGGAAGGGGCCCTGCTGGGGGCCGCCAACCGGTTCGGTCTCATAGACCGGCGAAACCGCAACCAACTCAGGAATCGACCCAACCGCAGCTCGCAACAGAGCGCGTCTATCGCCCAGATTGGTCCCAAGCCCGAGAAATGCCCTGACGGCTGAGGCCGAAGAGCCCTCTGTCATTGTCGGCTGCGGTGTATCCGAACGCCAGTGGTTCCAACGTGGGCCGGAAGCGGAGGTCGCACCTTCCTGGCTGTAACCGTGACCGATTGCGCGTTCGGGTCTTCCAGAACCAGCTGGGCCACTCGGGAGGCCATGCGTTCGAGCAGCTCAAAGTTGGCTGAGCCAAGATCTGTCTCGATTTGTTGAACGACGGCTCCGTAGTTAACTGTCTTGGCGAGGTCGTCGGTTGCGGCCGCTTCTGTCATGTCGAGGTAGATGTCTATTTCGAACCGGAAAGGCTGTTTTCTGGTTTGCTCTTCCTCCAGAACCCCGCACACAACCAACAGCTCCAAGTCTCGGATTTCAATTCGATCGGCCAGGGGCTGCGGTTGGGAATCGGTCATCTGGCAGATTCAACGTCGGCCACCCGCTCGGCCGCTGCCACCAGATTGCGGCCAATCGCACCCAGTTGCCTACCCAGGATCTGCTCAATCACCACAATGGCGTTCGGGGTTTCTGGCACCAGGCCAGACCAACGCAGATAACCACACAACACACCGGCGAGGCGATCAGAGACCTCTTCCACGTGCATCAGAAGCTTCGCATCACTGGCCAGCAGAGTCTGTAACTCGGGGTACATCTGCGCTAGGGCGATGTCGGGGTCAACTGACGGCGGGAACGGCCAATGCTTCCAGCGAACCCCCAATTCGTCATAACTGTGAAGGTTGTGGTCTGACGGAATTAGCGAGATCACGTGATCGAATCGGTTCTCCCGAATCCAGATCACCTCTTCCTGGCGCCGGACCTTGCGATGGTTAGTTCCGTAGCCGCCGGGTCGTTCACATATCGCCAATTGCTCTCCGATTACCCACCGGAAGTGACGGGGCTCGATGCCCTGTGCCCATTTGCCTTTAGCCATCAGGCCTGGCCTTTCACGTGTTGCCTCCGATTTGGTTCTTGCTCGAAATCTCTTGTATTAGATGATGCCGCGGTTCTGGACGAATCGTTGTGGCCATCTCTCTCCAATGGGCCGTGCACGACTGTGAGCGCTTGTTTTGTTGCCTTCACGTCGTGAACCCGAACCATTGCTGCGCCGGCCTGCATGGCCAGCGTGGCTGTTGCAACCGAGCCCACCAGTCGATCCGCGGCCGGGACGGGGCTTTCAACACCATCCGACGCCGCCAGCAACTGACCAAGCATCGATTTTCGACTGGTGCCGACCACAACTGGAAACCCCGTTGCCACCAGCTGATCCAGCTCGGCCAAGAGCCGAAGGTTGTGCTCCAAAGTCTTGCCGAAACCAAAACCGGGGTCGATCCATACCGAGCCGACGCCTTTGGCGACAGCACTTTGAGCTTTGTCAACCAGAAACTCCCGTACTTCGCCGACTACGTCTGGGTAGATGGGCGTTCGTTGCATCGTCTGGGGAATTCCCAGCATGTGAACAGCTATCCAACCCGCTCCTGTATCGGCTGCCACTTGGGCCAGCGATGCCGAAACGTCATTGATCAGCTTGGCCCCGCAGGCAACGGCCTCTCTGGCCACCTCAGGATGACGGGTGTCTATGGAAACAGCGCAGCGGGGAGCCAGAGATTCAATCACCGGTAGTACCCGCGTCAGCTCGGTTGCGACGGAGACGCCAGCCGCGCCTGGCCTTGTTGACTCGCCGCCAACGTCTACCAGATCTGCTCCGTCGGCCAGCATTCGCTCCGCGTGGGCGAGTGCTAGCTCGACCTGATCGTGCTGGCCGCCGTCGCTGAACGAGTCAGGGGTCACATTCAGAATGCCAAGGATCAGGGGCCGCATTGGTGCCAACCCTACCGACCAGATCTTGGACGCTTCGCGCCGGTGGGACACCCAGCTCAACATCTTCACCGGCACAGCCCCCTATCGCATTTAACTTTATAGCAAGTTACTTTCTATCAAGCTATCCTGAAGCAAGAACCGAAGCGGCCAGCGGCGAAAGGAACGACAGGCCTTGTACGCAGAGCTCCGTCAGGTATGGGATGAGTGGACCGCCGTCGACGGCCACTACGAGGTGATTGATGTTGAGGTTCGGGGTCAGCGCCTGCGAACCTACAGAAACGCTCCGTCCACACTACGAGACCTCTGGTTGTCCACCGGTGCGTTCGAAAACGCTGAGTACCTGGTCTACAACAACGAGCGCATCACGTATCGCGAAGCTCACCGACAGGTGGCCCAGATTGCGCACTGGTTGATTTCTCACGGGGTGGAACCGGGTGACCGGGTTGCGATCGCGATGCGCAATTACCCCGAGTGGATGTTGGCCTACTGGGCGTGTGTGGCCACTGGAGTGACGTGTGTGGGCATGAACGCGTGGTGGGCTGGGCCCGAGATGGCGCACTGCCTGCGCGACTCCAACCCAAAGGTCGTTATCGCCGACGAGGAGCGCCTCAACGCTCTTACCGCCCTCAGAGCCGAAGTCGCTGATCGCATCCTGGTTGGAGTCAGGGCCAGCGACGCGCCCGCTTTAACAACGGTGCCCTGGGACCGACTGACCGCTGGCAACCAAGAGCTGCCAGACGCAAAGATCGACCCCGACAGCGATGCCTGCATCTTTTACACGTCAGGGACGACGGGCCGTCCAAAAGGCGCGCAACTCACGCATCGCGGATGCTGTACCAACGTGATGGGAATGCGATTCGCGGTGGCGGCCTCAACCGAGGCCGCCAGGCGGGCCAGCGCTGATAAACCTGGCAAAGACTCAGACTCCCGGCGTGCCCGTCGCACAGGTTCTGCTCTTGTCGTGACGCCATTGTTTCATGTGACCGCCAACAACTGCGTCGCACACGTAACCACAATGGCGGGAGGCAAGCTCGTCTTAATGTACAAGTGGGATGCGGGCGAGGCGCTGAGGCTGATCGAACGCGAAAAGGTCAGCACCATGAGTGGGGTACCTGTCATGTCGCGCGAGCTGCTCTCGCACCCAGGTTTCAAGAACTACGACACCACTTCGCTGGCAGCGCTTGGGGGCGGTGGCGCCGCCCTTCATCCTGCCCTCGTGGAATCCATCCACTCCGATTCGCCAACCGCGCGACCAACGACGGGCTACGGGATGACAGAGGTCTGCGGCGTGATCACGATGAACTCGGCAGGCTTCCTTCTGGACCGGCCAAGCAGTGCCGGACCGATTCTGCCAAGCTTCGAAGCAAGAATCGTTGACGACCACGGGTGTGACCTCCCAGACGGCCAAACGGGTGAGTTGTGGGTCAGGGGTGCCCAAGTCATCAAGGGTTACCTCAACGAGCAGGCGGCTACCGCTGAAACGATCACCGAAGGCTGGCTGCACACCAGCGACCTCGCCCGCCTCGATAGCGACGGCTTCCTCTACATCGTTGATCGTCTCAAGGACATGGTGCTCCGCGGCGGAGAGAACGTCTACTGCGCCGAGGTCGAAGCCGCAGTCTTCGAACACGACGCGGTTGAGGAGTGTGCGGTTTTCGGAGTCGACGACGCCCGCCTCGGCGAGGAGGTAGCTGCGGCCGTCCGGCTGAAACCCGGCTCTCCCGTGGGCGCTGAAGATTTGCGCGAACACTTGAGGGAGTTAATCGCGGCGTACAAGGTTCCGCGCTACATCTGGATTACTAGTGAGAGGTTGCCGCGTGGGGCCACCGGCAAGTTCTTAAAGAAGCAACTTCGCGAGTCGCTCGAACTCAAGAACGCGGGCTGATCCTGCCAGAGTACGAAAAGTTGCGGTACCCGATGCTGCGCCATGGTTTGGCGACTAACAACCAGACAACAATGGCAGCTAACAGCGGCATTGGACCCGGGCCGATTATCCAGGCAAGGCCTCCGCCGCTGGGATCGACAACTACTTCCGACCCGAAATAAGGGAAGAGGCTCGAAGTGACCGGCTCGCTGGCGCCAGCATCGAGAACACCTTCGGTGTAGTAGAGCGTTAGGACAAGGAACGTGACCATCAGAACCGTGACAGTCAGGAAGGCGGCGACCCATCCTGCGAGCCAACGCGAGCGCAGTTCACCGGCCCGGGTAATTTCACCGGCGAGCGTTCGCACACTGCCGAGGTTCTTGAGGGCAGCCTGAGCCCCAACATCGGTTGCGGCTTCGGTTAGGTTCGACCTCAGTTCACTACGCAGTGCCTTTCGCTGCCGTCTTGGCACCGAGTTGAGATCGAGCCAGAAGTCATAGCGTGCACTCGCCCACACAATCTTGGCCATGTCGACTGTTGGAGGGGAGTCATTCGTACGCGACTTGCTCACAATGTCACCTGCCCAAAACCTTGCTGAACGCTGTTCATATTTGGTGGGGATGTGGCTGAGGCGACGGACATTACGCGGTCGATATTGACTCGCAAAGACGCCCACGCGTCGGAAGCTCGCCGGAGCTCAGCTGTGCCAGCCTTTGTCAGCCGGTAATATTTGCGGGCGGGACCAGCATCGGAGGGGACGAGCTGTGAGGCGAGGAATCCCCTGCTTTCCAATCTCGTGAGCGCCGGGTACACGGTTCCCTCAGAAAGGCCATCGAATCCGAGTTCCTTGAGGCGGAGGACAACCGAGTAGCCATAGTCCTCCGTCTTCTCGAGAACTTGGAGTAGCAACATCGAGAGAATCCCCTTCAGTACTTGAGCGTCATAGCCTGCCATGTGTGAACCTTATGCCAAGTACTAGGCATAATCAACTAGTCTACCGAGACCAGCAACCGGCTCATTCGGCAGTAGGCATTCAGCAACGGCTTCATCAGGGTGATGCGCCATCAACGGGAGATGCGGAGCCTGCCTGCTGTGCGAAGAATGCGCCTGCCACCCGAAATTTCGCAAGCAACTGCTTCCAGTCTTGCCACCGCCATAACCCTTTCAACCTCGGCCGCGGTTGGCGGGTGACCCTCATCGTCCCTCAGCCAACGGCGAATTGCGGCCGCAGCCAGCACCGGCGGAGCGGCCGCAAGGGATGAGGCCAGGGTTGGCTCAACTGCGGCGGATGAACTTTCCTGAATCCAATCGTCGACAACTCTGGCTTGATCGCTGGTGCGATTCAGCAGCACCGCCACGTCTCGGTCACTGATTTCAGTCATCAGGGGCAGAAGTTCGTTGCGAACCCGATTGCGAACAAACCGAGGGTCCTGGTTGCTGGGGTCTGTTACCACCTCAAGCCCAAGGTCGTCGCAAAGCTGATGGGTTTCTGAACGCCGCAGCTCGAGAATTGGGTGCACGCCTCCAGGTCTCATCGCGGCCAGGCCCGCCAGGCCGGCCCCTCGCAACAGATTGATCAGCAAAGTCTCAGCCTGATCGTCTGCTGTGTGGCCGGTTAGTGCCTCTGGCCCCACCGCGGCTCGTCGAGCCACTCGGGCTCTGGCCTCCAGATCGCCTCCGGCCGCCACCGACACCCGCTCAGAGCGAAACCGTGCCCCAAACTGGGCCGCGGCGGCCTGAACAACTTCGGCTTCCCCTGCCGAGCCGGGCCGCAAGCCATGATCGACGTGAACTGCCTCAACTTCCAGCCCAGCGGCAGTAGCTAGAACAAGCAGGGCCATCGAGTCGGGCCCCCCCGAAACGGCGCACGTAACCATGCCGGGCGGCTGAGGGAACCGGCAGCGGCCAAGCAGCGGTTGCGCCAACTGCTGGAGCTTGCTGGGGCCATCGGCGTGGCGCATGTTGTTCGCGTCAGGCGCCGGCCGACGACGTGACGCGGCTGATCCACAATTCGGGTTTGCGGATCTCATCGATGTTCGGCAGGGCGTCGGCGCTGGTCCAAACCTGGTCGAACAGTTCGCGTCCGCCTGCCGCTTCGACAGCATGGATGAATTTTTCGCCTGCCTCGTACTGGGCCAGTTTCGCCTCGAAGCCAAGCAGACGCTGCAACACCTTGGACGGCCCACTGGCGCTGGAGCGCCGTTGGCTCATCACTCTGGCAAACCGGGGCTGGCTGGGAATCCAATTCTTGCCCGCCCGATCCATCACGATGTCTCCGTGCCCTTCAAGCAGGCTCATGAGCCCGCTGACTTTGTCTAACACTTCACGCTGCTTGGGTGAGGCAAACAGCTGCTGGATCCCACCGTCGGTAAGGCCAGGGCCCCCAGCTCGTTTCTCTTGGAGGGCCGTGCGGATTGTCTGAATGAACCGACCGGGATCTGGGTCGAGATCGCTCATCAACTCGTTGACCAGAGAAAGGAAATACGGCCTCAGCCAAGGAACGGCGGTGAACTGAGCCCGATGGGTGCATTCGTGAATCGCAATCCACAATCGGAACTCTCGGGGCGGGAAGCCGTAGCGCTTTTCCAGGCCAAGAACGTTCGGGCCTACGTAGTAGACCCAGTCTTGCTCTTCGGGCTTTTCGTCCTCGATGATCAAGAGGTCGTATTGGCCGATCACCCGACCAGACATCCAGCCAAGCAGGGCCCCAACCTCGGCACCGGCAACCTTTGGTCCGACCGTGGAAAGCACAGGACCAACCACAGAGCCGATGGCTTGGGCCACCCGGCCCTGGGGGGCGCCCTCTTCGGGGTCTTCGGTGTTCAATCGGTCAAGCAGGGGCCGCGTGAGACGGTCGAAACTGGCCAGGTTGGCATCAACCCACCCGGCCCTGTCAGTTACCTTCGCCTTCGCCGCCCCGGCCAACGAAACCATGCCGGTTTCAGCTGTCACAAGCTCCTCAGCCTGCGCTGTGAGCTCCAGAAGGTCTGGCTCTAGTGACCGGCCTAGATAGCTGTCGGCAAAGGGGTCAGAGCCGCCTATCCGGGCAGCCACCCGTCTGGCCACATCCCAATCAACCGAAACACCCATCTGCTACTTCTTCGGGTATCTGGGGTTCTCCACCTTGATGAAGTACCCGGCAATAATGGAAATAACCAGCCCCAGCGAGGCGAACGCCAGGATAAATCCAATCCAGTAGTGCCAAACAACAGCGAACATGGGCATCAGTCTAGGGGCTCAGGGGTCAAGCGCGCGAAGCGCCTCTAACACGCGTCGTTTCAACCCGTCAGGAAGCCGTGATCGACAGCGCTGGTTGACGACGGCCCGAAGCTCTTCCTGAAAGCCGAACGCACCGAGACAATGCGAGCAATCATCGAGGTGCACCTGAATTGCGGCCCGCCGCTCGTCGGTTAGTTCCCCGTCGAGAAACTCGGTGAGCTTCGCAACAGCTTCCAAACAATCGTCGCCAGAACACAGCGGCTCGCCGGAGTTCTGGGCCTCTGGTTCGGATTGGCTCATTCGGATTGGCTCATTGGCTGCTGCTCATTGTGTTGTGACTGGCTCTTCCGCCGGTGGGTCGACCAGGCCTCGTCTGACTGCAAAGTCGTACAACTCGCGCTCCAACGATTTTCTTCCACGATGGAGGCGGCTCATTACAGTTCCGATCGGAATGTCAAGAATCTGGGCGATCTCTTTGTATGCAAATCCTTCAACGTCAGCCAGCAGCACGGCGGTGCGGTAAGCCTCTGGCAGGGCGTCGATTGCCGAGACAACCTCGGCATCGGAAAAGAGATCCATCAACTCGTCTTCGGCGCTGCGACCGAGCCCGCCGGGGCTTTGAAGCTTCCGATACAGGTAGAAGTCTTCGAGGTCGTCGAAATCGGTTTCCTCGGGTCGGCGCTTCTTGGCTCGGTAGCGGTTGATGTGGGCGTTGGTGAGAATCCGAAACAGCCAGGCCCTGAGGTTGGTGCCCGCGGTGAACGACTGGTAGCTGCGAAACGCCCGCAGGTAGGTTTCTTGCACCAGGTCTTCGGCGTCGGCCGGGTTGTGGGTGAGCCGAAGCGCCGTTGAATACAGCGACGCCATGAACTCTTCGGTGTCCTCAACAAAGGTTGCTTGATCAGCCACTTCGGCGGACCCTACCGGTTTCGTTTGGAGCCCGGAGCGAGAATTGAACTCGCGACCTTCTCATTACGAGTGAGACGCTCTGCCGACTGAGCTATCCGGGCAAGAATTTCAATTGTACCGGCCACGCCAAGGTCCGGCTGAGGGTTATCTCATCCTGCGAATCCAGCGGCCGGACTCTTCACTAGATCCAGGAAGAGCGCCTGAAGCAGCAGCGGTTCGTTCGGGTTTCGGATCAGGGCCTCCACCGCGGTTTGGATCGCAGCCACGGCCTGCTCGGCCTCAGGGTTGGCCGCTTCAACCAATTGATCCCGGTATGCGCGGGCAAGGGTTGCCAAACCGAATCTGAGTTCGTCTGCTCTCAACTTGCGGATCTCTCGCTTCTGGCGAGCCACTAGAACAGCTCGGCCAGAGCCGCGCTCACCGGTGAGATCTACCCGTTCCTGTAGTTCGTCAAGCTGTTGGCTGTGCTGGGAGGCCAGCGGCTCCTGGGCTGCGTCCATTGCGTCGCGAACCTGGCTCACCAGCTCAACCACAAGCGCCCCAGAGCCGTCCAAACGGGTCGGGATGTTTTGCCACAGCTCGGTTCGTTTGGCCAACGCATCGTCTGTTGCCAGCAGCCTGGCCCGAACCATGTCGCCCCCTGAAGCCAGAGCGGCAGCCTTGGCTCGCGAGGGGTCGACACCGTCGGCGAACAACGCCGTCTCAATCACCTGAGCAGAAATCGGGGCGAACTCAATGGGAACGCAGCGGCTGGCGATTGTGACTATTTCGGGCGGGACCTCCTCGGCAAGAAGCACGAACACCGCACTTGGGGGCGGCTCTTCGATGATCTTCAGCAACTTGCCTGTTGCTGCTTCGTTGATGATCTCGACAGAACGAATCAGGATCACCTTGCGTTTGCCTTCAACCGGGCTGGTTGAGGCCTGCCGAATGATCTCGTCGGCGTCGGCCACCATCAGCATGGTGCCTCCTGCCTCAATGATGACAAGATCCGGGTGGCCAGCGGCCAACGCCAGGCGACGATGTCGCTCTGCTGCAACCATGGCTCCGTTCGCCTCAGCCTCGGCCGAGAGAAGAAGGCAGGCAAATCCGAGGGCGGCGTGATAGCTGCCTGCCCCCGGGCTACCAAGAAAGAGGTAGGCGTGCACGGGCGCTTGCGCGGCACTTTCAAGACGGGCGGTTGCCTCGTCCTGGCCAAGCACCGACCCCCACGGATCTGGGAGGTCGGTCATTTGGCTACCTGCGGGGCCAGCTCAGGAGTCACAGCACACTCTTCAGCCAGCTCAGAAGGCGTCGTCGGCGGGCTCAGGCGAAACCGAATCGATGGCTGCCTGCACACTTCCCGTCGGCTCGGTAGTGGTAGCCCCAGTGGTCTTCTTGGCGGCAGTCTTCTTTGCTGCCGTCTTTTTGGCAGCAGATTTCTTTGCTGACTTTTTCTTGGCCGGTTTCTTCTTTGCTGCCTTCTTCTTTTTGGCTGCCTTCTTCTTTTTGGCTGGCCCCCTCGCTCGTCGATCGGCCAGAAGCTCTGAGGCCCGTTCGATTGTGATTGTCTCGGGGTCATCACCCTTGCGGAGGCTGGCGTTCGTTTCGCCGTCGGTTACATACGGCCCGAAGCGGCCATCCTTCAGCTGCACCTCTTTGTCGGTTGCGGGGTCCATCCCAACGACCTTCAGGGATGCCGCGGATTGTTGGCCCCGGCGTCGTTTGGGTTGTGCCATCACCTCCAAAGCCTGCGTGAGGTTAATGCTTAACAGCTGGTCTTCGGTCTCCAGGCTGCGGCTGTCGCTCTTGAGCGTTCCGTCCTCTTGGGGCACCGCTTTGGCTATGTATGGCCCGTACCGACCGTTGAAGGCGGTGATCTCGCCGCCGTCTGCGGGGTCAGCACCAATTAGCCGTGGCAGCTGCAACAGCGTTACCGCTTGTTCAAGTGTGACGTCGGCAGGCTCCATTGTTTTGAACAGAGAGGCTGTTCGTGGCTTTTCGCCTGTTTCCTCGTTGTGTTCACCCATCTGGACATAGGGACCAAAACGACCGGCCCTGACCTCAACCTCCAGGCCGCTGTCGGGGTGGGTGCCAAGCACCCGATTGTCCTTCGGAGCTTCGATCAGCTCAATAGCAACCTCAGGGGTTAGGTCGGCGGGAGGAACGGTTTCGGGGATCGATGCTCGGTCTGTGCCACGCTCCAGGTACGGGCCGTAACGACCAACTCTTGCCACAATTGCCACGCCGTCAGAGTCGGCGCCGATTGGAATGGAGTTGACCGCTCTTGCGTCGATGTCGCCAAGGCGGGTCTCTACCTTTTCGTGCAAGCCGGGATACCCGTCGGAGCCGAAGTAGAAGGCCGAGAGGTAGGGCAGCGCCTCAGCGTTGCCCTCGGCGATCTCATCAAGATCGTCTTCCATTCGAGCCGTGAACGCGTAGTCAACCAGGTCTGGAAAATGCTGTTCCAGAAGGTTGATCACTGCGAACGCCTTGAAGCTTGGAATCAGCGCTGTCCCCTTCTTCCAGACATACTCTCTGGCTTGGATGGTGCCCATGATGGAGGCAAAGGTTGAGGGCCTGCCAACACCCAACTCTTCCAGTTTCGCAACAAGCGAAGCTTCGGTGAAACGGGCCGGGGGCTGGGTGTCGTGACCAGCAGCTTTCAACTCGGTGATGGTGGCAGAGTCACCCTCGTTCAGGGGCGGCAGCACCTGCTGGGACGGATCGGCGGCGGCGTCCTTAGCCTCAGAGTCTTCGTCGGCGTTCTTTGTGTCTTCGTCGGTTGACTCTTGGTAGACGCTTAAGAATCCCTTGTGCTTGATGACCGTGCCAGAGGTTGAGAACACAACCTTTTGCCCGCCGGTCGCGTCCGCACCGAG
>QIKW01000072.1 GCA_003231975.1 Acidimicrobiia bacterium
CCGACAACAAACGAGACATGCCCGAGGGTTATCCCATCAAGGGCAACATCGACTCGATGCTGTATCACCGCCAAGACAGCAGGAACTACGGCGCCACCGGAGCCGAAGTCTGGTTCGACACACCAGAAACAGCCGAAGCAAGCGGCTTTGGCCTCTCACCAACCCACCCAGACTCTGGCGGATCTGCTTCTGCTCGCGAGGTTGTTGGTGGAGATGCCAATCCTTATGGCGCTGGGTCTCATGCTCCGTTTGCCGACAACAAACGAGACCAGCCAAAGGGTTATCCCATCAAGGGCAACATCGACTCGATGCTGTATCACCGCCAAGACAGCAGGAACTACGGCGCCACAATCGCCGAGGTTTGGTTCGACACACCAGAAACAGCCGAAGCAAGCGGCTTTGGCCTCTCACCAACCCACCCAAACCCGTAACGTCAACCGGTACGGTCACAGAATGGCCGATCGTCAAATTCGCTCTGCCAACCGACGGGCTGTCAGCTACATCGACAAGTCCAGGGAGTTCTATGCCGCCCAGGGCTACGAAGCTCCCTATCAGTGGGCCGTGCACGACGATGCCCCTTTCCAGCCGCCAAAGGCGCCGCTAACCCGCGCTCGAATCGGCGTGGTCACAACGGCGTTCCCGGTCAACTCATCTAAACCGAAACGAGTGCTTGCTGCCAAGGCCAACCCGGCGCCTCAAGCCATGTACACAGCCGACCTTTCGTGGCACAAACAAGCAACCCACACCAACGACGTGGCATCTTTCCTCCCTCTTCAGGCTCTTCGCCTGGCCACCGAGGCAGGCACGGTTGGTGCAACCTCACACCGTTTCTACTGCCTGCCAACGCGCTACAGCCAGCGAGCCACGCTGGAAGACGGTGCCAAGATCGTGGACTGGTGCAAAGAAGACCGGGTGGATGCGGTCATCCTTGTGCCCCTGTGACCGGTTTGTCACCAGGCCGTGAGCCTGGTAGCCCGCCAGATAGAAGAAGCAGGAATCCCAACAGTCGTGATCGGGAGTGCCAGAGACATCGTTGAGGAATGCGGTGTTACACGGTTCGTATTCACCGATCTACCTTTGGGTAACCCAATGGGTCCCCCAGAAAACTCCGATGCCCAAAACCACACTCTTCGCCTTGCCCTGAGCCTCCTGGAATCGGCCGACAACCCCCGCACAACCGTCCAGTCCCCCATTCGGTGGCCAACCGAAGAGTGGCGAGACTCCTACATGTTGGTTGACAGTCAGAATCGAGCGGCCCTTTTGGCCGAGGGCGAGGCCAGAAGAAGGGCAAAAGCAGCTCACTAAAGCAGGTCAAATGACTCAAGTTTCGTTGTCCGAGCCTTCGCCTGCTCAATCTGTGTCAGTTCCACGCCGATGCTCAACTGATGGTGAATATCGCGGCGGCACCCGACTGGGCCGAACTCATTGGAGAGTTGGACGACGGTTCGTCCCTGATCGTTGTTGTTGACGACGACTTTGTGGTGCGCGCCGCGTCGGAAGAGGCCCTGGCAACTTTCGGACTTCCCAAAAGCGACACGCTGGGAATGAGTGCTGTCGATCTGATCCACGCCGGAGACCTGGACCGGGCGGTTGGCGCTTTCAGCGAAGCAGTAGCCCATCCTGGCATCCGCCCCGCCGATTTGTACCGATTGCGGATTGGGCCAGGCCATTACCGGTCATTCGACGTTTCGGGCGAGACGCTGATGGAAGGCCGAGTTGTTGCCTTTCGCCTAACCGACCTCACAGAACGGCGACGGGCCGAGCAACTGGCCCTCGAACAGATCGAGGTGCTGGAACTGCTGAGCTCTGGCACTTCCAGAAACGCGTGCCTGGTTGAGCTGGCCAATCTTTGCGAGCGTCACATCGAGGGCAGCCTTGCCATCATCCACGTTGAAAACCCAGACGGTCTGTTGGAACCTGTAACCACCGGCCCTGTGAGCCGCCTGGTTCTCAACCGGTGGCTGGGAACCTCGGTCAAGGACGCTGGAGGCAACCTCGGTGAAGCCGAGAGTCGCAGGCTTTCCCATGTTGAGCTTGACCTTCAGCCACTGCCGCACTGGCAGAGCGCCACCGCCGCCCTCGCAGAAGCGGGGCACAGCAGCTGCGTCACCACCCCGGCCCTCAGCCCATCGGGTGAAGTTGTCGGTTACCTCGAGGTTCTGCGGCTTGGAGCCGAACGCCCCAGCAACGGAGAGCTGGCGGTTCACGGCTTGGTCGGCCGCCTCATCGGTCTGATTCTGGACCGTCTTTCGTTCGAAGCTGCCCTTTCCGAGGCGGCGTTCACCGACGACCTGACCGGCCTCGGAAACCGCAGGCAGATGTATGAAGACATTGAGGCCCTGAGCAAACGGGGCGAACCATTTGGCTTGCTTGGAATCGACCTGGACCAGTTTGCGTGGATCAACAACAACCTTGGGCACGCAGCCGGGGATGCCCTGTTGGTTGAAGTGGCCAGGCGTCTCGAGTCAAGCCTGCCGTCAAACGCCACGGCGTTCCGTCAGGGTGGTGACGAGTTTGTTGTGTTGGTGGCGAGAGAGCGACGGGCCGAGGATCTGTTGGCCGTTGCCAAGGGCCTGCTCGGAGCACTGCGAGAGCCGTTCACCCTTGGCTCAACTGAGCGCCGGATCAACGCATCAATCGGTATCGCCCAATCAATGGGCGACGGAGACATCGATTCGGTTCTCGCTCAGGCCGACGCCGCAATGTATTCAGCTAAGCGAGAGGGTGGAGCCGGGGTCAGGCTGTTCAGCGAACCGATCGGCCAAGAGTTGATGCGCCACATGTCGTTGGCCGGTGAGCTGCAGAGCGCAATTGAAAACGGCGAGCTTCGACTGGTCTTTCAGCCAATAGTTCGGTTGGACACCCTCGCCATCACGGGAATCGAAGCCCTCGTGAGATGGGAGCACCCGGTGAGAGGCCTTCTCGGGCCGGGAGAGTTTGTGCCGCTGGCCGAAGAGTCCTCACTGATCCTGGAGCTTGACGAATGGGTGATCGGCGAAGCCGGCGCCCGTCTGGACCGCTGGAGCGCGGGTCGGGCTGCCGGTGACCGTATCCAAATGTGGGTGAACGTTTCAGCCCGCAGTGTGATGCGCGCGGATCTGGTGGAAATGATCGAGAGAGCTTCGAAGTCCGGCCTGGGCACGCTTGGCGTTGAACTCACCGAGCGGGATCGAATTGACCACAGGGGCTCTGCTATCGCAACCTTCAACCGCCTCCGAGACAAGGGCGTGCCAATCGCAATCGACGACTTCGGGACAGGCCGAGCCAGCCTGCACCGGGTTGTTGATTTTGAACCAGATGTGATCAAGATCGACCGCTCATTTGTGAGGCGAATGGTGGACACGCCGCGCTCGCGGGTCGTCGTTGAGTCAATCATCGACCTGGCGGGCCGGTTGGGCGCAACGGTTACCGCTGAGGGGGTTGAAGACCATCGGCAACTGTCACTTCTCCAGGAGCTTGGCTGCCAAGATGCCCAGGGATTCCTCCTTGGCCGGCCGATGCTGCCAAGCCACGTGGAAACAGCATTCGGACCAGACCTCAAGGGGCACTGGTCTGCTACCGAGGCCCCGGCCCGGCGGGCGTCCAGCTTTCTGGCTTAGGAGCGGCTGAAACGCGAAACCGTTTCAACATGGGACGTGTGGCCGAAAATGTCCAAGGTCCGCACCCAGTCCAGCTGGTAACCGGCGGCCGTCAGCAAGCCCGCATCCCGCCCGAGCGACGCAGGGTCGCAGCTGACCAACGCAATTACCTGTGCCTTCGTTGCCACTAGAGGCCTTACCCCCGCAGGGCCCAGGCCTCGGCGGGACGGGTCAGCGATAACCACCGCGGCTGGAGTGGGCAGCCAGTCTTCAACCGCCACTGTTTCCACCTTGGCATGCGCCGCCAAGTTGGCCACCGCATCCGCGGCCGAAGACGATGACCTCTCGATAGCGGTAACCGCCCGTTCCTGGCCATACACGGTGCCGAACAGGCCGACACCGGCGTATGCGTCTACCAGCGGGCCGTCGCTGCCATCGATGGCCTCGGCAACGAGCTGCACCAGGGCTTCGGCCCCGTCTGGCCTGCACTGAAAGAACGATCGGCCAGAGATCCTGAAACGATGCCCGGCCACCTCTTCATGAACGGCCTCAACGCGGTCGGGCCAGCCGACCAGCACATCGGCGGGCACTGCAATTTCGGCGCGTTCGTCCAGTTGCACCAGGCGTTCTCCGGTGCGAGCCCCAACTCGTATTGTCACCTCGTTGGCCTCGCCAAAGTTGCCGCTGCTCATGATCTCTTGAACAAGAGGGTGAGCAACCAGGCACTGGTCTGGAATCAGGGCTTTGTGTGAACGCTGCCGCCGAAACCCGGCCTTGCCGTTGGAGACAATGCATCGCACGGTGGTGCGATAGCCATCCACCGGCAGCTGCGGCCCTGGCCGCACGTCTGCACCGTCCAGCTTCGCGAGCCTCCGGAGGCTGTCGCTCACAACCGCGACCCGAAGTTGGGTTTGCAGCTGAGCCCCGGCGTGCTGCCAGTCGCAGCCGCCGCAGCCATCGCGAGCGTGAATACATGGAGGATCAACCCGACCGGAAGCCCCGCGGTTGACCTGCACTATCTCGGCCCGCAGGAACTGCTTCTTCTCCTGAACTACGCGCACCGAAAGCCGGTCTCCCGGCAGCCCGCCTCTCACAAACACCACTCGGCCATCAGGGGCTTGCCCGATGCCGTCGCCGCCTGCCGCGATCCGGTCTACGGCCAAGTCGAATTCCATGACCTTTGCTTCCCGGGCCCGAAGGACGGCTAGGCCAGCTCGCCTGCCCTGGCTATCACCTTGTCGAGCAGGCCGTACTCTCGGCCTTCCTCGGCGCTGAACCATTTGTCTCGGTCAGAATCGGCAATCACTGTGTCAACGTCTTGACCCGAGTGCTGGGCAATGAGCTCTGCCATCTCGCGCTTCATTTTCACCAGGTTCTCGGCCTGGATTGCAATGTCGCTGGCTTGGCCTTGGATGCCGGCGCTTGGCTGATGCATCAGGATGCGGGAGTGAGGCAGGGCGTAGCGCTTGCCTTCGGCTCCGGCGGTAAGCAGGAACTGGCCCATGGATGCGCCAAGGCCGAGGCAAACCGTTGCCACGTCGGGCTTGACGAACTGCATGGTGTCATAAATAGCCATCCCGGCCGTTACCGAACCGCCAGGGCTGTTGATGTAGAGCCAGATGTCCTTGTCGGGATCCTGGCCAGCCAGGTACAGCATTTGGGCCGCAATAGAGTTGGCTATGGCATCGTCTACCTGTTGGCCGAGAAACACGATCCGCTCTTTCAGCAGCTGCTGATAGATGTCGAATCCGAATCCTCCCGAGAGGGCTTCGGCAACGGGCACGCCTGGGATTGTCATAGCTTGCCAGGCTACTGTTTCATCCTGCGCGCTCCGCGGTAATCTTGGGTCGCCACGCGGACGTGGCGGAACTGGCAGACGCACCAGGTTTAGGTCCTGGCGCCCTTTTGGGCTTGGGGGTTCGAGTCCCCCCGTCCGCACACTGTTGGCCAAAAAGGGCTGGCCTCAGCCGAACTCGGATAGGTCAACCTGGCCGAGGGCGGTTTCGAGGCTGGCCATTGCTCTGGCTCGGTGGCTCAGCTCGGCCTTATCGTCGGCGCTCATCTCGCCAAACGTTGCCCCGCTGCCCTCGGTTGGTTGGAACACCGGGTCATAACCAAACCCGTTGGCGCCCCGCCTGGTTGCTGTGATCACACCCGCCACCTCGCCCTCGGCGGTAAGGCCGGTGCCGTCGGGGCGAATCAGCGCCACCACTGTGCGAAAGGTTGCGGCCCGTTGATCTTCGGGGCTGCCATCAAGGCTGGCAAGCAGCTTCTCGACGTTGTCCTCATAGGTTGCGTCCGGCCCGGCGAATCGTGCGGTGTGCACGCCGGGCCTGCCGTCGAGGGCATCAACAAACAGGCCAGTGTCGTCGGCCAGGGCAATCTGGCCTGTGAACTCAGCAACCTCGATTGCCTTCTTCAGAGCGTTCCCGGTGAGAGTTGGCTCGTCTTCAATTGTCTCGGCCAAATCGGCGGGACGGGGTTGAACCTCGAAGCGGTCGCCGAGCAGATCTATTAGTTCACCAACCTTGTCTGGGTTGGCCGATGCCAGAACCAGAACAGGCCTGTTGCTCAAGGTTGGCCTCGGTCTGGCCTGATGCCCGGCGGGGTTGCCAGGCAGGCTTGTTGGGCTGTGGTGATTTNNNNCAGCTGGGCTCGACTGAAGACCGCTCCCTCGGCGGTGCCCTGCACTTCGATTAGCTCGCCGCTGCCGGTCATCACAACGTTCATGTCAACCTCGGCACCGGCGTCCTCAACGTATGGAAGGTCAAGCCTGCATTCCCCATCGATGATGCCAACACTGACAGCGGCGCACTGATCGGTAAGTGGCCCGGTTTCTATTCCCGCCCGGGTAATTGCATCGTGCAAGGCTACGAAGCCGCCACAGATAGAAGCGGTGCGGGTGCCCCCGTCGGCCTGAAGCACGTCGCAGTCAACAGTGATGGAGACCTCACCCAACTTCTTCAGGTCACAAACCGCCCGCAGGCTTCGGCCTATCAGTCTTTGGATTTCCTGGTCTCGGCCGGATGTGCGGCGACGAATTCTCTCTGGGCTGGAGCCAGGCAGCATGTTGTACTCAGCCGTAACCCATCCCTTTCCGGTGTTGCGCAGCCAGCGAGGAACGTCGTCTTCAACCGAGGCGGTGCACAACACCTGGGTGCGACCAAACTTCACAAGAACAGAACCGTCGGCCATGTCTGTGAAGTCTCGCTCGAAACTCAAAGGACGTAGCTCGCTAGGGGTTCGGCCATCAGGGCGCATACTTGGGTCTCCAGTGTTCAGCGTCAACCAACTCGGGCCCTAGGAGTCTGCTGCCGACTCGGGTGAAAGATGCAATGTCGCCTGAGGAAATGAACCGGGCCGACCCGGCTGTGTTTTCGTCCGGGGTGCCAAGGCCCTTGGATTCCAGCAATCGGGCCAGCTCGAATGCGGTCTCGTCCGCCGAGGAGACAAGGATCACCTCTGGCCCAACCGCGTCGGAGATCGCTCGGGCCAGGTACGGATAATGGGTGCAGCCAAGCAGCAGCACGTCAACGTCGGCCTCAACGATGGGGGCCAGGAGCCTTTCAACCAGAATCTGGATTCGTTCTCCTGTTGTTTCGCCGCGCTCTACGAACTCGACCAACCCGGGGCAGGCGCAGGTAACGATCTCGATGTGGTCATCAAGGGCGGCCAGTGCAGACTCATAGGCCCCCGAGGAAACTGTCCCAACGGTTCCAATTACCCCGATTCGTTTGGAATCGGTGCGTTCCACAACAGCCCGCACGCCGGGCTTTATCACTCCGAGCACATCAATTGAGAGATCGGCCCGAAGGTCTTTGAGGGCGGCCGCCGTTGCGGTGTTGCAAGCAACAACCAAGACCTTGATATCGAACTTGTCGACCAGGTGGTTCGCTATTTCAATGGCGTGCTCTCGCACGTCGTCCAACGGTTTGGAGCCGTAGGGATACCGACCGGTGTCACCCAGATACACAAGATCCTCACCCGGCAGCAGGTCAATGGTGGCCCTGGCCACAGTGAGCCCGCCGAACCCGCTGTCGAACATCCCTATCGGTCGAGGATCGCCTGGCACGGTGATGAGGTTAGGCCTAGTTCTTTATGGGCAGAGGTTCCCAATTCCTTGAGAAGCACAGCGCCCGCATCTACTTTGCTCTCAGCACTTCGGTCACCGGGACAAAATAGTGACCGGTGACCGAAGAAGTCGTGGGTGATGACACGTGCCGCTCGAGGCCAGCCCGGAGGGGGCTGGCCTCGTGCGCGTGCAGATTCAGAAATAGCTGATGGCCTCGAGGGAGCGGGCCGCGTCTGGCACAGAATCGGTGAATGCTCCGGTTGAGAGGTACTTCCAGCCGCCGTCGCTGACGATAAAGACGATCGTTGCGGGGCCGCTGGCCTGCGCATCCCAGGCCTTCGCCACCTTGGTCGCGCCCCCAAGCGCGGCTCCGGCACTGATCCCGGCGAAGATCCCCGAGGCAACCAGGCTGCGGGCATGCTCAATTGACTCTGCGGGTCGAACAATGCGCTTTCCGTCCAGCAGTTCCAGCCCGCCCCATTTGATGAAGACCGGTGGCACATACCCGTCGTCAAGGCTCCTGAGCCCTTCCAACGATTCGCCTGCCGGAGGTTCCACCGCGTAAATCTTCACCCCTGGTTTCTGTTCGACCAGGTAGGTGCCAACACCCATCAGCGTTCCGCTGGTGCCAAGCCCGGCAACAAAATGAGTGATCTCGGGAACATCCCTAAGGATCTCGGGACCGGTTGTTTCATAGTGGGTCAAGGGGTTGGCCTCGTTGCCGTACTGGTAGAGAAACACCCACTCTGGATGCTCCACAGCCAATGCCTGGGCTCGGCGCACAGCACCGTTGGAGCCCTCTGCTGCCGGCGACGGAATGATCTCGGCTCCAAAGGCCAAGAGGGCTTCGCGGCGCTCGGCGGTCACGTTGTCCGCCAGCACCACCTTCAGCTTGTAGCCCCTCGCCCGACAGATCATTGCCAGTGCGATTCCCGTATTGCCAGAAGACGGCTCAATCACCGTTTTCCCCGGCTTCAACTCGCCCGCGGCCTCGGCAGCCTCCACCATCGCGATCGCGATTCGATCCTTGATCGACCCGCTTGGGTTCAAATACTCCAGCTTGGCCAGGATTCGAACGTCGCGGTTCGGACTGAGATGAGACACATCAACAATCGGGGTGTTGCCGATTAGGTCAAGAACCGATGCCGCAACCGCCATGATCAGCCTCCGGCGACTGCGGGCAGAATTGCTACTTCGTTACCAGCGGCCACCACCGTGTCGAGCCCATCGAGAAAACGCACGTCTTCGTCTCCCACATACACGTTCACGAACTTCCGCAGGCTGCCCTCGCTGTCCAGCAGGCTTGAGCGCAGGTCGGGGTGCATCCCAACCAAGTCAGCCAACACTTCGCCAACGGTGCGGCCAGATACCGCCACAGTGCTTTGGCCTGAAGCCTGAGGCCTCAGAACGGTCGGCAGCCTCACGGACACACTCACAGATGGACCGGTGGCAGTTGGGGGCGTGGCAGAAAACGTGGTCACAGCAGCTCCAATTCGCTATTGCTGATAAAGCCGACAGGAATAGTCGGGATTCCTAAGGAGTCAACACCAACTGTTCCTCGGCTATTCCTGCGGCTCCCTCTCCGAAGTTGGGCAGCGTTGGTTCGATGGAAAAAACCCTGGTCTCAGGAACGCCTGCTGCCAGCGAGACAATCAGCCAGTGCCAGCTGGGAGGAACCAACGGCTTCTTGGCTTCGGCCAGATCGGTGGCTGAGGGGTAGGCAGCGGTGTGAGAGTGGGAATGCATCACCCCGACAACGTCTAGCCCGGCGCTGTCGGCCAGGCGCTCTGCCGCCATGTAGCCCAAGCCGTCCAACTCAAAAACCCGGCTGGAAGCTGCCGCGTTCTCAACTGGCACGAACTTCAGGATTATGCCGCTTCCGGCCTGGCCAAGCAGCAGGCCACAAGCCTCGTTCGGGTACACCCTCCACGCCTCGCTGATCATCTCAAGCCAGGCAAAGCGATCCAGTTGAACCATCATCAGAAGCTACCGGCACGGCGGATCGGTAGCCTCAGGTCATGTCGGTGAAGATGGTCGCCAGAAACAAAACAGCTCGCCGTGACTATGACATCACCGAGTCGTTCGAGGCAGGCATCGTGCTGCGAGGCGCTGAGGTGAAGTCGCTGCGAGAATCAAACGTCACGATCGCAGACTCATACGCCCGCTTTGAGTCCGGCGAACTCTTCATCGTTGGCCTCCACATAGCCCCCTACTCCCGAGGCGGCACCCACGTTGCCCACGAGTCTGAACGCAAACGCAAGCTTCTGCTTCACCGCAACGAGCTAGACCGGCTGTCTTCGAAGGTCAACCAGGAAAGAGTTGAGCTGGTGCCACTTGCCCTCTACTTCAAGGAGGGCCGGGCCAAGCTGGAGGTTGGCGTCGGCAAGGGCCGCAAAACCATCGACAAACGTCAGATGATCGCCAAACGCGACGCCGACCGCGAAGCCCGCCGTGAACTATCTGACCGACAACGTTCGTAGCAGCCACGTATCGCCAGTATGCTGGTTGGTCCCTTCGGGGAAGCTATTTGACAAGAAGCTATTGGACAAGAAATGCAAGTCATGTCCGACATTCTTCTTTCACCTCGGGGCTGACCGGTTTCGACGTCGAGACGAGAAGTCGTGTGTGCGACCCGAGTTGCTCAGACTCGTAAAACGGGGCTCAAACAGAAGCGCCAACAAGGCTGACTTCGCTCTCGCCGCCTAATCTGATTAGGTAGCAAGAGGAAAATCGCGAGCCGTGAGGCCACGCGGGGCCAGATCATCGCAGCCCGGCAACAGAAGCGGTGATGGACGGTGAGAGAGACCACTGACAGGAAGCAAAGACTCCTGACATCTGGGAAAGACCAGGGGGGCGCCCTTTTTGGGCAGGCAACCCGGTGCATCGGCAACCCCAAGCCGGAACCGCGGGAATGGTCGTAGCAGATGCGGTAACTCCTCGGCGGACGGGGGTTCGATTCCCCCCAGCTCCACGTTTTCGCCTTCGGCGAAACTGGAGTTTCTCGCTCCGCTCCAAACATCCCTGGCCCCAGTTGAGATGGTGTGAAAGCTGTCCCAGAAGGGCCACACCACACCGTCCTCGAACTTCGGCGAAGTCTGCTGTACGACGATCTGTGATACGTTTCTTGGTATGGCTCAGGCAATATCTGTCCGACTCGACCAAGAGGCCCTTCGTGCGCTGAATCAGCTCGAGGGGACCGGCCAGACGCGCTCGGAGGCCATAAGGGCGGCGTTGGTTGCTGCCGCCTCACGACTTAATGACAAACAGGCTTTGGCCGCCGAGGTCAAGGCATTGGAATCCGACGAAAACGATCGGGCGGAAATGCTTGCCGTAGCCGATCTGATGGAGAGTCTCCGTGCGGCGGGGTGATGTTTTTGCCGTGCGATTGCCCAAAGGGGCCGGCCACGAACAGCGAGGGCGACGTTACGGCGTCGTCCTGCAATCGGACGCCTTCCTCCCTCGTTCGGTGGTACTTGTGGCACCTACGTCCACAAGTGCGAGCTCGGCATCCTTTCGACCTGAGATCGAGATCGACGGCACGTCGACCCGGGTCTTGGTGGAACAGTTGGGTGCAGTCGATGTGGGCCGACTTGGCGATCTGACAGGCCATCTCACCCCTGAGGAGCAGTGGGGCGTTGACACCGCTTTGCTCACTGTGCTTGACCTGACGTGAACTATCACTAGGTCTATCTCAGCTAACACCAACAAGGATGGCGAATCAAAGTAGAGTCAAAGAAATGGACGACACGATGCAAGGATTCGCCAGAATGCTGGCCGGTGCGATGGATTGTCTGACACCGGTTTTCAAAGATCGGGATCTCAGCGCCTCAGAGGCAAGGCTGCTGTTTGAGATCTCTAACGAAAAGGGCGTGGCCATCGCAGGTTTGGCGGGCCGGATGCCGACAACCGACGTCACCGATACAACTAGCCGCCTGGCAATAGCTGGCCTTGTCGAAACCAGCGCCGACCCGCTTGACCCCAGGCAGGTGGTGGTGAGGTTGACCGACCGCGGCCGTCGCGTGCTCAACGAAACCGAAACCGAGCTTGACGAGCGGGCTGCAAGCCTGCTGACCAATCTTGATGAGGGCCGTCGGAGGGACGTTCTTGGAGCGCTGGCTTCGGTCCAGTCCCTCATTGACGATGAGGCAGACATCCACATAGAGCCTGGTTTCAGGCCAGGAGCGATAGGCGAAATTGTTGCCCTGCACGGCCGCATCTTCTTCGCCAAAGCCGCGTTGGGCACGGCCTTCGAGGCATCTGTGGCTTACAGCTTGGCTGAGTTCTCAACCCGATCCGAACAGCCGGGCAACGGAATCTGGTTGGCCCTGAGGGGCCAGCGGGTTGTCGGTTCGGTTGCGCTTGACACAGAGGATCGAGAGGGGAACATTCGCTGGTTCATCGTGGATCAGGACCACCGCAACCTGGGAATCTCTGATCGTCTCATCACCGCTGCATTGGAACACAGCAGGGCGTTTGGGCTCCAGCGTCTCTCTCTCACGATCAAAAGCGGAACCCCAAGTATTGGAGAAACTGCTGTCCGCAACGGGTTCGAACCGCTGGCTGAAGCCGAGCAGCGCACAGAACACCAGATCAAATACAGCCTTGAGTTAGCGCCCATGCGCGTCGATTCGACAACCCTGTCCTAGAGTTGTCGCAATGCTTACCGGCGAGACCGATCTGGCCAAGATTCTCGCGTCCATCTCCGTCCGTAGACGCAGCGGAACATTTGCCGTTGTCACACTGCCCGAGGGACTGCCAGCGGAATTGAAGGGCAAGCCGAACGGCTCGGGCAACCTTCTCCTTGGGGTTGAGGCCGTGATCCGAGAGCGCGAAGGCACAACAGTTGTGGCCGCCATGTCAATCGCCAGGGAGAGAGGCTGGATCATCAACTTCGAAGCCGCCTGGCTGAGCCTTGATGTTCACAGCTCGCTCGATGCGGTTGGGCTGACCGCCGCTGTCACCGCCGCCCTTAGCAATGCCCAGATCCCGACCAACGTGCTCGCTGGTTACCACCACGACCACTTGCTGGTTCCAGCTGGATCGGCCGACGAGGCAATCCAGGTGATCGAGGCACTGGCCGATACCTCAGCTTGAGGTCCCGCTGGCGGTCGGAGCCATCAAAGCCGCGATTTCGTCGGCTCGGTCCGAACATCCCTGGTGCCAGCCCGGTTTGTATCCAAACCGCTCCCACAGCCCAACGGTCATGTCGCCTTCAACCAGAAGCTCAATGTTGTCGCCAGTAACCAGCGCCGGGTGAGGCTCGCCGCAGGCGTGGGCCAAGCGAAGGATTTCGTGACGCAGCGCAATGACGTAGTTGGCAAGACGGTCAGCCTTGCCAGTTGGGTCAAGCCCCCGCTCCAGCCACTTGACTTGGGTTGCCACGCCGGTTGGGCAGTGCCCGGTGTGGCATTTCTGGGCCTGGATGCAGCCGACAGCCATCATTGCCTCCCGGCCAACGCTGATGAGGTCGACGCCAAGCCCCATCGCCAGAAGAGCTTCGCCAGGAAAGCCCAGTTTTCCGGCACCAACCCAGACCACCTTCTCATGCATACCGGTGTTGGCGAAAACCGCAAACACCTCAGCGAAGCCCAGTCGGAAAGGAAGGCTGACGTGGTCGCTGAACACCAATGGAGCAGCGCCGGTGCCACCTTCGCCTCCGTCTATCGAGATGAAGTCTGGCCCCTTCCCTGATGCCAGCATGTGGTTGGCCAGCTCTTGCCAGAATGGCTTCTGGCCTACTGCTGACTTGATGCCAACGGGAAGCCCGGTTGCGTCGGCGAGGCGTTCAACAAAATCAACCATTGAGGGGACCGAGTCGAATTCGGCATGAGACGGCGGGCTGACAACGGTGATTCCAACCGGCACGCCGCGTGCTTTGGCTATCTCGGGAGTGACCTTCGCCGCAGGCAGCACCCCGCCAAGTCCAGGCTTGGCTCCCTGGCTCAGCTTCACTTCAATGGCCCGCACGGGGTCGACCGCGCAAGTTTCAACCAACCGATCGAGGGAGAACTTCCCGCTCGCGTCGCGGGCTCCGAAGTAGCCGGTTCCGAGCTGAAGCACCAGGTCGCCGCCGTGGCGATGATGGCTTGAGACCCCGCCCTCACCGGTGTTGTGGAGGCAGCCAGCAATAGCCGAGCCGCGATTCAGAGCTTCGATGGCAGCGCCGGAGAGTGAACCGAAGCTCATTGCCGAAATGTTCACGATCGAAGGCGGCCGGAAGGCCAATTTCCGATCCCGCCACTCGCCCATCACCTTCACGCAGGGAATAGCGGACTGGGGCGGCTGAGCGCCGCTAAAGGGGAAAGTGGCCTGGCGGATCAGCGGATACTGCGACGCGTCAAACTTGGAGTCGGTCCCGAATCCGAAGTAGGAGTTCTCAAGCTTGGCGGACGCGTAGACCCAGCGGCGTTGATCACGGCTGAAGGGCCGCTCTTCGTCGTTGTCGGTAACGATGTACTGGCGTAACTCGGGGCCGACCCACTCCAGCAGATAGCGGAGCCTGCCAATCAGAGGGAAATTCCGCCGAACGGCGTGGCGGGTCTGAAAGACGTCGATCAGCGCCAGAACCACAACCAGCGCGGCCAGCAGCACCAGCCCCCAAAGCCACCAGCTCACGCCGGTTCAGTCTTCAACGATGGTGATTGCGAATTCCGGGCAGTTGTCGACGGCGAGCCGAGCCTTGTCTTCCAGCTCAGGAGAAACCACGCCGTCGCCAATGGCCGAGGCATAGCCATAGTCATCAACATCCACCAGCTCTGAGGCCAGGGAGTAGCAGCGGTTGTGGCCTTCACACTTCTCAGAGTCAACAACGATTCGCATGCCCGAATCCTCTCACAATGTGGGCAAGTTGGCGCAAATACCTTGTTGAATCATTCGTCGCCACCCCGACCACAAAGACTAGGTGGCTGGTACTCCCGACGGTAATGACTCATCCATCTCAGGCCAGCGACTCGCCCAGGGCTCCGTGCTGGCGGACATGGGCCCGCAAGTAGGGCATGGCGAAGTCCACCAACCCTCTACTTGGGGAGCTGATCATTTGGGTGTCTAGCAGGCGCAGCCGGTATTGGCTGGCCTGATTGGATGACACGTCGAGTCGTTTGGCGAGTTCACCTATCTTGCTGGGGCCATCGTCGACGCTCATGGCCAACAGGAACCGGCGGTCGTTGGGGCTGAGATCTCCAAGTGCCGGCTCAAGCACCAGCGAACCCAGCCTTCGTTCGGCCACCAGAACAGCTGCCTGCACTGCGTTGAAGACCCTGCCAGCGCCCGCTGCCGTCTGCGCCAGCGCGTCTGCCGCCTCAAATACCTCGACCACCCGAGGGTGTGTCGCTCAGCTCGCCGGAGAAACGTGAGAACACTGTCGTTTAGGAGCCGATCCTTGACAACCGCTGGGAGTCCACCGAAGGCGACCGCTATCGCGTTTCGTTCCCGGAAGAGGTGCTGAACGCCGACGGCTACCTCGGTCAGTTCGTCACGCTCGGCGCCTTGAATCTCATCAATCGTTAGCAACAATCCTGCACCTCGACGATCCATCTCAGCGGCCAAAGCGGCCAGCATCGACCGGAAGTCTCCTTCGCGTTCCTCTGCCTGACCCGCTTCCCAACCGACACCAAAACCAAAGCCCGACACCGACGTCAGACGTGCTGGAGGTTTCTGGGTGCCGCAGACTCGCCGCGCCGCCATTGGCAGACGTTGTTCTACGAGGCGCCGGATCAGACCAGGTGCCGCGGTTTCTGACACCGCCACCCAGCCAGAACCGGTGGCGAGATCCCAAAAGTCGGACTAAACGGGTTCCCACTGGATTCTGAACCGCTTGACGCCTGGTCTTTCGGGCTCTTCGCTTTCATGTTCTTTAGTTAGCGCAATGTTGCTTTCATATTCATTCATGTCAGATCGTCGGAAAGATCAGTGTTCGACATCAGAGGAACCTCCAATTCGTTCCTCAGGCGTCGAGATAGCGATTCACAGCGAATCCCGAACCGACCGCCCCGATCGCGGCACCTGCCACCAACAGCCATAGGGCGATGGGAAGCAGGTCTGACTGCTGGAGGGCGAAGCTGTCGAACAGGCCGATTTCGGCTTCCTCAACACTTCGGGTGATCACCCGGTTCAGCCCGAACACCGCCAGCACACTGAATCCGGCTCCGATCACCCCAAGCACCAGCCCTTCCATGATGAACGGAATGCGGATGAAAGAGTTGGACGCCCCAACCAATTTCATCACCTCAACCTCGCGCCGTCTGGCAAAAAGGGCGGTCCGGATCGAGTTGTACATCAGCAGGGAGCTGGCAACAAGCGAGCCTGCTGCGGTAACCAGCATGATGGTTGATGCGGTCCGGGTGAAGCTGTTTAGCTGCTTGATGAACTCGCCAGCGAAGTCCACCTCCTTGACCCCTGGCAGCAGCCGATACTCGGCGGCCAACGCCTCAACCACCTCTAGGTCGGGCTCGGTTGGGATCACCCGGAACGAGGTTGGCAGGCGTTCAGGTTCAACGGAGGCCATGATCTCGGGCGAATCCTGCCAGAACTCCTGGAACTCGGCAAAGGTTTCCTGCCTGGTGATGTAGCGGGAATCGGCGATCAACGGCGAATCGTTCAATGCCCGCTCAACAATCGAAACCTGCTCGGAGGTGGCGTCTCTGTCGAGCCACACTATGAACTCAACATCGTCCTGAAACCGCACGTTCAGCCCGTCGACCCCGCTGCGGATCAGCAGCGCCGAGCCAAGCAGGGCCAGCGAGACAGCAACGGTGAGCACCGTTGCGATCGTGAGGGAAGGGTTCCGAATCAGGTTGTAGCCAGTTTCCTTGGCGAGGTAGTCGACGCGCAATGCCATTTTCGTAACTCCTATTCGTAGACGCCGCGGGCCTGATCGCGAACGATTTCGCCGCCGGACAGCTCAATTACCCGGCGGCGCATGGTGTCAACAATGCCTCGATCATGGGAGGCCATGATCACGGTGGTTCCGGTCTTGTTAATGCGATCAAGAAGCCGCATGATCCCAATGGCGGTTTGGGGGTCTAGGTTTCCCGTTGGCTCATCGGCCAAGAGAATCAGAGGTCGATTCACGAACGCACGGGCAATCGATACCCGCTGCTGCTCGCCGCCGGAAAGCTGATGGGGATACTTCTCCATCTGGTCTCCCAGGCCAACCAACTCACAGATGGCAGGCACCTGGGAACCAATCACGTGGCGAGGCCTGCCAATCACCTCAAGCGCAAAGCTGACGTTCTCACCAACAGTGCGAGTCGGCAGAAGCTTGTAGTCCTGAAACACCGCTCCGATGTTGCGGCGTAGCATCGGAACCTTCCAATTCGAAAGCTTCCCGATGTCCTTTCCGGCAACAAAGATTCGGCCCGAATCGGGCTCTTCTTGTTTGTTTATCAGGCGCAGAAAGGTTGACTTTCCCGACCCGGACGGGCCCACCAGGAACACAAACTCGCCCTTGGCGATGTCGGCATCGGCGTCCTTCAAAGCCGCGGCGGTCTGACCCGGGTACTCCTTCGTAACTTTTTCCAGCTTGATCATGTTCGTCCTTCGCCAAATGGAACCTGATCCCATCGGCCGGCAGTGGAGTTGTTTGATCGATATCTGTTGTTCTCGGGCTTAGCTAACGGCCTCGGCCCGACGCCACCGCAGCCATGCCTCCATGAACGGCTCGACCGCACCATTGAGGACACCCTCGGGGTTGCCTGAGGTTTCCCCGGATCTTTCGTCTTTTACCTGTTGGTAGGGCTGCAACACATAGGACCGAATTTGGCTGCCCCACTCTACGCTCTTTGACTCGCCGGCCTCGTCGGCCAGCTGGTCTTCTCGTTTCTGGCGCTCCAGGTCAACAAGTTTCATGGCCAGCATCTGCATGCATCGATCCTTGTTTTGATGCTGACTGCGTTCGTTCTGACACGACACAACAATCCCGGTCGGGAGATGGGTAACCCGAACAGCTGAGTCGGTGACGTTCACGTGCTGACCGCCAGCACCAGAGCTTCTGAAGGTGTCTATTCGCAGCTCTTTTTCGTCGATCTCGACGTGGTCGGTTGCGTCTTCGATAAACGGCACAACGCCAAAGGATGCAAAGGCTGTGTGGCGTCTGGCTTGTGAGTCAAACGGCGAGATCCTGACCAGGCGATGCACCCCGCGCTCGGCTTGCAACAGACCGTATGCGTAGCGCCCACGAACCAGGAAAGTGGCGCTGGTGATCCCGGCCTCGGCTCCCTCTTGGGAGTCGGTGACTTCAAGGGGGAAACCGCGGCCTTGAGCCCATTTGCGGTACATGTTGAACAGCATCGCGGCCCAGTCCTGAGAGTCGGTGCCTCCCGCACCAGAGTGGATCTCACAGACGGCGTCGCCCTCGTCGTACTCGCCGGTGTACAACGCCCTCAACTCAAGTGAGTGGAACTCTTCAGACAACGAAGCAGCCGACCGCTCGGCCTCGGCCAAGAAGTCTGAGTCTTCGCTTGCCAGCTCAATCATTTCGGCCAGCTCGTCAACCTCGTCCCTAAGGCGATCGTGCAGGTCGAGATCTTCCTTGACCTGGCTGAACTCGGTCTGCACCTGACGAGCCCGCGCGGCATCGTCCCATAGATCGGGGCGCCCCATCTCGGCCTCAAGCTGGGGCAGCCGGGCTCGCAGATCGGCGATGCGGAGGTAGACCTCGGCCTCACCGAGTTCCACCCTGAGCCGCGCGTGCTCATCTTTCAGATCGGGCATTTTGGCCTACCGACCGCCGTGGCAGTGTTTGAACTTCTTACCGCTGTTGCAGGGGCATGGCTCGTTGCGACCGGTTTTGTCCCACTCGTCTTTCACAACTGTCTGCTGTTTCGTGGGAGCCTCGGCTGGCCCGCCATCGGACTGGCCAGCGGTCAGCACATCAACGTCGGCCTTGGCGGCTCGCACGTCGGTGGCCTGCACCCTGGGTGCAGCCAGGCTGGGGCGGGCTTTCGGGTCAAGCGTGGGCTTGGACGCAACCTGGTCTGTGGTTTGACCATTGGTGCCGCCCAGCTGGGCAACCGCCTCAGGATCCTGCACCTCAACGTGCATGAGGTAGCGAATGTAGTCAACGTTCAAACCGCGGATCATGTTCGAGAAAATCTCGAAACCCTCACGCTGCCACTCGATCAGTGGATCGCGCTGACCCATTGCCCGAAGGTTGATCCCGTCTCGCAGATCGTCCATTTCGGTGAGGTGCTCTCGCCACCGCTGGTCGGTGAGCTGAAGCATGATTTGGCGCTCGATCTGACGCATCAGGTCAGAGCCAATCTCGGTTTCCCGTTTTTCGTAGAAGCCAATTCCTTCTTCAGAAATCGCTTCGGCCAGGGCATTAGTGCCCCGCAGCTCAGCCAGGCCTTCTGCTTCCAGAGTGGTTGGCCAAAAGCCCCTCAGCTCTCCCAGCAAACCTTCGAGGTCCCAGGTGTCGTCCAACTCATCAACGCAGTGGGTGGCAACCATGGCGGCAGCAACATCTTCTATTGCCTCAAGTGAGTCTTCGCGAAGATCGCTCTGGTCAAGAACTGACAGCCGACGCTGATAAATGACCTTGCGCTGCTCGTTGTAGACCTCGTCGTACTTCAGAACGTTCTTACGGGTCTCGGCGTTCTTCTGCTCGACGGTGTTCTGAGCCCGCTCAACCGACTTGGTAACCATCTTGGACTCGATCGGCACATCCTCGGGCAGGGCCTTGTCCATCACCCAACTCATGGCCCCGGTGGCGAAGATTCGCATCAGATCATCTTCAAGCGAAAGGTAGAACCTGCTTTCCCCCGGGTCGCCCTGCCTGCCGGCGCGGCCCCGAAGCTGATCGTCGATTCGGCGGCTCTCGTGGCGCTCGGTCGCCAGCACATACAGCCCACCCACTTCTCGAACCCGGTCGCCGTCTTCCTTGCAAACTGCGATCCAGTAGTCCAGCCGCTTGGCGTAGTAGGCGTCGCCCTCGTCGGTTTCCAGCTCGTGCCCCTCGGCCAGGGTGTCTCGTTCGGCCAGCTTCTCGGGGTTTCCGCCAAGAATGATGTCGACTCCGCGGCCCGCCATGTTGGTGGCGACGGTGACGGTCCTTGGCGTTCCCGCCTGGGCCACGATCTCGGCTTCCCGGAAATGCTGCTTGGCGTTGAGCATCTCGTGTTCGATGCCGCGGCGGCCCATCAGATCACTAAGCAACTCGGACTTTTCAACCGAGGCGGTGCCAACCAGGATGGGCTGGCCATTCTCGACTCTTTCCTGAATGTCGTCGATGACGGCATCGAACTTTGCCATCTCGGACTTGTAAATCAAATCTGCCTTGTCGGCGCGGGCGATGGCAACGTTCGTTGGAATCTGAACAACCGGCAAGCCATACGTGGTTTCCAACTCAGCAGCATCGCTGAGCGCGGTTCCCGTCATCCCCGAGAGCTTTTTGTACATGCGGAAGTAGTTCTGAAGGGTGACAGTTGCCAGCGTCTGCTGCTCTTCCTTGATCTTGACGCCCTCCTTGGCCTCAACGGCCTGATGAAGGCCGTCAGACCAGCGACGGCCGTCAAGCACCCGACCGGTGAACTCATCAATGATCTTCACTTCACCGCTCTGGACGAGGTAGTCCTTGTCTTTCTTGAACAGTTCCTTGGCCCGAAGCGCGGCGTTGAGCTGATGGATCAAATCACTCTGAACGCCGTTGTAAAGGTTCTCAACTTCCAGAAGTTCCTCAACATGGGAGATACCCTCGTCGGTTACCGCAACGATGCGCTTTTCTTCATCAACATCGTAATCTTCGTCTCGTTTGAGCTTGCGAACCATTTCCGCGAACTGATAGTAGAGGTCGGCCGCGCCACGCAGCTTGCCGCTGATGATCAGGGGCGTTCTGGCCTCGTCGATGAGGATGGAGTCGACCTCGTCAACAACGGCAAAATTGTGTCCCCGTTGCACCATCTCTTCCTTAGTGCGGGCCATGTTGTCTCGGAGGTAGTCAAAACCGAACTCGTTGTTGGTGCCGTAAGTGATGTCGCTGTGATACTGCTCTCGTTTGAAGGCAGGGTCGTGATTTCCTGGAACGATCAGCCCGACACTGAGATCAAGGAAATTGTGGATCTGGGCCATCCACGCGGCATCCCGAGACGCCAGGTAGTCGTTGACGGTAATGAGGTGGACACCATTTCCCGCCAAGGCGTTCAGATAGGTGGGAAGGGTGGAGGCGAGAGTTTTGCCCTCACCAGTTTTCATCTCGGCCACCCAGCCCCAATGAAGTGAGGCGCCACCCATGACCTGAACGTCGTAAGGTCTCTGGCCGATTCGTCGCTGAGCGGCTTCACGAACAACCGCGAAAGCCTCGGGCATCAGGTCATCAAGTGACTCTCCGTTGTCGAGGCGCGTTTTAAACTCGGCCGTCTTGGCCGTGAGTTCTTGATCTGAAAGCGCACCAATTTCGGATTCAAAGGCCGCCACCGGACCAACAACTGATTGGATGGCCTTGACCCGCTTGCCGTCGCCTGCTTTGAGGATCTTGTCTAGAAGCTTCATGTGGTCAAGAGCCTACCGGCCGCCGAGCGACCGACCGCCGCGCTGTCAGCCGCCGGGCGGGGTGATGTCGATGAGGCCCAAATCTCCGTCGTCTCGGCGATAGACCACGGCGTTGCGGCCGGTGAGTTCGTTCTCGAACAAGAAGAAGTCGTGATTCAGCAGATCCATTTGCAGAGCCGCAGCGTCTGGCTGCATGGCGTTGAGGTCAAATTCCTTGTTCTTTACGATGTTGTAAATCGGTTCTGGATGAGCGTCGCCGTCGGGAAGCAAAGAGTCTGGAACCAGATCAGGAGGAAGCTCGGGACGCTCTCGTTGCTGCTTACGGTTGATGATCTTGGTTTTGAGCTTGCGGAGTTGGCGCTCTAACTTGTCGACCGCCCGGTCAACGGCGGTGAAGCCGTCAACCGCAGACACCTTGCACCGAACGTGATGGCCGTGGCCCACCATCGTGACTTCGCAGAACTCCTTGCCCCCGGTTCGCTGCTTTTTCTCTTCCCAGAAGTGAACTTCGGCCTTTTCCATTCCCGAGAGATATCGGTCGAGCCGCCCGATCTTGTCCACTGCGTGTTGTCGAAGCTTCTCCGACACTGTTGTGTGACGACCGCTGACCGTTACCTCCATCGAGGCTCCTAACTTTTGTGTCTCAGATCACCGCCGGAGACGTTGCGTGTCATCAGAATAGAGGTTTGTGGCGAGATCTGCCGGTCGCACCGAAGCAGCAGCTGCCACGCCGATCACGAAGTCGGCCCCCGCACCCCGAAGTGCCACCGCAGCAGCTGAAAGCGAAGCACCCGTTGCCACAACGTCATCAACCAAAAGAACCGTCTTCGGTGCTGCGGTTGCGGCCCGAAAGACCGGGCCCTGTATTCGCTGAAGCCGATTCTTGCCTGCTTGAGACTGACCCGCGGCCCGCCTCAAAAGCGGCCGCACGGGAACGTTCAACTGACGGGCAAGAGCTCTAGCCAAGATTCTGCCCTGGTCATAACCCCGGCGACGCCTGCCCGCCACGCTGGCAGGCACCCACGTGATGATGTCAGCCGAATCGACCAAAGGAAGGCGGCCAAGCTGGGCACCAAGCACCCGAAGCACATCACGCCGCCCACCGTTCTTGGCCGCCAAGATGATTTGACGACTCCGGTCGTCGTAACAATAGAGGGCGAACGTATGGGTCAACTGGTCAAGGCAGAGCTCACCACCAGGGGTAAGTGCGGCCAAACAAGCCCGGCAAACATGACGGGCCCGACCCCCGCACCCCGGACAACACCGATCGAAGAACACACACTCGACACTACGTTCGGCCTGTGACAATCATATTGGGGTCTGCTACCGCAGACCCGGCTTCGCCCATCCAACTCAACCGCTCACTGCGCGCCGACGCCGTCGGCAACACGTAACCAATCACATTGGGGTCTGCTACCGCAGACCCGGCTTCGCCCATCCAACTCAACCGCTCACTGCGCGCCGACGCCGCCCGTAACGATGTGGAGCATCGATTCTGGGGTCCGAAAGGGGAACTGGCATGGATTAGGTGCGTTTTCGCCACTATTCCATGCCACTTCGGCTAACTGACGCCGCGAAAGTCGGTGGCGCCGAGGTGGCTAGGTGGCCGACTCAATACCGGTAGTGGTCTGGTTTGTATGGGCCGTCTACAGGTACACCGATGTAGTCAGCCTGTTCCTGGCTGAGCTTGGTGAGATGCACCCCAAGGGCGTCTAGATGCAAGCGGGCAACCTTCTCATCCAGGATCTTTGGAAGCGTGGTAACAGACAGCCCGTAGCTCTCGGCGTTCTTGTGCAACTCGATCTGGGCCAGCACCTGGTTGGTGAAGCTGGCGCTCATCACGAAGCTGGGATGGCCCGTTGCGTTGCCCAGGTTCAGCAGGCGGCCCTCGGACAGAACGAGGATGCTCTTTCCGTCGGGCCAGCGGAACTCATCAACCTGTGGCTTGATGTTGATTCGCTGGATGTCGCTGGCGCCAAAAAGGCCCGCCATGTCAATCTCGTTGTCGAAGTGGCCGATGTTGCCAACGATTGCTCCCTGCTTCATCTTGCTCATCATCTCGGCCGAAATTATGTCTTTGTTGCCGGTGGAGGTGATGAAGATGTCTACTTTGTCAAGCACTCGCTCAATGGTTGTGACCTCATAGCCTTCCATTGCGGCCTGGAGGGCACAGATCGGGTCGATCTCGCTGATCAGAACGCGTGCGCCTTGACCGCGAAGTGCCTCGGCGCAGCCCTTGCCTACGTCTCCAAAGCCCAAGACCAAGGCAACTTTGCCTCCGATCATCACGTCGGTGCCGCGGTTGATGCCGTCAAGCAGGCTGTGGCGGGTGCCGTACTTGTTGTCGAACTTGGACTTGGTTACTGCATCGTTCACGTTGATGGCCGGGAACTTCAGATTCCCTGCCTCCAACATCTCATACAGCCGATGCACACCAGTTGTTGTCTCTTCAGACACCCCGCGAATGTTCTCGGCCATGCGCGTAAACAGTGTGGCATCTTCGTTGTGCAACTTCTTCAGCAAGTCGATGATCACGTGCCACTCGTCTGGATCGTCATCGGTGGCGTCCGGCACAGAGCCTGCTGCCTCATACTCGGCACCCTTGTGAACCAGCAGCGTTACGTCTCCGCCGTCGTCCAGGATCAGGTTGCAGAACTCTTCGCTGTCTGGCCACCGGACCGCTTGCTCGGTGCACCACCAATACTCTTCAAGGGTTTCGCCCTTCCACGCATAGACGGGCACTCCGGTTGGATGATCGGTGGTACCGGTTGGGCCAACCACCGCGGCCGCCGCGGCTTCGTCCTGGGTTGAAAAAATGTTGCAACTGACCCACCGCACTTGGGCGCCAAGGGCGGTGAGCGTTTCAATCAGCACCGCAGTCTGAATGGTCATGTGGAGGCTGCCCATGATGCGGGCGCCTTTCAGCGGCTGCTCGTCGTAGTACTCGGCCCGCAGTGCCATGAGGCCTGGCATCTCGTGTTCTGCCAGCTCAATTTGTTTGCGGCCCATGCCTGCAAGGTTTATGTCGGCGACCTTGAAGTCGCCTTCGGCCACAGTGCGGGGCCGCGCTGCCTGATCAGTCATTTGATTCTCCCTGGGGAATGTTTGGGGGGTTGTCGGTAAGGCTGAGGCCCGCTGGCCCGGATCGAGGCAGCCCATGTGCAGTCGGAGGCTAGCCTCACCAGATGCCTCTTTCCTTCGACCGCTACCGACAGCTGGTTGTTGGCGATGCCCTGCTGGCCGACGAGACGTTCAGCACCATCGACCCCACAACACCAGTGCCCTCGTGCCCGGGCTGGCCCGCGTCGGAACTGCGGGACCACATCGCCGGGGTTCTGGTGTTCTGGAACCGGCAATTGGAGGTAGCAGATCCAACGGCCCAAGACGCCGACTTTCCGCCCGAGGTTCGCAATCGCTACAAGTTGGCGCTTCCCGAACTTGCAGCCGAAATCGACAAGAGGCTTCGCGAAGTTGGGCCAGACGCCCCCTGCTGGAATTGGTCTGGGGCCCCGAACGTCTCTTCCTGGGTGGCCCGGCGCATGGCCAACGAGGTGGCGATGCACCGGGTAGACATGCAGCTTGCCGCCAACCCGGGCAACGTCTCCGAGATGGACAGCGACCTGGCCCTGGATGGAATCGACGAGTTGGTGGAAACCTTTGCCAAGGCCACGCCCGAAGCCGACCTGACTGGTGCCGCCGTGCTTGGCCTCAACTTGCCAGAACAGACGCTCACCTTCGCCGTTTCCCAAGACCACGGGGTGCGGGCCACCGACGCTCCTGCCCATGCCGCCCTCACCGGCACCCCGCACCAAATGCTGCTTGCTCTGTGGGGCAGGCCAAGCTCGGCCGAAAGCACGGGTGATCCCGAGGTGTTGAACGCCTGGCGCCGCCTCCCTGTTTTCTCCTGAAGCCAAACAGCAGGAACGCCGTCAGGTCAGCCATTGCCACGCCGAACCGGTCAGGCCTCGCCCAACCAGGACTTGAGATCATCAACTACCGGCAGCGGGCCCGGGTCTAATCCGCTGGCGGCGGCCAGTTCCAGAGTTGTGATATCGCCGGTGTAGACAAGGTCGAACAGTTGGGCGACGGGGCCCTCGCCGCCGGCTTCGACGGTGATTACGTCACTCATCAGCGGCGCCGTTTTTTCCCGCACATACTCGAAGCGGCGAGCGGTTTGGGGATGCTCGGCATCGTGCCTCAACTGAATCTGGCAGAACACCTCGCTGGTCAGTTCGGCTTGGCGGCCAAAGCCCACCAACTCGTTGTGACACAGATCTGGCATTGGCGCCCAGAACGCTGGGATCTTCACATTGTGATTGAACCCAATCTTCCAGCGACGGGCGGCAGTGGTGCCAATAGCGCCGCCGCCGTATACAAGCGGCATTGTGGAGCCGATTCTGGAGGCAACATCCTTGGCCGGGCTGGCATCGGACAACAGATCTTCCCGCCGTCTCTTCAGCTGCTCAACGGCCCCGCCCAGCCAGGTCCGCGCCCCTGGGAACACCCCAGCTCGCTCGAGGGTCAACATGGCGGGCACTGACAAAGCACCAAGGGCAGCCCGCGGCATTGGGGCGTTGCCAACCACGGGAAGGACCGGAGCGCCAACGCTGTCGGCCAGGCTTTTCAGTTCGCCCCCGTTGGTGATGGCAACAAGGGAGGCCCCCGCCTCGATTGCGGCCTCAAGGGACTCAAGGGTTTCCTCGGTGCTGCCGGATTCGGACATCGCTATCACCAGGGTTGACGAACTGACCCACGAAGGCGGCAGGTAGCCCCCGTACACCACAATTGGCTTTGGCGAGAAAGGCCTGGCGCTGGCGGCGGCAACGTCTCCTCCAAAACCGGAATCGCCCATGCCCAGGATCAGCACGTGCTCAACCCGGGAGGGGTCAGGCAGGCCCCCGACGTCGTCGATTGCTGCCAGTGAGTCTCCGATTTGCTCGGGCAGGCTCAACATGGCGTCCCACATTCCAAGGGAATCGAGGCGATCACTCATCGGCTAGTCCTCACCCTCGGTGAAAGTAGGGGCGATGCCGTCGGCTACTGCTTTGGCTTCAAGCCGGCCGTGCTCTTCGCCTCCAACAGTTTCCGCCTCGTCAATCAGCATGACCGGGATGCCGTCGTCGATTCGGTAGCGCCGTTTCAGACGTGGGTTGTAGAGGGCTGCTTCGTCTTCGAAGTAGAGCAGCGGGCCCTTGTCTTCGGGGCAGGCCAGGATGTCAAGCAGTTGCGGGTCGAGCGACATGGCTGGCAGGTTAGTGCCCAACCGTGGCCTGCCACGCAACTCCCGAACCGCTGATCCGGTAGGAACCATCGGCCTGATCCAAGAAAACTGCGTCCCCAGCCGCCACCAGCAAATCTGATCTTTCGGAGCCGACCCCACTTGTGATCACCAGCTCTCCCTCGGTGACCAGCACTAACTCTGGCCCAACAGGGCTAAATCGCTGTTCTTCACCCAACTGGATGCGGGTAAGCCAAAAGCCAGAACCGACAGATTCGAAACGGTACCGAGGCCCTGACGCGGTTTGAATCGCTGGCGCGGACGGCCTGAAATCAACTGTTCGAAGCAGTTCAGGAACGTCAATGTGTTTTGGGGTAAGCCCGCCTCTGATCACGTTGTCGGAATTTGCCATCAGCTCAACACCCATGCCTTCAAGGTAACCATGGACAACACCGGCGCCCAGGAACATGGCCTGGCCCGGCTGAAGGGTGACATGGTTGAGGAGAAGGGCAACAACAGCCCCGGGATCACCGGAGAAGAGTCGGCCAAGCCGACGGGTAAGCGGCATTGCTTGGCCTACTGCATCCACCAACTCTGCCGCCTCACCGGGCGGCAACGTCAGCAGCCACTGGACCGTGCTGGCCAGGCTGTCTTGATCGGTGGTGCCCGAAGCAAGCCGCGCCGACACTTCGGCCAGGGCAGGGATCGCGCCAAAGTCCGACACCAGATCGCTGGGCCGACGGAACCCGCACAGCGCTTCGAATGGCGAAAGGGCACATATCAGTTCGGGTTTGTGATTCGGGTCTCGATATGTGCGATCGGGAGCGTCAAGCGAAATGCCAAGCTCGTTCTCTCGTTGGAACCCGGCTACCGCCTGCGTCGACGAGGGGTGGGACTGAATAGACAGCGGCTTGTCGGCCGCAAGAATCTTCAACAAGAACGGAAGGTTTGCGCTGAGCTCTTGGCCGGTTGCTGCGACCGTGCTTGGCAGGCGCGGGTGGTCTCCCACCCAAAGTTCGGCCCACGGGGTGCCGTCGGGCTCTACCCCCAGCAGCTTTGGCAACTCGGTCGCACTGCCCCACGAGTAATGCTGGACCCCAGGGACAAGCTTTTGCATTTCAGGTTGCGGTCATCGCGGCCTGAACCTCGGCCACCCTGGCAGAAACGCTGTTTGAGTCGGCCGCTTCCAGATTCAGGCGAAGCAGGGGTTCGGTGTTTGACGGCCGCAGGTTGAACCACCAACTGCCCGCATCCACGGTCAGACCGTCCAGCCGGTCTTGGCTGTGTTGAGCGAAAGCATCTGCCACCTGCTCGATCACTTCGGCAGTGCCTTCAACCCTGGTGTTGATCTCACCGGAGGCGGCGTACCGATCCAGGGGCGCCACAAGTTCGGACAGAGTGCCGTCGAAGGCCGAAAGCTGAGCCAGAACCATCATTGTGGCAATGATCCCCGAGTCGGCCCGCCAGTTGTCCTTGAAGTAGTAGTGGGCAGAGTGCTCGCCGCCGAACTCGGCCCCAGTTTCTGCCATCAGCTGTTTGATGAACGAATGACCAACGCGGGACCGAATTGGTATCCCGCCGTTCTCGGTTACCACCTCGGCAACCGCTTTCGAGCAGATCAGGTTGTAGATGATGGACACACCGGGCTTGGCCTGAAGAGTTGCCTTGGCCAATAGCGCGGTGGTCAAAGAGCCAGAAACCGGCTGGGCCCGCTCGTCAACCAGGAAAACCCGGTCGGCGTCGCCGTCAAAGGCCAGGCCGATGTCGGCCCCAACCTCGGTGACCCTGGCCTGTAGATCCACCAGGTTCTTCGGCTCGATGGGGTTTGCCTCATGGTTCGGGAAGGTGCCGTCCAACTCGGCGTACATGACTTCGAGGTCAAATGGCAGCGACTGGAAGATCCTTGGTACTACGAGGCCTCCCATCCCGTTTGCGGTGTCGGCAACAACCTTCAGCGGGCGGAAAGCGGAAACATCAACGAAGGAATGAACGTGGGCGGCGAAGGCGTCAAGCAGATCGGTGGAGCGGATCGACCCGGGCTGGGCCGCGTCGGCCACCTCGCCCGCCGCGCTCTTGATGGCCACAGCCTTGATCTCGGCCAAGCCAGAGTCTTCACCTATCGGGGCGGCCCCCGAACGGCAAAGCTTGATGCCGTTGTATTCAGCTGGGTTGTGCGAAGCGGTGAACATTGCCCCCGGCACCCCAAGCGAGCCCGACGCGAAGTAGATCATGTCGGTTGAGCCCATCCCAATGTCAACAACGCTCAAACCCTGGCTGCGGATTCCGTCGCCGAAAGCGGCTACCAACTCGGGCCCGGACGGCCTCATGTCTCGGGCGATCGCAACTTCGGTGGTGTGGGGTTCGTTGGCCCGAATGTATGAAGCGAAGCCAACACCTAGCGCCTTGCAGGTGGCAGCGTCGATCTGGTCTGGATAGGTGCCACGAATGTCGTAGGCCTTAACGATGACATCAAGATCTTTCACCGTGCAGATAGTACTGCCGAGCGGAGCCGCTTACCCGAGCACTTCGGCCTGTTCGGGGGTGAGGCGGTAGGCGCCACGGCCCGCCGCCCGCCTGATCCGGATTAGGTCTCTGAACAACTTGGCTGTGTCTGCCAGCAGGCGCACCGAAGAGCCCTGCCTGTTCTCGACGCTTACCGGCACCTCGGTTAGCGACAGCCGGTCCTGCTCGGCAATCAGGAACACCTCGACGTCGAAGGCGAACCCGTTTATCAGGGTGCGCTGAAAGATGGCCCGGCCGACGTCTCCCCTGAAGCCCTTGATGCCGCACTGGGTGTCTCGAAAGCGGCCAAGCAGAACCAGGTGGGTCAGCCAATTCACAGCGCGACCTCCAAGTTCTCGCAGCCTGCGGGCCCTCACCAGGGTGGTTGTTTCCTCATGCCGCCTGCTGCCAACCACAACGTCCCAACCGTCTTCGAGGCCAGCCAGAATGGGCAGAACCATTGCGGGCGGGTACGCAAGGTCGGCGTCGGTGAACACAACCGAACGACCCTTGGCGCCAACCACGCCTGCCCGAACGGCGGCTCCCTTTCCGAGATTTTCCACCAACCGGATCACCCTTGCACCGGCCCGCTCGGCCTCGTCGGCGGTTTGATCCTCCGAGCCGTCATCAACCACCAAGATCTCAAGTTCCCCCAACCCAACCGTTGGCTCAAGCTCATCCCGCAGCAACCCCACGGTGGCTCCGATGTTGTCTGACTCGTTGAAGGCAGGAACCACGACGGTGAGCCGGAACTGGCCGGGCGACGGGGCTCGGTCGCGACGCTCGGCCAGATCTCGTCTGACCTCACTGAACAGTACCCATCGGTAGGAGCCCCAACGCACAACAGCCGCCAGCAGGACCGCCGCAACCTTTCCCGCCAACGGCGCAACTCCGAACGACCCTGCCACCAGAACCACGAAAACATCAACCACACCGGCCAGCATGGCGGTGAGGGCGAAGGTGGCCGGGCGGCTAACCCATCGGGCGCGGCTGTGGCCGCGGAACGTAACCAGCCGGTTCAGCACATAGCTGGCCACCGCGGCCGACCCAAGGGCAACAAGATCGGCCAGCACTACGGTTGACCAGGACGATTGAGGGCCCCGCAGCATTAGGTAGATGCCAAGATCGATGGCCGTCGCAACCAGCCCAACAATGGCAAAGAAGCGCAACCGACTTCTCATGACCGACCGCCGCCGCTCATTGGTCTGACGGAGCCGCTATTTCTGCCAACACCGCTGAATCGATGGAGCTGGAAACCAAGGCGCCCTCGCCTGCCTCCTGGGGGCGACCAACAGGAACGTCAGCGTTGTCGGCGTCAACTGTGTCTTCGTCGGAGCTGCGGGCAACGTCGCTACCGGCGGATTTGCGGTCGCCGCGGATCAGCCAGACCAGCCCAATCAGTCCAACCAGCGTTGCCAAGTACCCTGCCGCCTCGGCGCTGGTGTAGCCATAGCTAAGGCGAACCGAGGTGTCGGTTGGCACAACCACCATCTGGTTAGGGCCAATGCGCCACGGACCATCTGCCCCCGATACGTTCCAGTTCGGGAAGAACGAGGCTTTGACCACCACGGGCTTGCCAACCTGGTCAACGTCGAACGAAATGGTGTCGGTGCCGATTTCGATGTTGGACACAGCGGCAGGCTCGATCGGCTCGCCATCGGTTTGGATCAGGCTGGAAACACGCTCCCACTCTGGCGGCCCGTCGGCTGCCGGCATTGCGGCGTAACCGCGCGGGTCGTTATAGAACGTGATGGCTTGGCTGAGCCAGCCTGTTTCGAACCGGTTGGCAAGCTCGTCTCCGTCTTCGTCCTCGTTGTTATTGTCGTTGTCGGTGACCACCGGCCCCGACGCCACGACGGGCTCAAAAGCCAGCCCTTCAACGAGGGTTGAGCCACCAACTTGGAACACCACAAACGGCTCGGAGGTTGCCAACTCAACCAGGTCGGGTTGAGTGCGCGCCTCGGCGATTGCGCGGTCGGACTGGGCCATGTAGTAGCGAACTCCCATTACCTGGAGTTGGGCGATTCCGCGGTTGATGTCGAAGCCAAGGTATGGCAGGTCTCTTTGGGCGCTGGAGGGCGCAATGGATAGCGCTGACTGATTGAGGAAGTGGAACGGCGTGGTTGCCGAAGACTCGAAGTAGAGGCCCTCCATCGAGCCAATGCAGCCATCTGTCCAGTGCGGCAACAGCATCAGAGCCATGGGGGTGCCGTAGCGGTCAAGCGAGCGGTCGTACTCCCACATTGCCCGGCCGCAGCCGTTTTTGTCGCCGATTGACTCCATCGTGCGAATGACCTGGGAGTATTCCCTGTAACTGTTTTTTTCCTCGTAACCCGAGAAGTTCCATGCGGCCCAACCGGGCACAACGCTGCGGCTTGAGTTGCGAAGCCCGAACCACTGATAGACGTTCTCGGAGTTGGTTGAGCCGAAAGGCAGCACTCTGAGCGGCAGGCCAACGCCAATCAGGGTGGCGACAAGACCGACGGCGGACGCAGCCCACAGAACCCGAAGGTCTGGTCGTTCGAAACGCTCCGAGGCAGCAACGGCTGCGTACCTGGCAACGAGGGCAATTCCGATTCCGGCCAGGAGGTAGACCGACAGGTAGAAGAAAGGCAGCAGACGGGCGTTCCATAGCTTGCTCTCGCCAAGGTTGGCAACGGCCGAGGCAAACGTGACGGCGTTGACGGAGAACAGCATCCCCAGCCGGTCTCGGGTGGCGAAAGCGAGCACGCCGCCGACAACGGCGATTGGCAGGGCAACCCGCATTGGGCCGGTGAGGAGGGCTTCGCCGACCTCGTCTAGCCGTTCCCAACCCATGTCGTTGAAGTAGTCGCTTCTGAGGTAGAAGGGAAGCAACCAGAACAACGAGATCAGCGCGGCCACCGGGCCGGTTGCCATCAACCAACCGGCTCTGGCTCTGACCTCGGGGTCAAAAGCGAGAGCGCTCAACAGCAACAGTGCGAGAGCGCCAAGCACCAATACTTTCGGAGCCAAGCCCGAATAGCGCTCGGCGAAGGCAATTGGGGTTGCCGCAATGACCCCGCCGATCAGGAGAGGCCACCAACGCGAAACGGTTTGGCCGAGGGTTACCACAACGACCAGGGAGATGACGGCGAAGAAGAGCGGGATCACATGGCTGAGGGCCAGCAGCGCAATAACCACGGCCGCTGACGCTCGGTAGCGAGCGTGGTCCATGCCGCGCATTGTGAGACCGATGGCAACGAGTGTGAGGCACAGCGAGATCGAGAATGCGAACTCACCAGCCAGCGTTGAGGCAATGTTTCCGCCATAGATGGTGAAGTTCGTGTCGAACAGGAAGATGAGCGAGCCCAGGGCTAAGAAGCCGGGAATTGGCTCGGCTGCGCCGGCCAGCCTGCCCATCCACCACGCCGCAACGGGAAACAGCACAAGGCCCAGGACGGCGATGATCTTGAACGAGGTGCCGTATGGGAGGCCGATCATCAGCACCGCCAGGGCGCTGGCGCCGGTGATGATCAAGGCCTTGTGCTGCGGGTGGATTTTACTCAGCCGCCTGGCTGCAGCGGCGGCGATGACGGCCCCAGGCACGCCAAGCCATGGGGTCAGCCCGGCGTTCAGAGCCACAATGGCCAGCGAAGGGATAACCATGTAGAACTGGAAGGCCGGGAACCCGGCATACCAGTCTGGCGTCCAGCCGCTGAGCCTGCCGCTGGACAACAAGCTGTCTCGCAGGAACGCTGGGCCCCAAACGTGGGCGCCCATGTCGCCCCCAGCAGGCGTGGTGCTTGAGAGGATCAGGCCAGGCTGGAGTTGTACGAACACAAACACCGAGGCGATCGCGGCAACGGCGAATCCGGTGACTGCAAGCAAAGAGCGGTGAGACATGAGCTGCTAATGGTGCCACTTTCACCGCTGCTTTCGGTGTCAGATCGCCAATTGTGACAACCGCGCCTTGGCCGCCCGCCTTCGGAGACTTTCAACTGGCCGTGAGGCGAACTGGAATGGGTTAGTGGCGAAAACACGCCTAATCCATTCCAGTTCCCGTTCTTGGGGCCAAGTTGGGCCACGGGTCTGAGATTCTGGAGGCTCCTACCGGTAGAAAAGCTCGGGAGCGACCGCCGTTCCTCGGCCGTGCGGCCTCGTCTCTTCGCAACTTCTTCGCTTCGCTCAGAACTCGCCCTGTGATTGTTCCGCGTTGCCGACGGCGTCGGCACGCAGTGAGCGGCTTGAGTTGGATGGGCGAAGCCGGGTCTGCGAGAGCAGACCCCAAAAATGATTGCTACCGGCGGCGACCGGCGTGCGTTTCGAACTCACTGAGGGCTGCCGCCAGATCAATGTCGCTTCCGGCACGCTGCCAGCTGCGAGTATCGCAGGTGGCACAGGAAAACATTTGAAGGTCGCTTCCGTCAACCAAAAGGCCAATTGACACAATTTCGTTCGCACAGTTCCGACAGTGATGAGGGTTTATTCCAGCCATGCCTTTTCTTTCGGCCGGGCCCTTCCCGTTTACATGGGTCATCCGGCTCAACCTTTAGGCAAGAATGGCTATGCATCGACATGCACGGATGAATACTTGAGCAATGGCGGAGTGACGGTCAGTTCTGAGCTCTAGTCAAACGGGCGCGACTTCACAGAACCAGCAGCACAACTGCGGTTGCGAGGTTGAAACCCAGATGCATTGCCCAGGCTGGCCCAAGGCGTTCGGTGCGAACAACCGAGTATGCGGTTACCACGCCAAGGACGAACGTTCCCGGAAACAAGATCGGTTTGATGTGAACGAGGGCGAAGGCTGCGGACGACAGAAGAATCGCCGGCCATGCCGCGAACTTTCCAAGGAGGCCGCGGAGCAGGAACCCGCGGTAAAAGAACTCTTCAAAGAGAGGGGCTCCAACCACAACCAGGAGAAGCAGGAGAACTACCGTGAGGGGGCTGTCCACGCTGGCTACCAGATCTTCCGCTGTCTCGCCGGGGTTGGTGTCGAAGAGCCACCCAATTGGGATGTAAATCAATGGCAGGACTGCCAGCTGGAGGAACAGGCCAATTACCACCCCGACCGGGATATCCCATTTCTCAACCAGCGGAGATAGGTCAATAATTGGCCCGTTGCCTTTTTGGGTGGTGGTAACGATCGGGCCGATCACATAAACCGCCCACTGCACCAGCGTGCCTGCCAACAAGAAGCCAATTGGGACAGGGCTTGGCCGCACTCCGTTGTAAAAGAGAGCGACAAGGCCGACGACCCAAAATCCGCTGGCCACCGTCTGAGCCAGCCACCACAACACAACCACCCCAGGGCCCCAGCGAATTGTCGGGTCGGGAGCTGTTCTCACGGCCCGGAAGCTTAGTCACGCGTAGTCGCCATCGGCGACCAGCCTTGAGCTCTTGAGTTGGATGGGCGAAGCTCGGGTCTGCAACAGCAGACCCCAATGTGACAGCCACGCGTAGTCGCCATCGGCGACCAGCCTTGAGCTAGTGACCCAGATCGCTCATTCTGGGTGCGCCTACTACGGTTTTTCGGGGGTACAGGCACCCAGAATAGGCCGAGTCCATTGCCCACCCCAAATCTCGCGCCCAGTTGCGCGTTGCCGACGGCGTCGGCACGCCGCGAGCTCAGGACCCAGATGGGCGAAGCCCGGGTCTGCAACAGCAGACCCCAATGTGCCAGCCACGCGTAGTCGCCATCGGCGACCAGCCTTGAGCAAACGACCCAGATGGGCGAAGCCGGGTTTGCGACAGCAGACCCCAATGTGCCAGCCACGCGTAGTCGCCATCGGCGACCAGCCTTGAGCTAGTGACCCAGATGGGCGAAGCCCGGGTCTGCAACAGCAGACCCCAATGTGACAGCCAACACGCCTGACAACGGAAGGTTCGGGCCATCCCTTAGAATCTTGAGATGGCTGACAAGGGCTCTTCTCCTCCCCCACCTCCTCCCGGTCGCAACCCGCGCCTGCCGTCAAAGGCAGAGGGGGGCTGGCCGAAGTGGTCGATGTGGGTGGTGGTTGTGGTATTGGGCCTGTTGTTGGCGCTAACCCTGTCGAGCCCTGGCGAAGATGCATCACAGATTACATATGACGAGTTCCTGACTCTGGTCAGCGGCGGCGAGATCACCGATGTCGAGTACGACAACGCAAGTGCCCGCATCGAGGCCACCACTGCCGAAGGCGAGATCCTCCGCACCACGGGCCTGGCCGAATGGCCTCCCGACGATCTAACCCTCCTTCGTGAGAACGATGTCAATTTCAAACCGATTACCGACACCGGTAACGCCTTCTTGAACCTGATTCCGGTGTTGCTCCCGTTTATCTTCATCATGGGCTTCTTGTATTGGCTGGCCAGGCGCCAGCAGTCTCAGATGGGCGGAATCATGTCCATCGGCCGGTCGAAGGCCAAGACCTACAGCAGTGAGCGGCCCGGCACCACGTTTGCCGATGTGGCTGGTTACGCCGGGGTCAAGAAGGAAGTTACCGAGGTAATCGACTTCCTCAAGGACCCCTCGAAGTTCGGCGACGTTGGCGCTCGCATCCCGAAAGGGGTGCTGCTGGTTGGCCCGCCGGGCACTGGCAAAACGCTGATTGCGCGGGCTGTGGCAGGCGAAGCTGGCGTGCCCTTCCTTTCCGTTACCGGTTCAGACTTCATGGAAATGTTCGTTGGAGTTGGCGCCAGTCGGGTGCGTGACCTGTTCAGCGAGGCCCGCAAGATGGGCAAGGCCATCATTTTCATTGACGAGATCGACTCCATCGGCCGCAAGCGGGGCGCCGGTATGGGAGGCGGGCACGACGAGCGAGAGCAAACGCTGAACCAGATGCTGGCCGAGATGGACGGCTTTGAAACCACCGAGGGCATCGTGATGATTGCCGCCACCAACCGGCCAGACATTCTGGATCCAGCCCTGCTGAGGCCCGGTCGGTTCGACCGCCAGGTTGTTGTGCCCCTGCCCGAACTGGAGGATCGCAAGGAGATCCTCAGGGTTCACATCAAACACAAACGAATGGCAGACGACGTAGACGTTCACGTAATTGCCAGGGGCACACCCGGCATGAGCGGCGCCGACTTGGCGAACCTGGTGAACGAGGCCGCGCTGTTTGCTGTGCGCCGAGAGGCCAGCAAGGTGTACGCCGCAGACTTTGATGCAGCCAGAGACCGCGTGCTACTTGGCATCGAGCGAGAGTCGATGGTTCGAAACCAGGCAGACGTTGAGCGCACCGCCTATCACGAGGCCGGTCACGCCGTTTGCGCTTCAGTGCAGGAAGGCCATGACCCTGTGCACAAGGTAACGATCATCCCAACCGGCATGGCCCTTGGCGTAACCATGACGCTGCCAACAGAAGACAAGTACAAGATCGAGCAATCAGAGGCCGAGGCTCGGATCATCATGGCTCTCGGCGGACGCAACGCAGAGCAGCTTGTGTTCAGCGAGGTCACCTCGGGCGCCTCAGACGATCTTCGCCAGGCCACCCAGATGGCCAGACGCATGGTTACCGAGTGGGGCATGTCAGAAGCGATAGGCCCCATGTCGCTTGGCGACAGCGCCCCAGTTTTCCTGGGTGAAGACCTGATGCATTCCAAGTCGTTCTCGGATGAAACAGCGAAGTTGATCGACGACGAGACGCGGCGAATCTTGGTTGAAATGGAAGAGCGCTGCAAGGTGCTGCTGCAGAACCACAGGGGAGCCCTCGACTTGATCGCCCGCCGGCTTCTCGAGCACGAAACGGTTAGCGGCGAAGAAGTAGATCGGCTAATCCGGCTGTCCATAGAAGACCCAATCAAGGCAGCGGAAACGCTGGCTCAGGCAGTACCAAAGGCGTCGGTGCGAGACGCTCCAATCCCCACCGCTCCAGCTCCGTCCGCACCGGCTCCGTCCGCGGTTCCCCCTGCCGAGCAATCCAACGGCGCAGAGTCGTCCGACTAGGGGTCTAAAGGACCCGGGGTGGGCCGGCCACCCGGCTGTCTGGCTGAGGGGTCGGTCAGCGCATCGGTCAGAGCGCCCGACTGAAACGGGCCAAAGAAGCTGGCGGTAACCACTCCGTCGGGTTGCACCACCAGCGTGGTTGGCACTCCGTCGATCTTGTAGCGGTTGTGAACGGCCGCGTTGTCTTGCACGTCGAATCGCTCGGTTTCAACTCCGGGCCCGTCACCTTGGGCCGAGGCCACAACCGTCTGGACGGTTTCCCAAACTCCGGGGCAGCTGTTGCAGGTGGCAGAGCCAAACACCACAACCAGCACTGCCTGTGGCGACGCATGAAAGTCGGCTCTATCAACTTGAGTAGGGGCCCGGTATGAGGGGGCAGACGGTGGCTCGGGTCGCCTGCGCTGAAGCAGCCAGGCAGCGCCAACCGCTACCGCAGCCAGAACAACCAACAGAATCAGCCGGGTCATGAACCTGCGGCAGGGATTGCTGGCACCACGTCGAACCGATCGGCGGTGACGATCTGGATCTCGACGGCAATGGGCAGATCCGAGGTGACGATCACCGGGGCTCCCTCAACCGGGTTACTCAACGGGATCACCACGCGGCCACGGGGCTCAACCGATGCTCTGACCGGCGATCCCAGCGACCCACCCAGCAACTGGCGGACTTCCACCAATGCCCCCTCGGGCGCGCTGACCACCACTGCTGTTCCGTTGTCTGGCAGCAGCGTGGTGAACGCGGTAACCCAGCGGGTTGACAGCAGGTTGGTGCCTCTGCTGGTTGCGGCTCCTGCCCGAGCCGTTGGCTGGGCGTAGGACGGGATATTGAGCGGGGGCACGTCTGCCTCGTCAGGCGCGGGATCGTCGTTCTGGAACCTCACGCCGGGCGCTCGGCGCCCGCTGGTACCACCCGCACCAATCAGATCCCTGTCGATTCCGGGGGTCAGTTGCCAACGGTCAACAACAATGGGAACACCGTTGGCCGCGGTAACCGTAACGCCAACCTCATATGGCAACGGCAGGCTGATCTGGCTGGCGACCAACCCAAGATCAAGTGTTGTGAGGCGGCCTGCGGGGACCGTTATCTCGAAGGGGACCAAGCCGAATTCTGCCCTGTCACCAGAGTTCAACGGGTCAAGCTGCACGTCTATCTCGGCAATTTCGTCGCCTGGGTTGAAGATCGTGATTGTCTGATCTCCACCCTCGTGAATGCGCCCCGCCGGCAGGCGCCATTGAGTACTTGGGGTTGCCACGGCGAGCTCAAGGGCGGCACCAACTGGGCCAAGTGTTCCGTCAAAGGTTTGCAGCCGCTCAACAACCAACTGGCCGCCGCCAGTGGTAATGGTTGTGGAAACAACCTCTTCGCGGGCAACAAAGTCGCCTACATTGATGAGTCGCACCGACCGGGCTGGCACGACGGCCCGCTCCAGGTCGCGGGGCTGGCGGCTGCGGGTTGGAGTCTGGAAGGTTGCGGTGAACACCACATCGTTCGGAAACGGGTTGAGTAACGCCAAGACTTCGGTTGCGTCGCGGGTTGTGGCCCCTGAAGCCAGATACCAGGTTGAAGAGGAGGTGGATGCGCAAGGGCCTTCGGCTGTGCCGAAAGGCGTTGTGACCCGGTGCCCCACCACGCCTTGGCCCCCAATAATTTCTACAACGACTGCAGCCGCTTCGGCTTGGCCAAGGTCGGCCAACGAAACGATCTCGGTGCCGCCCGGCGCTACTTCGAACCGTAGGCTGGCTCCTGGCCCGGTTCCTGTTCGCATTTCCAGATTGGCAACGGCGTTCTCGGTGCCGACGTTGGTGATCATCACGGTGCCAGACGCGTAGCCCCCTTCATTTGACGAGCCAACCGGGCAGAACCAGGTGGCTCCCAACGGGGCAGGCGTTTCAAGCACCGGCGTGTCGACAATGAGAACCGGTGGCTCGACGGGAACGTTCGGGTCCTGCTCAACCCGGTCATAGAGCACGCCTGCTATCAGCAGCCCGAACACGATGATGATGGTGCTGAACCGGCTCATTTGGCCCGATCCCTCCTTGTGGCCAAGGCCACCCCTGCCCCGATTAGGAGCAGTTGACCAACCAGAAGCAAGCGGGGCAACGTCGGGGACTGGAACCGAGCCCCAAGCGGACCGTCGCCAGCGCGAGTCAAAACCAGGGTGTCGGCAGAGCTGCTGCGGAGCCGTGTGCTGGAGTTGGCGGGCTGCCAGCCATCAGCGGGAACGGCCAGCAAGATCTCGTCAGTTGACTCAGCGGCACCCAGCCAGAGGCTGGGACGGCTCAGTTCCAAGTTGGCTCGCCTGCCAACCGTAAAATCAGAATCGAGCTGTTCCGCCGGTGACACCCCAACTATCCGATCTACCTCTGGCAGCTCAACAGCCGGGCCCCGAGACTCGTCGTTTTGATAGACCGCAAGGCTTGGAGTTCCCGAAACGCGCCGGAGATCGAGTTGGCGATCGAGCACGGGAGCGATGCCTCCTCCGGGGTCAAGCGAGGGCCCCTCATATGGGGCAGGTGCCAGTTGGGGAACTACGATCACCACATCAATTCCATAGGGTGCCAACAGGCGGCCCAGGTTTGAGGTTTGGCCAGCAACCACAAGGTCCAGTCGCTCCCCCACCTGGTCGTTGATGCCATGGTTGCCGGGTGCGAAACGACCAACAACATCTGGGTTTCCCTCGTTGGTGATTGCGTAGTAGATGCCGCCCGGAGAGCGCTGAGTGTCTATTGTCATCAACGACGGGTGGCCCAGCCAAAGCACCCGGCTTGGGCCCTCGTCCTCGGCTAACAGGGCGGTGAAACCAGCGTAGCTCTGGGTTGGCAGTTGCCAGCGGCCGCTAAGCGAGGCCTGCAGCCCCAGTAGCGCAACCACAACAAGTGACACTCCGGCAACGGCGATGTTCAGGTTCCGCCACAGCCGACCCTTCTCTGCCAGATCCAGTTCGATGGAACGGACCGTGGCTCCAACCGCTAAAGACAACCCAGCCGCCGCCACTGGCAGCAGCACCTCGGCTGCCGGGAGGTCCAAAGGCAGCCAGCCGCGCCGTCCGGCCCAGACGAGGCCCCAGGTTGAAAGGGCAAGCGTCCAGCCTCGCGTTGAGGCGTCCAACCGCTCGCCCCGGCCAATCAGTAGCCCAACCGCGGCTGCGGCCAGGAGGCCACCAACCAGGAACCCGGGAACGATGGAACCGGGAGCGAAGCGAATCAGATCGGCGAGAGAGTCAAACGACTCTTCGGGTGAGCGGGGCCCGATCAGCCATTCCCAGCTAAACCGGTTTGCTACGGCCACTGACCACGGGGCGTGAATGGCGATTGGAACCACAACCGCGGCGACCGCCCCGAGAACGAGGGACGGGATCCCAGCCGGTTTGGCTATCAGAAACGCAGCAATGGCCAGCGAGGCTGGGATCACCACGGCTACCACCAGAGCGGGCGGGGCGAAGGCAGAGACCAGCCCAACCAGCAGGCCGTAGCGCAGTAGACGAGTGGGCAGGCTGCGGCTGACCTTGCGGAACGGAAGCGCTCTCTGAAGGCGAAGCACCGCTCCAACCATGAACGGCGCCGCGCCCCAAACCACAAGGGCCTCCCACCGGGCTGCGCTGATGGCGGCAACGGGCAGCGGGTTGGCTGCGTAGGCAACGGCGGCAACAGCAGAGGCGCGCACGCTGCCAAGGGGCGACGCCAGGCGCCACGCCCCCACCGCCCCGAAGGCCAGCGGGCCAACAACCAGCAGCAGGTCTAGCACTCCGTCGCCCCAGAAGAACGCCAACTTAACCAGGCCTAGGGCGAGGAAGGTGACCGGGGCCCAGCCCTCGCCGCCAATGCCAATCGAGCGCCAGCCGCCCCACCACTCGTTTAACAAGACCGACGCTTCAGGCAGCACGGGAATCTGCCCAACAGACACCGTGCCCCTCGTGATCAGGTGCCTGCTGCCAAAGATGCCAACCAGGATCAGCAACGCGCCAATCGCAAACCCTGCTCTGGCCGAAGACGCATCGGCGCCGGTGAGGTTCGCTCTTACTGATCCAACCAGGCCTGCCAGACGATCCTGTCCAGACCCAAATTGGCCTCGGAAGAAGCCGCTGAGCCGGGCCGAACCACCAACTTGGAGGGCCCGAACCTCGGCGTCGGAGATCTGACGGACCTTTCGCAGCTCGGCTCGCCGCGCCCGAATCTCCTTCAGCCGAGACAGGTTCCAGGAAAGGGCACCAAGGGCGGCCCCGGCCTGGGCTCGTCGGCCGGACACCGTTCGATAAACCGTTTCCATGACCATCAGGGCCAAAACCAGCGGCATGGTTCGAAGGAGCGTCAGCCGAGACGATGTCACAAGCACCGTTCTGAGCCGGTTTCGGGCCAGGATTCGGCCGCGGTCAGGAGTTGACGAGTGATCGTGTTTCTTGTGCCTGACAAACGTTGAGGGCACAACAACCACGCGGGCCCCAGCGGCGTGGGCTCGCCAGGAAAAGTCGAGGTCTTCGTTTGTGCCTCGCAGCGCCGGGTCGAACCCGCCAAGAGTGTTGAACAGGTCGGCCCGTACCAGCTGCACACCGCTTGGGGCCACAAACACATCACGCACCCCGTCGTACTGCTCCTGGTCGAACTCTCCAGGTTCAACGAGGTCGACCATCACGCCGAACCGGTCAGATCCCATTCCAACCTGGCTGAGGCGACGGTGATCGTCCCAGTCGACGAATTTCGGGGTGACAATTCCAGCGTTGGACCTGAACACTTCCTCAACCAGAGCAGAAACGCAGTGGGCGTCGAGCGCTACGTCATCGTGGCAGAACATCAGGAAAGGAGCGTCGCTGACGAGTGACTGGCCCTGATTGGCCGCCGCGCTGAATCCGGGGTCTGTTTGGAGGCGGTGGATGAAGGCCTCCGGCGCAATCTCAGCCACTTCATCGACAACCGGCGTGTCGCTGCCTGCATCTATGACCAGGATCGACAGGTTCGGGTAGTCCTGGGCCACCAAGGACTCCAGGCACTGCCTGAACTGGGAGCCCGGGTTCGACGTAACGCAGACCGCAACTACGGCGGGAACGTCAGCGGCTGATGCTTCGGTCACGGGGCACAGATCGTACCTCTCTTGAGGGACTCTCCGCTGCCACCCCCATGGCAATGATCAGCGCAGGCTACCCTCGGCTGCCGTGAGTGGATCTGCAGCGATGAGGGCATTCGTCACCGGCGTATCGGGCTTTGTAGGGCCGCACCTCCGAAGACATCTGGAGGCGGCAGGAGACCATGTGAGCGGAGTAGACACTCACAACGGCCCAGACCTGCTTGATCACCAGGGCTGGCACGACCTGATCGACGCCGAGGCGCCAGACGTGATCTACCACCTGGCAGGGTTCAGCGACGTTGGCGGCTCTTGGCAAGAGCCACTTTCGGCGTTCCGAGTGAACGCCGAAGGCACCCTCGCCATCCTCGAGGCTGCCCGCCAAGCCGAGGTCAGCCGGGTCATCATTGCCAGCAGCGCCGACTTGTACGGGATTGCCAGCCCAGCGTCGCTTCCTCTTACTGAGGGGGCCCCGGTCCAGCCCCGCTCTCCCTATGGGGCAAGCAAGGAAGCGGCCGAGGCCATTGCCCGCCAGTACCAGCGGGGGTGGGGGCTTGACGTTGTGGTAGTTCGCCCGTTCAACCACATCGGCCCTGGCCAGTCCCAGCGGTTTGTGGCGCCCGCCATTGCAGCGAAAATCGCGGCCGCCGAAGCTGCTGGGGGCGGCGAGGTTACCCACGGAGATCTCAGCCCAGAACGAGACTTCACCGATGTTCGCGACGTGGTTCGGGCCTATCGCCAGATCGCGGTCAGCGGCAAGGCGGGGGCTACCTACAACGTGTGCTCGGGCCGAGCCGTTGCCATGTCCACCATTCTGGATTCCCTGGTTTCAATGTCAACTGTCGATATCACAACGCGGCCCGACCCGAAGCTGGTACGCCCAGTTGATTTGCCGGTACTGAGAGGCAGCCACGCGGCGCTCACAGCCGACACCGGTTGGGAGCCAGAAATCTCCCTCACCGATACTCTCTCCGCAGTCCTGGATGACGCCAGGAACCGCCACCAAAAGGAGTCGCCATGACACGCAAAGCTTTGGTTACTGGCCTAACGGGCCAGGACGGCTCTTACCTGGCCGAACTTCTTCTTGAGAAGGGATACGAAGTTTTTGGCATGGTGCGCCGGTCAAGCACGGTGAACTTCGAGCGCATCGCCCACATCCAGGACCAGATCAACATCGTTCAGGGAGACCTCCTAGACGAGGCGTCCCTCAGCGAACTGCTCCGAGCGGTTGAGCCAGACGAGGTGTACAACCTGGCGGCCCAGTCGTTTGTGCAAACCTCGTTCCAGCAGGCTGTGCTGACTGGCGAAACCACCGCCCTCGGAGTCACGAGGCTTCTGAATTCGGTGAAGAACACGAATCCCGAGATTCGGTTCTACCAGGCTTCTAGCTCCGAGATGTTCGGCAAGGTTCAGGAGGTGCCACAATCCGAGGAAACGCCGTTCTATCCCAGAAGCCCATACGGCGTTGCCAAGGTTTACGGCCACTGGATCACGGTGAACTACAGGGAGAGCTACAACCTTCACGCCTCAAGCGGCATTCTGTTCAACCACGAATCGCCGCGGCGGGGCTATGAGTTTGTTACCAGAAAGATCACCCATACCGTGGCCCAGATCAAGCTGGGGCTCACAAACGAACTGCGCTTGGGAGATCTAAGCCCGCGGCGAGACTGGGGCTTTGCCGGAGACTACGTCGAGGGGATGTGGCGGATGCTTCAACAAGACGAGCCAGACGACTACGTGCTCTCGACCGAAGAGACCCACTCGGTGCAGGAGTTCTGCGAGGTTGCGTTCGGTCATGTCGACCTGGCTTGGCAGGATTTCGTTGTTCAGGACGAGCGGTTCATGCGGCCAGCCGAGGTCGATCTTCTGATCGGCGACGCTGGCAAGGCACGCACCAAGCTGGGTTGGGAGTCCACCATGCCGTTTCAGGAACTGGTCACAATGATGGTTGAGGCCGACCTGGAACTGGTTGCCCGCCAGCAGCGAAATCTGGCCTGAATGACTGTCGCCGTCATCTGTGGCGGCGTTGGAGCTGCCCGGCTGCTGCGAGGCATGGTAGGCGCTGTTCCCAACACCGAACTGATTGCAATTGCCAACGTTGGAGACGACCTGGAACTGCACGGGCTTCGAATTTCGCCTGATCTGGACACGATTGTGTACACCTTGGCCGAAGCCGTCAGCGGCGAACGAGGCTGGGGTCTGGAGGGCGAGAGCTGGCAGGCCATGGAGATGCTCTCTCACTACGGCGGAGCCGACTGGTTCAGCCTCGGCGACCGAGATTTGGGCACTCACCTGTTTCGGACGCAGCGGCTGGCCGATGGGGCAAGCCTGGCAACGGTGACCGCTGAGATTGCCACCGCCTGGGGGCTTCAGTTTCGGTTGCTTCCGGTAACGAACGACCGGCTTCGCACCATGGTTACCACCGTGGCTGAGGGTGAGATTTCTTTCCAGGAATACTTCGTTCGCCGTCAGCACGACGTTGCCGTAACCTCAGTTCGGTTCGACGGGGCTGCTGCCGCCAGGCCCGCCGAAGGAGTTCTGGAGGCTCTTGGCGCGGCCAGCCAGATTGTGATTGCGCCTTCGAATCCGGCGGTTTCCATTGATCCCGTTCTCAGTGTTCCCGGGGTTCGCGACGTTTTGGCCCAGCGTCGGGATGTGGTAGTCGGCGTTTCGCCGATCGTTGGCGGCAAGGCCTTGAAGGGGCCAGCAGACCGTTTGATGGCAGAGCTAGGCAGGGAAGCTTCTGCGGTTGGGGTGGCGCGCTGGTATCAAGACGTGATTGGAACGCTGGTGATCGACTCGGTCGACGCCGATCTGGCGGATGCTGTTCGCCAGCTCGGGGTGCGCCCGGTTGTGACAGACACGATCATGTCAAAATACGGCGTAACCGAATCTCTAACTGAAACAGTTCTGACCCTTCAGAGCCCAACCACAGACCCAAAAAGGGGAACTGGAATGGATTAAGTGCGTTTTCGCCACTAATCCATTCCAGTTCGGCTCATGGCGACCGCGTTTCGCGTGGTCGCCATCGGCGACCAGCATCGAACCAAGTGACCCAGATGGCCGAAGGCGGGTCTGCGACAGCAGACCCCTATATCTCAGATGTCGCTGAGGGTGGCGAGATTGTCGATGGTTTCTGGGGGCGGAATCTCTGTTCCTTCCGGAACCAGGGCAACGGTGAAGGCTCCGATGTCGCCCATGAACCGGACATTGGCCAGGTCCTCGGTGACGATTCGATCTGGCGGGTCGCCCTGCTGGGCTGCCAGCGCGTTGTCCCAGAATGCCACCTGAAGGGTGGCGGGCTCGCCATTGCAGCCAGCTTCTTCGCTCAGCGTTGTTGGGTTGCCGTCGGTGGCTCCGAAATTGAATGTGTCGTCGCCCAGTTCGGCACTGGCGGCCTCGAAGAAAACTCCGATGGTGGCATTGGTACCGGAACCCTGAGGTGAAGAGGGATGAACGTGAACTATGCCGTCTTGGTGGCTGTGCACTCCGGCTCCGTGTTCGGCGTCTTGAATCACGGGGGCGAATTGGCCGCAGTTGTAGATGCTGTACGCGGCGTGCCAGTGGTCAACGCCCTGGATGGGGCGGATGCCGACGTTGGATTCGCGCTGGGTTGCCACGTAGCCAACGCTGACCGCGCCGATGAGCACGATCCCAACCACCACGGGAAGAAACCATGATCGGTTCGAATTCGGATTCTGGACGGTGGTGACTTTGACGCCGCCGGGTTGATTCTTATTGCGAGATGATTTACCCACGGCCGACAGGGTATGTGGAAGCCGGCTAAAGGTGGCGTAAAGGCAAGAGCAGATATTCTGCGAAGATGCCGAATCGCCTCGAGATCATCCCGATTCCAGGGATGCCCGAGATCCAGCCCGGCCAGGATCTGGCGGGCGAGATCATCGACGCCTGCCAGAGCCAACTCGGCTTGAAGGCCAACGATGTGCTTGTTGTCAGCCAAAAAGTGGTGTCGAAGGCAGAGGGGAAGCTGGTTTCTGTCGACCCGAACGACCCGTTATCTCACAAGCCCTTGGTGCTTGAAGAATCGGTTCGGGTGCTCCGCAGGCGCGGCGAACTAATTATCAGCGAAACCAAGCACGGCTATGTGTGTGCAAACGCAGGCATAGACCGCTCAAACCTCGCGCCGGATGTTGCCGCCCTGCTTCCAGACGACCCAGACCGATCCGCGAGGCGAATTCGAGACGCCATCAAGGGCCGAATCGGCATCACAACCGCGGTGATTGTTGCCGACACGTTCGGCAGGCCGTGGCGCCGCGGGGTTACCGACATAGCCCTTGGCTGTGCTGGCATCCTGCCCATCCTTGATCTGCGGGGCACCCCTGATGCCCTTGGCCAAGAGCTGCATGTAACTGAGGTTTGCATCGTTGATGAGTTGGCCGGAGCAGCCGAACTAGTTC
>QIKW01000042.1 GCA_003231975.1 Acidimicrobiia bacterium
GTCTGGCGCTTTGCCCAGCCCTACCGAGCGATGGTTGTTGGCTTCCTTGTGGCCGTGATGGCCCAGGCCGTTCTGGGGTTGGTGCCGCCCATTCTGTTCGGGCGGATTATCGACGATGTCATCCCAAACGAAGATCGCGGGCTGCTCGGTGTGTATGCCCTCATCATCGTCGGCGCGGCCACGTTCTCAGCGATCATGTCCCTGGGCGAGCGCTACTGGTCGTCCACCATTGGTGAGGGCGTGATCTATGACCTCCGGTCTGCCCTGTTCGACCACGTGCAGCGGCTCCCAATTGCCTTCTTCACCCGCACCCAAACAGGCACGCTAACCAACCGGCTGAACAGCGACGTCATCGGGGCCCAGCGGGCGCTCACCACAACTCTTGGAACCGTTGTTTCGAACGTGATCACTCTGGCAACCACGGTGGTTGCCATGGTCATTCTCGAGTGGCGGCTAACACTGCTGGCCCTGATTCTCACCCCGCTCTTTGTGTTCCCTTACCGCCGGATCGGCGCCTACCAACAGAAAATCACCCGCGAAGGGATGGACCTCAACGCGGCAATGAACGCCACAATGACCGAGCGCTTCAACGTGTCTGGAGCGTTGCTGGTGAAGCTCTTCGGGCGCCAGAACGACGAGGCCCAGCAGTTCTCAAGCCACGCCGCCCGAGTGCGAGACATTGGAATCCGCAACGCCTTGTTCACCAGAGGTTTCATGATCATGCTTGGCCTGCTTGGCGCAATTGGCACGGCTTTGGTCTACTCCCTCGGAGGCTTGTTCGCCATCCAGGGTTCGATCGAACCGGGAGAACTGGCCGCCATGGGCTTGCTGGTTGGCCGCATCTATCAACCACTCACCGGGCTCACCAACGCCCGCATCGATGTGCTCACCGCGCTTGTCAGCTTCGACCGTGTCTTTGAGGTACTAGACAGCCCGTCTCCAATTACCGACCATCCAGAAGCGGTAGATCTCGTCAATCCAAAAGGCTCCATTCAGTTCGACAACGTGACCTTCCGTTACCCGCTGTCAACTGAAACCATCATCCCCTCGCTCGAGACGCCATCGTCAACCGTCTCAGACGAGAACGAAGCCCCAATCATCAAAGACCTGTCCGTCTTGATCGAACCCGGCTCTTTGGTTGCTCTGGTTGGCCCATCTGGTGCAGGCAAAACCACCATCACCAACTTGGTGCCCCGGCTCTACGACGTTACCGACGGCCAACTTCTGGTTGACGGAATTGATGTGCGCCGCATCCGCCAGGAGAGCCTGCGACGCGCCATCGGTGTAGTCGTGCAAGACCCGCACCTCTTCCACGAATCGATCGCAAGCAACCTGCGGTACGCCAACCCCGATGCTTCCATGGAGCAGATGGTTGCCGCCTGTGAGGCGGCTCAGATTCACCAAACCATCGCCCGCCTTCCAGGAGGCTACGACACGGTGGTTGGAGAGCGCGGCTACCGCTTCTCGGGCGGCGAGAAGCAGCGGCTTTCCATTGCCAGAATGCTGCTGAAGGATCCAGCAATCGTGATTCTGGACGAGGCAACCAGCCATCTCGATTCTGAGAATGAGGCACTGGTTCAGGAAGCCTTGGCGCAGGCTCTGGCGGGCAGAACCGCTTTGGTGATAGCCCACCGGCTATCCACCATTGTTGATGCCGACAAGATTCTGGTTCTGGACGAGGGTCGCTTGGTCGAGCAGGGCAAACACAGCGATCTGATGGCAAGCGGTGGGCTGTATTCAGAGCTCTACCACCTTCTGGTTCGCGACGAGGCAACCGCCTAAGCGTTTGTTGTCCAGCTCTTCCTGCCGTAGGGTCCCGCCATGCCAAGCGACACGATGTTCAAGGCCGCCAATCGAGTACACCAACTGCTCCTGAAAGTGCCAGGAGGCAAGTTCGGTTGGCAGACCGGAAAGATGCCGGTGGTTCAGCTGACCACTACCGGCCGAACCAGCGGCAAGCCAAGAACTGTTGTGCTCACCTCGCCGTTCAACGACGGCGACAGCATGGTCGTGGTTGCCTCGAAGGCCGGCAGCGAACAGCACCCTCAGTGGTACTTGAACCTCGTGGAAAACCCTAAGGTTGAGGTGCAACTCAAAGGTGGTGCCAACCAAACGATGACCGCCCGAACCGCGACCTCCGATGAGCGAGCCAGGCTTTGGCCCCTGGTGACTAAGAGCTACGACGGCTATGGCAAGTATCAGGACAAAACAGAGCGGGAGATCCCCGTGGTGCTGCTAGATCCGCAGCCCGCCTAACGGTTTGCCGCTCACGGCCAACTAGCGCGTCACTCCGTTCAGTTCGGCAACCACTTCAATCAGGTCACCCGTCTGCACAAAGTCGGTGGCCAGCACCGTTGGCAATCTGCCCAGTTCGGCCTCACAGGTTCGCACTCGGTCAAGCAGCGAACCTGGGCTGTTCACCACTTCAGCCGCCTCCTTCACCGGGATTCCGGTGGTCAGCCAATGATTGATCAAGAACACGAATGCGTCTTCGTCGTCGATCACCGAAGACACATACAGCGTTGGCCCGGAGGCGATGGCCAGAACAAACGTCAGAACGATCAGCGTCGTCGAGCTGCGTTGTCGCCACGGGCTGGGAGTTGCTGTCATACGCGACCTGGCCGTCTTTGCTCTGCGTCGTTGGGGTCAGCCCCGATGCTAACCGGTGCCAGATGGCACCCCGGTCGGTGACGCGGGGCCACTAACGTGATGGCCCATGGGTCCATCCCTCATTCTGGCCGCAGCCGACAACGGCGCAAATCTGTTGTCGGCCCGCTACTTGATGGCCTTTTCCCTGGGATTTCACATCATCTTGTCCTGTTTTGGGGTTGCGTTCCCGGCAATGATCTACGTGGTTCACCGCCGTGGGCTGAAGAACAACGACCCAGACGCTCTGATGCTGGCCCGGCGCTGGGGCAAGGCCGCGGCGGTGCTTTTTGCCGTTGGTGCCGTTTCGGGAACGGCGCTTGCATTCGAAATGGGTTTGCTATGGCCGGGGCTGATGGGCCAGTTCGGAGACGTGATTGGCCTGGCGTTCGCGCTTGAAGGGATCTTCTTCTTCCTCGAGGCCATCTTCATCGGGATCTACCTTTACGGCTGGCGCGGCCTGCCGGCCAAGGTGCACCTGAACACGCTGATCCCAATCACGATCTCAGGAGTGTTAGGCACCTTCTTCATCTTGTCGGTTAACGGCTGGATGAACGAGCCGTCCGGCTTCAACATCGACGTCTATCAGGCCACCGGCCAGGTGGTGGATGTGAACCCCTGGGCGGCCATGTTCAACGGCGCCGTAGCAACCCAGTTCCTCCACATGTTGCCTGCCACATACATGGTCGCCGGCTTCGTCGTTGGGTCGGTCTATGCCATTGGGCTGCTGAAGGGGCGGACAGATCGACTGCACAAGATGGGGGCCGCCGTTGGCTTTGCCACCGGAGCCATCGCGGTGCCAATCCAGGTTCTGACCGGAGATCTGGCTGCCAGGAACGTTGCATCCTCACAGCCGGTCAAGTTTGCGGCCATCGAGATGCTTCAGGAAACAACTTCGGGCGCACCGCTTACCTTGGGTGGGGTGTTGATTGATGGCCAGAAACGGTTTGCCATCGAGATCCCGAATCTCACGTCACTACTTCAGGACTTCGACCCAAACTCAACCATCCAAGGCCTTGACGCCACCCCAGAGGCGCTGCAACCGCCGGTGAACATTGTGCACCTGTCCTTCCAACTAATGGTTGGAATCGGCTTGATGCTTCTGGCAATGGCACTCTTTGGCGGCTGGCGGCGGTGGCGCACCGGGAAGCTCCCCGAAAGCCGGCGGTGGTACTACGCCCTCGCCGTTGCCGGCCCCGCTTCGGTGATAGCGCTCGAAGCGGGTTGGACAACAACCGAGGTTGGCCGCCAACCGTGGATTGCGCAGAACGTGATGCTGGTTGAGGACGCCGTCACCCCAAGGGGCGGCATCGGTTTGCTTCTCATCGGGCTGTTCGTGGTCTACACCGGTATGGGCCTTTCCCTGTGGTTCGTGCTTCGCGCCATGTCTGCACGGTGGAGACGGGGCGAAGACGCAGGCACCCCGTATGGGCCAGACCCACTGCCTCCGGAGGCGAACCCACCCGAACGGATCCGAGCCGGAGCCCCCGATGGTTGACGCAGTTGCTGTTGTGATTTGGCTAGGGGTCTTGGCCTACGCCGTGTTCGGCGGCGCTGACTTTGGTTCTGGGCTCTGGGATCTAGTGGCTGGCCGCTCCGCCGAAGGCGCCCCGATCCGCAAGAGAATCGACCGCAGCATCGGCCCTGTCTGGGAGGCCAACCATGTGTGGCTGATATTCATACTCGTCTATCTGTGGACGGCCTTCCCCCAGGCCTTCGCCGCAATGATGACGGCCCTCTTTATCCCCTTCATCGGGGCCGCCGTTGGCATTATCTTTCGAGGCGGCGCATTTGTGTTCCGCAAGTCTTCGTCAACCGTTGGTCAAGCCCGATTCTTCGGGGTTCTCTTCGCCACCTCGTCTGTTGTCACCCCCTTCTTCCTTGGTGCCGCCGCAGGCTCCATTGCCTCCGGGCGCGTGCCGCTAACCGGGCCGGTTGACATTTGGGCGGTGTGGTTGAATCCAACGTCGCTGCTTGGGGGTGTGCTTGCAGTCGGTACGTGCGCCTGGCTGGCGGCGGTGTTCCTGGCGGCTGATTCTGCTCGCGACGACGAGCCTGCCCTGGTTGCCTGGTTCACCACCAGAGCCACAGGTGCTGGCATCTTGATCGGGGTGACAAGTTTGATCGGAATCGTGATTCTCGGAACTGATGCGCCAACCCTCGCCGACGGGCTTGAAACCTGGGCCGCACCGTTGGTAGCGGTCAGTGCCTGCGGTGGGATTGGTGCAATGTGGCTACTTCGCACCGGGCGGCCAGCCAGTGCCAGGATCCCGGCCACTGTTGCTGTGGTTGCCATCATCCTCGGCTGGGGTGTTGGCCAGTATCCATGGGTACTTGTCGACGAGCAGACCCTCACCGAGGCTGCCGGATCGGACGCCACGATGCTGGCGCTCCTGATTGGCTTCCTGGCTGCTGGGGTAACGGTGATCCCGGCCCTGATCTGGATGTTGCGGCTATCCAGCGGCGGCAAGCTTTCAGAGTTGGACGTGCGTGAAGACTCCAGCCTGGCCCGCCTCCGCCAAGCTCAGGAATCCACAACTACTGTGAGTTGATGTCCCTCACAATCTCCAATGCCTCTGGCCCTACCGAACCCGCGGTACGCAACATAGCCATTGGCACCCTGCTGGAAGAGGCCGCCTCGGCTGCGCCAGACCGAATCGCGCTGATTGAAGGTATCCCCGATGTTGCTGCGCGTCGGCAGTGGACCTACGCCGAACTGTTGAAAGACGCCCAGCGCACTGCCCGGGCGCTTGCCGCCCGGTTCGAGAAGGGAGACCGAGTTGCAGTGTGGGCCCACAACATTCCCGAGTGGGTAATCCTGGAACTTGGCTGCGCCTTGGCCGGGGTGGTGCTGGTAACCGTTAACCCGTCGTATCAGCGCCACGAGGTGGGATATGTGCTCAAGCAGTCTCGGGCCGTCGGGCTATTCGTCGTTCCCGGATTCCGGGGCAACCCCATGCTGGCAGTAGCGCAGGAACTGCAACCAGAGTGCCCCGAACTCAGAGAACTCATCAGCTTCGATCAATGGGATGCCTTCCTGGCAACCGGCGAAGACTTCGCAGGGGCCTTGCCAGAAGTCAGCCCGTCAGACCCGATGATGATTCAGTACACGTCGGGAACCACCGGGTTTCCGAAAGGTGCGTATCTGAATCATCGGGGTTTGGCCAACAACGCCAGCCACACGGTAGACCGAATGAACATCTCCGAAGGCTGTGTGTTTGTTACGACCATGCCGCTGTTTCACACCGGCGGCAGTGTGATTTGCGTGCTTGGGTCGGTCGCCAAACGAGCAACGCAGATTCTAGTTGAGGCCTTCGAGCCCGGCCTGGTGCTTGAACTGTTCGACACTTATCGAGGGAACGCAATGGTTGGGGTGCCGACGATGTTGATAGCGATGCTCGAACATCCGAGCTTCTCAACCACCGAGCTCTCGCAACTTCAGGGAATCTGCTCTGGCGGAGCATTGGTGCCCGAAGCTCTGGTGCGCAAGTTTGAAGCTGGCCTCGGGGCGCCATTTACCATTGTCTTCGGCCAGACTGAGAGCTCCCCGGTTTCGTCGATGACCAGCCCATCAGACACCATTGAAGATAAGTCGGGAACGATTGGGCTGCCGATGCCGGGCGCCGAGGTGAAGATCATTGACACCGAAACCGGTGACACGGTGCCGGTCGGGATCGTTGGCGAATACTGCACCCGCGGCTACCTGGTGATGGACAGCTACTTCGAAATGCCAGAACAGACGGCAGAAACAATTGACACCGACGGGTGGCTACACACCGGCGATTTGGCCGCAATGGACAGCCGGGGCTACTGCACCGTCGAGGGCCGCCTGAAGGACATGATCATTCGGGGTGGCGAGAACATCTACCCCAAGGAGCTGGAGGAGTTGCTGTTCGCCAACGACGCAGTTGGCGAAGCGGCGGTCGTTGGTCTGCCTGATGACAGATTGGGCGAGACCGTTGCTGCCTTCATCCGGCCTGCGCCCGGCCAGTCGGTCAACAAGAACGAATTGTTCGCATACGTCCGCCAGAATCTGTCGGCTCAGAAAACGCCACAGCACTGGTTTGAGGTCAGCGAATTCCCGATGACCGGATCCGGCAAGATTCAGAAGTTCAAGCTTCGCGAGCAGTGGGAAGCAGGCAATTGGCAGGAACTCTAAGTGCAGGTCCCGGGCTGCCCTTCGCCGGGCTGGTTGGCCTCGTCATGATCGTCGGTGTCGAGGAAACGCAGGACTGAGGCCACACTGGCCGGGAAGCCGCCCTTCGCTATTGGGCCCCAGCGCTCTATCTCAATAGTGATGAGGCACTTGCCTTGTCGCTCCATTGCTTCGCGATACTCAGCCCAGTCTGGATGCTCGCCAGACACGCTTTGGTAGTAGCTAACCAGGCCGTCGAGTGCCTCGGGGAGGTCGGTGACGGTTGCCTGGCCGTCGATCTGCACCCAGGACCCACCGAACTGGTCGCTCAGAACGCAGACGGTGACGTTTGGGTTGCGGCGGACGTTGTGGGTCTTGTCTCGAGACGGGTAGGTGGCAACAAAGAGCTTTCCATCGCTGTCTATTCCTCCGGTCACGGGGGAGAGTTGGGGCCGCCCGTCCTGGCGGGCTGTTCCAAGCACCCATTGATGTCTGGGTCCGACAAAGCCGATCAGGTCGGCAAGGCCTACATTTTCTTCGCTTGCAACCGGTTGAGCCATGGCCGCTCAGGCTAGATCAGCTGAAAGTTGCATGCTGTCCGGAGTTGCCAGTGGCTGTGCGTCTGACGCGTTTAGGGTTCTTTTGGGGTGCGACTACCGTTGCCGCGCACCGTGGCGACCATTGTGACGGTCGTGACATTCTCCAATTCGTTCAGAAGCTCATCGATCGCCGGAGGCAATGCTCTACTTGATCTTCGGGCAGCCAGACCGACGGATGAGGCCCGCACTTGCCGAAGCAACACCTTGACCAATCGGGAGACCGAGGTTCTTGGTTTGGTCACTGAGGGTTTGGCAAACAAGGCCATCGCCCGCCGCCTTGGGATAAGCGAAAAGACGGTGAAGGCGCATCTAACCAAGGTGTTCGCGGCCTTGGACGTGTCGAGCCGCACCCAGGCGGCCCTATGGGCGGTTCAGAACCTGCGCGGCAGCTTTCTTGGTGCCACCCCCAGGTTTGAGCGGCAGTGAGATCTCAACTTCGGCCCCGCCCAGCGAACTGGTGGAAACCTCAAGCGTGCCGCCACCGTTTGCAGCCATCACGCGGGCGATGTCAAGGCCAAGCCCGGTTGAGCCCGCAGACGATTCCCCACGTGCCACCGAAGACGGGTCGATCCCGTCACCAGCGTCGGCCACCCAGAGCCGGGCCGAGCCACCTTGCCGTTCGAAGCCGATGGTGAGGGCCGACCCTTCAGGCGTGTGGGCAAACACGTTCTCAAGCAGCACGTCAACCGCAGCAGAAAGGTCAGACCTGGACACCCCAACCCACAGCGCTTGTTCGCCTCGCTCGAATTGCCAGGGACGCTCCTGGTCCTCGGCCAGCACCGCCCAGAACTCGGCGCGCTCAACCACAACTTCGCTGAGGTTGCTTCCGGCTTCCCCGGCCAGGGTCCCTCGGGCCTCGCGAATCAGATCGTTCACCACGTCGGTAACACCCTCGACGTCTTCGCGAAGCGCGCCCGCCAGCTCAGCGTCGGTCACCTGGTCCAACCGCATCCGCAGTTTGGTGAGAGGGGTTCGCAGCCGATGCGACAGTTCGGCAACCAGTTCGCGTTCGCGCTCTAACATCGAGGAAACCTGGCTGCCAAGATCGTTGAACGCTCCCGCCAGCTCAACCAACTCGTCAGGACCGTTTGGTTCCACTGCGGCTTCCAAGTCTCCGTCGCCCAGTCGCCTGGCCGCAAAGGCCAGGTCCTGAGTTGACCGAACGAGAGTCCTGGCCAATCGGTCAGCCACAAGCACTGAAATCCCAACCAGGATGGCGCCAACCGCGGCCAGGGTTCCCCACGCTCGCCACTGGCCAGACCGAAGCTCTGCATCGGTTACCAGCACCCGGATAGCAGACAGTTGTTGAGTCCCAGATGCAACGGCCGCCACCACTTCCACTCCGCCTTCGGTGTCGCCAATGTCGGATGCTCCAGACGACAACGCAGCCCTAACCCGGGCGGACGGTTCGATCTCCAACCCGATTGCCCAGCCCTGCCAGGTCATCACGGTCATCCGGCCATCCCGCCCGGATCTGGTTCGTGCAACTGCCTGTTCGATTTGTTCTCTGGAGCCGCCTGTCACCAAGGTGGGAACAACGGCCGCAGCATCGGCCCTGGCAATGTCAATGGCACGATCCTCGGCCGTGCGCAGCACCAGAAACCCAAGCGGCACAACGAACGCGATGGCAACCATGGTGGAGACAGCCAGGAACATCAGAATCAGGCGGCGCCTCATGAGGGGGCAATAAGCTTCACGCCTACTCCCCGAACGGTGTGCAGGTAGCGGGGCTCGGCGGCGGTTTCGCCAAGCTTGCGTCGCAGCCAGGACAGATGCACATCTATTGTCTTGTCTGCACCGCCGTAGGGTTGGCGCCACACCTCGGCGTAAAGCTCTTCGCGGGTCACCACTGTGCCCGCGTTGGCGGCCAGGTATGCCAGCAGATCGAACTCCTTACGGTTGCACGTGGCGACAGCGCCATCAATCTCAACAGTCCGGGCCCGCAGGTCGATGACGATTCCGCCAACGGTGAGCGTTCGGGCCTGGCCTCCCATCTGGACTCGGCGTTGCAGGGCCCGCACCCTGGCTTCCAGTTCGGCGCCCGAGTACGGCTTAACCACGTACTCGTCTGCGCCAGCGTCAAGCAGCCTCACGATTTCTGAGTCGTCGTCTCTGGCGGTGGCAACGATCACCGGCACATCAGATACCGCCCGAATCATCCGTAACAGGTCACCGCCGTCAAGATCGGGCAGTCCCAGGTCTAGCACCACTACATCTGGGGCCGAGTCGACGATGCCTTGCAACGCCGCCATGGCGGTTGCCTCGGACCGAACAACGTGGCCGGCATCGGCAAGCGCACGCACCGCCAGCTCGCGTATTTGGTGATCATCTTCCACCACAAAGACCGATGCCATGACTCCCACGGTAGGTGAATGTTCTCAACCCGCGGCCCGCTTAAGGCTCTTTTAGGGTGGCTTTCAACCGAGAGCTGTTGCCGATCAGTAACACTGGAAGGGTGATCAAGACCATCGGTTTCATTCTTCTCTGGCTTGGCGGCAGTGCAGCCGCCGTTGCCGTGGCCTGGGCAGGGGTGTCTGTTGTGGATGACGAGCTTGTCAATCCTGCACATGCCACCACCCTCAGGCTGACAGACGACGCCTTGGCGGGGGCTGTTCCAACTACGAACCAAGGGGGTTTCAGCCTCACCTCGGGGGCAGCCGCATTGGATGGCGACGACACGACCTCCTCATTCGAGACTTCGTCAACTTCGCCAGCCTCCCTATCTCAGGCCCCGACTACAGAGAGATCCTCAACCCCGGCGTCTCAGCCGCAGGCCACTGCACCCCCCACCTCCAAGCCAACCACCGCCCCCACTGTGGGGTCCACATCCTCCACTGAGGCCCCTAGCTCCACAACCACGACAACAACCGCTCCAGAATCAGCCCAGACCCTTACCTTCAGCCTGGTCGGTGGTTCCACGGCAATATCGTTCTCGTCCTCTGAGGTGAAGGTTCTTTGGGCCACGCCAAATCCTGGCTTTGAGGTAAGCATCGAACCCGAAGGCTCGGGAATCAAGGTTGAATTCGAGTCTGACGGCCACGAGTCTCGGATCAACGCCTGGTGGTCTGGAGGCCCTCAAACCGATATTCGAGAAAAAGTCGATGTTGATGATGACGGCGACGATGGCAGCGACGCTGATGATGATGACGACGACGACGACGATGATGACTAGCGAGTGAAGACGGTGGCCTGCTAACCCCGCAGGAAAATCAGCTCGTTCTGGCTTGATCGGTCAGGATCGAAGCGGTAGTCGGAGCCGTCGAACTCCTTGATTGCGTTGACCGACTTCACTCGGTTCTGAACCAGCCACCCCGCCATCTCGCCGCGGGTGCGTTTGGCGAAGAAGGCAATGATCTTGTACTTGCCGTTCTTCATGTCCAGGAACTTCGGGGTTACTACTCGGCCGTTGATCAGCCGGGGGTTTACCGCGCTGAAGTACTCGTTGGATGCCAAGTTGATCAGCACGTCGGGGCCCGGCGACGCAGCTAGGTCTTCGTTGAGCTTCTGGGTGATGACGTCGCCCCAGAAAGAGTAGAGATTCTTGCCCCCAGGGTTCTCAACCTTGCTTCCCATCTCAAGCCGGTAGGGCGCCATGAGGTCGAGTGGGCGCAGCACGCCGTACAGCCCCGACAGGATCCGCAGCGTCTTCTGGGCTTGGCTGAAGTCTCTTTCGTCGAATCGTCCTGGCGCGTCCATTCCCAGGTAAACGTCGCCCTTGAACGCCAGAATTGCGGCCCTGGCGTTTTCGTTGGTGAATGGCCGCTCCCAGTCGTGGAACCGCTCAACGTTCAACTCGGCCAGTTCTTGGCTGATCCCCATCATGGTTCGCAGCTGGTCCGGCGTTTTGGTTGCCATCACGTCAACGAGTTTTGCCGCATAGTCAAGCAGTTCGGGTTGGCTGAACTTCTTCGTGGCGAGCTTGGATTCATAATCAAGAGTCTTGGCCGGAGAGAGAACAGAAAGCATGCTCTTAGCTTGCCACATACGATGGGTTTGTGATTGTTCACCTGATTGATGGGACCTATGAGTTGTTCCGCCAGTTCTTTGGCCGCCCCGGCCATTTGAACGAAGACGGCTTCGAGGTTGGCGCAACCCGCGCTGTGTTGCGCAGCATGCTCGGGATGTTGGACGACGGGGCAACCCACATTGGCGTGGCCACCGACTCGGTTGTCGAGTCTTTCCGCAACGACCTCTACAGCGGTTACAAAACCGGTGAAGGCATGGACCCCCTGATCCTTGCCCAGTTTCCGCTCCTTGAAGAAGGGCTCGAAGCTCTTGGCATCGCAACGTTCCCGATGGTTGAGTTCGAAGCCGACGATGCAATGGCTGCGGCCGCGGCCATTGCCGATGCCGACCCCGACGTAGACAAGGTTTTGATCTGCACGCCAGACAAAGACCTGGCTCAGTGCGTTCGGGAGGGGCGGGTTCTGCAATTCGACCGACGCAACGACAAGATTCTGGACGTGGCCGACGTTGTCGAGAAGTACGGGGTTCCTCCGGAATCCATTCCAGACTGGCTTGGTTTGGTTGGCGATTCGGCCGACGGGTTCCCTGGCCTGCCGGGGTGGGGAGCCAAGTCTTCGGCAACGGTTCTGTTTCGCTACGGGCGAATCGAAGACATCCCGCAGGCTGCCGGGCAGTGGGACATCACGGTTCGCGGCGGAGCCAAGCTGGCCCAAACCCTCGCCGACAACTACGACGACGCCATGCTGTTCAAGAAGCTGGCAACGCTTGACCTGTCGGCTCCAACCATCTCTTCGGTCGACGAAGTGCGGTGGGCGGGGCCGGCGGAAAACTTGCCATCGTTCGCCGCCAACATCGACGCTCCGGATCTGGTGGCCAAGGCAGCCCGGCTGGCGGAACGCACCTAATGATCAGACCTTACGAAGCGCGTGACCAGACCGCAGTTTTGGCTATCAACGAGGCGAACGTTCCTGCCGTTGGCCGCATCGACCTGGCCCAACTTGATCAGCTGGTTGAAGAAGCCCAGGCAACGCTGGTGGTTGAGGTCGACCAGGTCGTTGTCGGCTTCATGATTCTGCTTGGCCCAAACGCAACCTACGCCAGCCCAAACTACGCATGGTTCTCGGCCAGCTATGAAAGCTTCACATACGTTGACCGGGTAGCTCTGGCCGAAAGCGCCCTTGGCCAGGGTTGGGGCCCAGCCCTCTACCGGCAGTTCCAGCAACACGCAGAGGCGCGGGACAGCCCGGTGATGTGCGCCGAGGTCAACACGGTTCCTCCCAACCCGCGCAGCTTGCGCTTCCACGAGCTGTTCGGATTCGTAGAGGTGGAACGGCGCAAGCCCTACGGGCCAGAAGAGGAAGTGGCGATGCTGGTGAAACGGTTGGACTAGCGGTAACTCAATGGCCTGCGCCGCGCACCGCCAGGTAGCCATGGGTTGCGGTTTGGCCACCCCCCTCAGCAATCAGCTGAGCCGGGGTGCCGACAAACGCCGGCTGGCCCTGACCAAGCACTATCACCTGATCGGCGAAAGACGCGGCCTCGTTCACCAGATGCGATGCCATCACGATGGTGCAGCGGCGGCCCAGATCGCCAAGGGCGTTCTGGCAGCGGAGACGAATTTCGGGGTCAAGAGAAACCAGAGGTTCGTCAAACACGGCAAACCTCGGCGGACCCAAGAGACCCTGGGCGATGGTGACTCGCTGGCGGTTCCCCTCAGACAGCGAGCTAAGTCGGTTGCCAGCCAGCCGACCAAGATCCAACACGTCGATCACCCGCCACGTCTCGCGCTGTCTTGGCGCGGTTGGCAGATCCAACCGAAGAGTTGCCACGTAGTCAACGGCGTCGAACACCTTCGTGCGGGGGTGGAAGCGCATGGCCTGCGGTCCGTAGCCAAGAAAGCTACGCACCTGCAATCGTTGGCTGGGATCGGTTGGGTCCAACCCGTCCACCCGGATCAGCCCGGCGGCCTGGCTGGTAACGGTGGCCAACGCTCTCAACAGTGTTGTTTTCCCGCTGCCGTTCGGCCCGAGCACCGCAATCACTCCGCCCCTAGCCCGCAGGCTGACGTTGGCCAGCACAACGCGGCCAGCACGCTCGACTGAAACTCCTTCCAGCAGCAGCGAAGCGGGTTTGACTGAAACCGCAGTGGCAGTCACCGAAGCACCGCCTCTTCCAACCGGCCCCTGAAAACAACCAGAAGGCCACCGGCAACCGCAGCCAACACGGCAAACACCAACTGCCCGCTGGCTCGGAACGCAACTAGGTTGTCAGCCGATCCGGCCGCCACCATGCCAACCACAACCACGTAGCCGGCGGCCACAATTGATGCCGAACGCCGGACCGACAGCGTGGTTGTTAGCGCCAGGGTCGCCAGCGCACATGCAAGCGCCGGCAGAATCCACGCAAACGAGAACCGCCCGGCTCGGAGTAGGAACCCAACGGCCAAGTTCATGATCATTGCGGTTGGGGCAACGGCAAGCACCCGCCAAAGAAGCAGCCGGATGCCTGCCAAAGGAGCCGCAATGGTTATCTCATGAGTTGGGTCGGTGGACCGGCCGTATGCAGCGGCAACAGCCAGCACAACCAGCAGCGGTGCCAACAGCAGGTAGGAAAGGAATCGCTGGTCTCCCTGGGTGGTGTCTGCGCTGAGAATCAGCGACAGCAGAACCAGACCCCCGATGCCGTAAAGCCAGGCTCTGGTGAGGGTTGGGGTTGCCCCGGCCAGGCGAGCCGCGGGCTCTGGCACCCCGAGCCTGCCAGCAACGCGTTCCAGCCAACCGGGCGCTGGTTGGTCAATGGCGTGACCAACCTCCAACCAGACCGAGTCGAGGCGGTTCGGTGGCGCGAGTGCGCCGAGGCGTTTGCGGAGTGTTTGGTCAACCATCAGTAGTTCCTCAACGGCGGCGTCACTGACGGGATCGAGACGGCCGTCTCTGTATGCGGCTAGCTGGAGGTCTGAAACCGTCATGCGGCGTCTCCTTGGGTTGCCGAGCCAAGCTCGGCTTTGAGGGTTCGCCTGGCTCGGGCCAAGCGGGTTTTCACGGTGCCTTGGGGAATACCTCGCAAGATTGAGATCTCCCTCGTTGTCAGCTGGTCCAGGTTGGCCAGAAGGAACACTTCTCTCAGATCCGGGTCAAGCGAGGCAACCGCTGAGGCCAGCGGGCCCGAAAGCCTTCGATCCATTGCCATTTGTTCCGCTGACGGAGCGGGCTGAGCGTTTTGGTCTTCGTCGGTGCGCGGTTTCTGTTTGCGCAGAACGTCAACAAGTCGCCGCACCCCGATGCCCCACAGCCAGGCCCCAACGTCTCCATCGCCGCGCCAGCTGGCAGCGCTTTTCCAGACGGCAACGAAGGTGTCCTGAAGGGCCTGGTCTGCCAGGTCGGGGTCGCCGCACCGTCTTTGCAACCGAACCATCAGCCAGCCCGAGTGTTCTCGATAGAGGTTGCCAAGCGCGTTCCTGTCTCCGGTGGCGATCCGCCGGAGGAGTTCAGCGTCCGAACTTGCAACTGACATCAACGCCAAGGCTTACTCCATCCAGCCCAACAACGGGGTTTCCGGTCTGATACTGCTCTGTCGTTCCCGGCCCCGTTGGCGGTTTTTGTACCTCTAAATTCCACCGTGCTGCGCTAGGATTTCAAGGTACGAGCGGCCCAATTGTTTGGCGGATGAGGGGCACACCGGGCCGGTAGGCCAGGTGATGATGGCTTGGTGCGTCCAGGATCACAGCGTGCCCCGCAGACCCGGGGCTCAGCCTGCCGATGTCGCTGCGTTGCAGCGCGGCGGCTCCTCCAACAGTGACAGCTTGAACAGCCTCGTCGATCGTCATGTGCATTTCCCTTACCGCAAGAGCTATGCAGAACGAAAGTGACGTTGTGTAGCTGGAGCCAGGGTTGCAGTTCGATGCGATGGCAACGGTAGCCCCAGCATCGATGACACGGCGAGCGTTCGGGTAGGGCTGTCTGGTGCTGAAGTCTGTGGCTGGCAGGAAGGTGGCAACAGTGGTGCTGCTGGCCAGCGCTTCTATGTCTGCATCGGACAGGTAGGTGCAATGATCGACCGAGGCGCAGCCGCACTGAACTCCCACCTGCACCCCCTGGCCGTTGCCAAGTTGGTTGGCGTGGATCCGGCCTAGGAGGCCCGCTGCCTTGCCTGCCAGCAGAACAGCCCTGGATTGGTCGGCATCGAAGGCTCCTTCTTCGCAGAACACGTCGATCCATTTCGCATTGGGGGCCGCCTCGGCCAACATCTCGTTGCAGACCAGATGCACATAATCATCGGTTTTGCCTCGGTACTCGGCTGGGACAAGGTGGGCGCCAAGAAACGTTGTTTCTGGCGTAAACGCCCTGGCCACTCTGAGGGACCGGGCCTCGTGCTCTGTGCTCAGCCCGTAGCCAGATTTGATCTCAATAGTGGTTGTGCCCGCCCGCCGGGCCTCTTCAATTCGCCGCGCTGTCAATCTGGTCAGCTCTTCAGAACTCGTGGCCCTGGTTTCCTCCGTTGTGAGGCGGATGCCTCCGCCGTCGTATGGCTGGCCCGCCATTCTGGCGGTGAACTCTTCAGACCGATCGCCTGCGAACACCAGGTGAGTGTGTGAATCCACAAAGCCAGGAAGCACGCATGCGCCGTCGGCGTCGATCTGGATATCAGCCTCCTGGCCGGCTGGGCCGACAGAAACCACAACCTCGTCGGCAATCACCACCGAAGCCTTGGTCAGCTCGCCCAGCGGACCGCGGCCAAGGGCCGGGTCGTTGGTTATCAGCAAGCCGATGTTGTCTATCACCAAGGACCGCCCCATCAGTCCAGCAGCTCCGTGATTGCGCGATCAAGCTCAGCAACAACGTCGAGCGTGCAGTGTTCGCTGTCTCTCACGATGGCAGATCCGTCGCAGATCACGTCGGTGATGTCGGCAGCTGAGGCGGCGAACACGATTGCTTCGGCAGTAGTCGAACTGGCGCCGGCCAGCCGCACCGAGTTGGTTGACACAGCAACTAGGTCGGCCCGCATCCCCGGTTTGATCTGGCCTGCATCCGGCCAGCCAAGGGCCCGATGGCCGCCGATGGTTGCCATGTTTGTCAGCGCTCCAGCCGAGTGGGAACCCCGTCGCTGGGTTGCGAGGCGCTCGTTCAACTCAACGGCCCGTGCCTCTTCGAACATGTCGATTACCGCGTGAGAGTCGCTTCCCAAACTGAGGTTCACGCCTGCCGCGGCCAGCGCGGCTGATGGCCCAATACCGTCTGCCAGGTCTCGCTCTGTCGTTGGGCAGAAGCACACCGAAGCCCCGGAATCAGCCAAGCGACGAATGTCTGAGGGGGTGGCGTAAGTGGCGTGGACTGCGGTGGTGTTGTGGCCAAGGGCCCCGCATCGTTCCAGCAGCTCGGTGGGTGTTGCCCCGAAGGCGGCCTGGACTTGCTCGTTCTCGGCTGGTTGTTCTGACACATGAACATGAAGCGGGGCCTCTCTAGAGGCCGCCCATGCCGCCACGGTCTGGATCGAGTCTGGAGCCACGGCTCTGACCGAGTGGATGGCCGCCCCAAGTTTCGCATGCGGTGCAGACGAGGCAAGCTCCATCCGTTGGATCCACGCGCTGGCGTTACCGTCACTGAAGCGGAGTTGAGCGTTGCCGGCCGGCTTATGGCCCTCGGCTCCGAGGCCTCCGTGGAAGTAGGCGGTGTCCAGCAATGTGATGCGTATTCCTGCCTCGGCGGCGGCGTCAACCAGAGCCTCCGACATCGCGTTCGGGTTGCTGTATGGCGTGCCGTCCGGCTGGTGATGGATGTAGTTGAACTCGCCAACGGCGGTGATCCCGGCCATCGCCATTTCCCCAAAAGTTGCCCTGGCCAGGCGGTGGTATAAATCAGGATTCAGCCTGGCTGCTGCCAGGTACATCTGGTCTCGCCAGGTCCAGAAAGAACCGGCTCCGGCCTGGGTGCGGCTTCGCAACGCCCGGTGAAAGGCATGGCTGTGTGTGTTGGCCAAGCCCGGAATCACCACACCAAGAAGCACGGTGTCGTTGGCTGTGGCGGCCCCAACCCCGGCCTCAACCGCGGTGATCGTTCCCTCTACTTGGGTGATCCTCACCTCGGCTTGGGCCGGGCCATCAAGCAGCGCCCGTTCACACCAGAAGGTGCTCAACTCTCAGCCTTCGCTCATGGGCACTCGCACCCCTCGCTCGGCGGCAACCGCCTGGGCTTCGGGGTAGCCAGCGTCAACGTGGCGGATCACACCGGTGGCTGGATCGTTGGTAAGAACCCGCTCCAACTTCTCGCCAGCCAGGTCGGTGCCATCAGCAACACACACTTGGCCCGCGTGGATTGAGCGACCAATGCCAACCCCGCCTCCGTGATGGATGCTTACCCAGGTGGCGCCAGAGCAAGTGTTGACCAAAGCGTTCAGCAGTGGCCAGTCGGCAATTGCGTCTGAACCGTCAAGCATGTCTTCGGTTTCGCGGTAGGGAGAGGCAACCGAGCCTGAGTCCAGATGGTCTCTCCCAATCACGATCGGGGCTTTCAGCTGGCCAGAGCGCACCATGTCGTTGAATCGCAAACCCAGTCGGTGCCGTTCTCCGTAGCCAAGCCAGCAGATCCTGGCGGGCAAGCCCTGGAAAGCCACCCGTTCCTGAGCCAGCCGAATCCACCGACCAAGCGCCTCGTCCTCCGGGAACTCTTCAAGTACTGCCTGGTCGGTTGCGGCTATGTCTGCCGGATCGCCCGAAAGGGCCACCCACCGGAACGGGCCCTTTCCCTCGCAGAAGAGCGGACGGATGTAGGCCGGAAGGAAGCCGGGGTAGGCGAACGCCCGGTCGAACCCGCCAAGCTTGGCTTCGGCCCGAAGGCTGTTGCCGTAGTCGAACACCTCGGCCCCTTGATCCTGAAATCCGACCATTGCCTGGCAGTGGACTGCCATGGCAGCGCGAGAGCGTCTGGTGAACTCGGCTGGGTTTTCGCTCCGAAGTTGGTCGGCCGCCTCGGGCGACAGATCGTTCGGAAGATAGCTGAGAGGGTCATGGGCCGCGGTTTGATCGGTCACGATGTCTGCGCTTACCCCATCGGCCAGGAGGCGCGGCAAGAGGTCGGCCGCGTTGCCGAGCAGGCCGACCGACAAAGGTTGCCTGGCCTTCTTGGCGGCCTCGACGGCCGAAACGGCGGCGGCATAGTTTGGCGCAATCTGGTCTAGGTAGCGATGGTCCACTCTGCGTTGAAGCATGTGCTGGTCGGTGTCGACAATCAGAACGACCCCGTCGTTCATTGTGATGGCAAGCGGTTGGGCGCCTCCCATTCCGCCCGCGCCCGCGGTGATGGTTAGCGTGCCTGCAAGTGTTCCGCCGAAGCGCTTCCTGGCGATCTCGGCAAAACATTCATAGGTTCCTTGGAGGATTCCCTGGGTGCCGATGTAGATCCACGAGCCGGCGGTCATCTGGCCATACATGGTTAGGCCCAGGTGTTCCAGGCGGCGAAACTCTTCCCAGTTGGCCCATTCTGGCACCAGGTTGGAGTTGGCAATGATCACACGCGGCGCCCATGGATGGGTGCGAAGCACGCCAACCGGTTTGCCAGACTGCACCAGCATTGTCTCGTCGGCTTCAAGGGTTGTGAGAGTTCGCAACATGGCGTGGTAGGCATCCCAGGACCGGGCGGCCTTCCCGGTGCCGCCGTAAACCACCAGGTCGGCCGGGTTCTCGGCAACCTCGGGGTCGAGGTTGTTCTGAAGCATCCGAAACGCGGCCTCTTGAGGCCAGCCGCGGCAGCTGAGCGCCGTGCCGATGGGGGCCTTAACCGCAGCCGGGGACGAGGTCATGGTTTTAGTGTCACGCAGTCCGCCTCCGCTGTCAATCAGTGCTACCTTTTGTCAGCTAATGACAAGAGCAGATAGATGACACCAGATTCCAAGGTGGCTGCCCCATCGGGGCCGGCTGCTGGCCGAAGTGTTGGGCGGGCAGTAGACCTGCTTGAGTTTGTGCTGGCCGCAGGTGAGACGACGCTGACCGAGGCAGCTGACGCGGCAGGCCTCACTCCGACCACTGCCCTGCGCTACCTGAAGTCTCTCGAAACCAGAGGCTTCCTGCAAAGGAGCGACCACGGGCTGTTCTCGGCAGGTCCGGGCTTTCTCCGTCTTGCTGCTTTGGCCCTGGCTGAGGGCCCACAGGCAAGCCTGATCAGCATGGCGGGCCCTCGCCTCCGGTCGCTTGCCGACGGCACCGGCGAATCCTGCTACCTGGCAATTGCGAATGGTGATGGCGCCACTTACATCGCAACAGCCGAGAGCCAACGGGCTATTCGCCACACTGGCTGGGTCGGCAAGACGGTGCCGATGGCGGGCACCGCGGTCGGCGAGGCGCTGGGAGGTCACCCAGGAGTGTGCTTCAAGCGTGGCTCGGTTGAGTCTGAAGTGGCCGCGGTAGCAGTTGGTGTTCGCAACGTAGACGGTCTCATCGTTGGGGCGCTCAGTGTCATCGGGCCCACCCATAGGATGAACCAGTCAAGTGTTCAGAAGGCTGGTCGGCTGTTGCTGAGCGCGGCCAAGGATCTAACCGTGGCGCTCGGTTCTCCGGGAGGTAAGCGCTGATGGTCGTGCGGCTGGACGGCCCGGGCGTGACCATCTCCGAGGTGGTTTTGGTTGCCCGCGAGAGTGTTGCAGTTGACCTGACAGGCGAGGCGATAGACCGAATGAACCGGGCGCGCCTTGTTGTTGACGGCCTACTTGCTGGCAGGCCCGTTTATGGAATTACCACTGGATTCGGAGCTCTGGCCACAGTCTCGATACCTTCTGAGAAGCGAGCCGAGCTTCAGGCTTCGCTGATCCGATCGCACGCCGCAGGCATGGGCCCGCCAGTGGAAACCGAAGTGGTGAGGGCAATGATCTTCCTACGGGCCAGAACCCTTGCGCTTGGATTCAGCGGCACCCGGCCCGAGCTTGCCGAGGGGATGATTCGCTTGCTGAACGCTGGTGTTACCCCGGTTGTGCCAGAGCACGGCTCGCTTGGTGCCAGCGGCGACCTTGCCCCGTTGGCCCACGCCGGGCTGGCTCTTCTTGGCGAAGGAACCGTTCAGTACGCCGGAGTGCAGCGCCCTGCGGCCGATGTGCTGGCCCAGCTTGGGATCGAGCCGGTTCGCCTGGCCGAGAAGGAGGGGTTGGCGCTGATCAACGGCACAGACGGAATCTTGGGGATGTTGTGTCTGTCGATTCACGACGCTGGGCGCCTGCTCGTTCAGGCCGACGTAACCGCCGCCCTTACGGTGGAGGCGCTGTTGGCAACCGATCGGCCGTTCGCCGATGATCTGCAAGTGTTGAGGCCCCACCCCGGCCAGCGGGCCAGTGCCGCGAACCTGCGAAAGATGCTGGCAGGCTCACCGCTGGTTGCCAGCCATCGGGTCGGTGATGTGCGGGTGCAGGATGCCTACTCGGTTCGCTGCTCACCCCAAGTCCATGGGGCGGCCAGGGATTCCCTGGATCATGCTCGCCAGGTTGTGGGTTGGGAGCTTGAAGCCGCCATAGACAACCCGATGGTTCTGCCAGACGGCCGGGTTGAGTCGTGCGGCAACTTCCACGGCGCACCCCTTGGTTTCGTTGCCGACTTTTTGGCGATTGCCCTTTCCGAAGTTGGTGCGATAGCAGAGCGACGGATTGACCGGATTCTTGACAGCACCAGATCTCACGGGTTGCCGCCGTTCCTGGCCGCTGATCCCGGGGTCGACAGTGGCCTGATGATTGCTCAGTACACGGTTGCTGCCATGTGTGCAGAGAACAAAAGGTTGGCAGTGCCTGCAAGCGTTGATTCGCTCCCAACCTCGGGCATGCAGGAAGACCACGTATCCATGGCTTGGGGGGCCGCCCGCAAGCTGCGAAAGGTGGTAGATAATCTCCGCCGAATCCTCGCGGTGGAATGGGTTGTTGCGGCCCGCGGTGTTGAGCTACGAGCCCCGCTGAAACCATCCGACCAGTCGGCCGCGGCCATCGCTGTTCTGAGGGAAGATGTTGGCGGTGCCGGGCCCGACCGATTCCTGGCCCCCGAGCTGAAAGCAGCAGAAGACCTCCTTAAGTCGACACGGCTTGAGGACGCCCTGGCGGCTGCCGGTGCTCAACTGAGCTGAGCCCTCGGTGTGGTGGGTGATCTGGCAATGCGCACTTGCCTACTGCATCCGCTGGAAGAGATAGGCGAAGGGGGATCTCGTGTAGGCGATTCCCCGGCCAAGTTCGTGTAGCAGCTCAGCGGTGATCTCCTGGCTCTTCTTCGGGATCAGGTACTGGTGGAGATCACGACTGTCGATGAGGTAACCGTCGGCGGATGTCTTTTTCACAACGGCCCGAAGGAGGTAGCGCTCGTCCAGCGCTGCCATAGCGACGTCGCCGTGGCTTGAGTTGACCAGCAGAGTGCCTCCCACTTTGAGATACCGGGTGCAGTGCTCGGAAACGAACCCGGCGTACAACGAGACCAGCAGATCGAAGGCATCGTCGTTCAGGTCAAGGTCTTCTGTGTAGTCGGCGCCCAGGAAGCGAAACTCTGAGTTCGCGACGCTTCGTGGCTTCTGTGAGCCGATGATCTCCTCAACTCCGGACTGGTCGGCGAAGAACTTTGCCGCTGGCTTGTTGGAGTCGACGTAGGTGACGTTGGCGAACACAAATGAGGCCGAGACGTCAACGAACGACCCGGCGTAGAGAGCGTTTTTCGCCCCGACTTCGTCGGCAACCGCGCGGAACAGGCGCCTCCGATCTCCCTCGTGCTGGTTCTGTTTGGCCCACAGCTTCTGGGTGAGAGGCTTCACTCGTGGGGCTCGGTCTTCGCTTTAGCCCGGCTTGGCGCCACCCTTGGCGGCTCATTCGGCATCTTGGGGTAGACGGGAGGCCATGGCGCGTCCATCAGCCCGTTTGCCATGTCGTTGTCGCTCATATCAAGGAGTGGCTCGATGGTTTGGGGGTGCTCGTTAATGTCGGCCCACGGGTCGCCATCAGTCTTGAGTCGCTCCAGCACGGTCGCAATTGTAAGCGCGTCGAGGTCTACGGTTTCCACTTCCTCCCAAGGAATCGGGGCCGACACCTGCGCCCCAACCCTGGCCCGCACAGACCACGCTCCGAACACCGTTTTGTGCGGGGCGTTCTGGTTGAAGTCTACGAACACCCGCTTCCCCCGCTCTTCCTTCCACCACGCCGCGGTGATGCGCTTCGGATGGCGTCGCTCCAGTTCTCGGGCCAGGGCAACCGCGGCAGCCCGAACCCCGTAGGAAGTCCAAAGCGGTTCCAGCCGAACATAGATGTGGAGGCCCCGGCTGCCAGACGTTTTCACATAAGACCGGATCTCAAGCTCGTCAAGCAGGGCCTTTGTGTCGAACGCGGCTACCCGGATTTCGTCGAAGCCAACCCCGGGCGACGGGTCAAGATCGATTCGCAGCTCGTCTGCCACCTCGGGAAGTTCGGCCAGAAACGGCCAAGGGTGAAAGCCGAGGCAACCGAGGTTTACAGCCCACGCGATGTGGGCGATGTCGGCTGCCACCATGGCGTTAGACGTTGTGCCGTTCGGGGTGGTGACGGTTGTTTCCTGAAGCCATTGGGGCGCCCCCTTTGGCACCCGCTTCTGAAAGAAGTTCTTGCCGGAGGCGCCGTCTGGGAATCGCTGCATCAGCGTTGGCCGCCCGCCCATCGTTTTCAGCAACGGCTCCTTAACGGAGACGTAGTAGTTGATCAGATCCAGTTTGGTTTCCCCTCGCTTTGAGAAGAACACCTTGTTCGGGCTTGAGATCCGCACTTCTTTGCCTGCCAGTTCAACAGTGACGTGCTCTCTCTTTGGGCGAGGCTTTGACGCAGCGGAGGACACAGCCAAACGCTAGCGGCTTGGCCGGTACGGTTCTGGTGTGAACCAAGAACATGTTGTGTCGTTGGCCCGGTCGGTCGATCCTGAACTGGGGGACCAGATCAACTTCCTGCTTGAGATCGACAAGCTCAAGGGGGTGCTACGCAGGAGCCGCACCGTCGACGGCTCCCGGTTGGAAAATACAGCCGAGCACTCTTGGCACCTGGCAATGCTGGTGATGGTGCTTGGCTCCCACGCCGGGCCGGAAGTGGACTTGGCAAGGGCAACCAAAATTCTGCTGGTGCACGACATCGTCGAAATTGACGCCGGGGACACCTTCGCGTACGACGTCAAGGGCCACGAAGACAAAGAAGAGCGAGAGCAGGCCGCCGCCGACCGGATCTTTGGGTTGCTGCCCGACGGGCAGGCCGCCGAGCTTCGTGAACTGTGGGACGAGTACGAGGCGCGAGAGACGCCAACCGCCCAGTTTGC
>QIKW01000236.1 GCA_003231975.1 Acidimicrobiia bacterium
CCCCGAACTACCCAACAGCTCCGGTGATCGCGGCCAGGATTGCCGAGGTGGCGTTGTCGGCCGACGGCGGCAGCTACGCTCCCCCGCCGGGGATCGCCAGGCTCAACGAACTGTTCGCGGCAGAACTCACGGCCAGCTACGGCGGCCTAGTCCAACCGAGTCAGATCCTGCCAACCGCGGGCTGCAACCAGGCGTTCTGCATCGTGGCGTCAGCCTTGGCCGAACCGGGCGACGAGATCATCCTGGCCGTTCCGTACTACTTCAACCACTCGATGTGGCTGGAAATGGACGGGGTGAAGCCGGTGCTGCTTCAGTGCGGGCCAGATCTGGTCCCGGATCCCGCAGACGCCAAGGCTCTGATTACCTCACGCACCAGGGCCATCCTGCTTGTATCGCCGGGAAACCCAACCGGCCTGACGATTCCGCCGCAGGTGATTGACGCCTTCGCCGGTCTTGCCTCGGCCAACGGCATCGCCCTCATCCTCGACGAGACCTACCGCACGTTCAGAGAGAGCACCCAGCCACCTCACACTGTCTTCCGAGACCCGAACTGGACAGACACCGTGGTTTCACTTCACTCGTTTTCCAAGGACATGGCCATTCCCGGCTACCGAGTTGGCGCCATCGCCGGAGGCCAGGCCCTGCTTGACGAAGCGGCCAAGATCTTGGATTGCGTAGCCATTTCCGCACCCCGAATTGCCCAAGAGGCCGCGATTGCCGGCTTGGAGCACGCCGGTGGCTGGCGTAAGGAGCAGGCAGACCGCATTCAGCAACGGCTCCTCGGATTCCGCCAGGTCATGGCCCGGCAACCAGGCGGCTTCCAGCTGGCAACATCTGGCGCCTTCTTTGGTTGGGTGCGTCACCCGTTCGAAGACATCGAGACCAGCGAAGTAGTGAAGCGGCTGGTGCTTGACCACGACGTGCTGGTGATCCCGGGCACCGCCTTCATGCCAATCGATCAGCGATGGCTGCGTTTCAGCTTCGCCAACCTCACCCCCGCCCAACTGGAAGATCTGGGGTCACGGCTCGAACATTGGGGTCTGCTCTCGCAGACCCGCCTCCGGCCATCCCGCTAACCCACTCGCTGCGTGCCGACGCCGTCGGCAACGCGTGACAATCACATTGGGGTCTGCTCTCGCAGACTGTTTGGCGAACTGGCATGGATTAGTGGCGAAAACGCACCTAATCCATTCCAGTTCCAATCTTGGGGCCAAGTTGGTCAGAGCCCCGAGACGATTGCGAGATTGCAGTTACCCCCGCTGGCGAGTCGTCTCGTAGTTGCAGTGGTGGCAACAGGTCGGCGAATGAAACGGTTTGAATTTGCCTTCCGTCTGGCATGGCGGTGTCGTCTCGTGACAGCGCCGCGAATCCGTGGACCAAGGACCACACCATTAACTCGGTGGCAAGTGCCCCCGAACCGTTGTTGAACGGCGCACATGCCTTGGCCAGAACGTCATAGGAAGCTACCGAGTAAAGCTCCAACTCTGGATCTGCCGCATGGCCGTCGGGCACCGATTTGCCTGCGGAAAACATCAGCTCAACCAGCGCTGCGTTCTGGTTGGCAAAACCGAGGTAACCATCACAAATCCCGATCAGCTGCGAACGCGGATCTTTGGATGCTGCCTCCCGGGCCTCAATCATCGCCTCCGTGAACTGCTGGAACCCACGTGCGGCTATTCCCTCAAGCAGTCCCTGAAGCCCGTTGAAGTGATACGCAGGGGCCGCATGCGACACCCCAGCACGCGCCGCACACTTTCGCAGTGTCAAGGCGCTTGCCCCACCCTCGGTCAGAAGGGCCAGGCCCGCGTCAATCAGTTCCTCCCGCAAATCACGTTGCTGGCGCTTTGGCGAAGACTGGCTGCTCATCGTGATCCGAACACTACTAGCTTGACACCGTCAAGTGAAGCTGTCATTGTGAACCAGCACTACTTTACACTGTCAAACACAGGGACGATAATGAACGCTCTCACCAGGTCAAGAAGCTTTCTCTTTTGGTTCATGTCGCTTTCGATTGGGATTGCATCTCTTCGTTTCCTCTTTCTCGGGATCGACGATGGCTTCCCAAACATGGTTCACCAGTTAGACCTTGGCCGGTTCTGGTTCGTTCTTCATGTCTCCACCGGGCCGCTGGCATTGCTGATCGCCCCGTTCCAGATGTCGCAGAAGTTCAGATCCCGCCACCCGCAGCGGCACCGCATCTTTGGTCGGCTATATGCCGGGTTCGTTCTGTTGTCGTCAGTCAGCGGGCTGATAATTGCGTTCAACGCCGAGGGTGGCTTGACGGCGCGCCTTGGGTTTGGGCTTTTGGCCGTGCTGTGGCTGGTAACCACCGTCGTTGCGGTGGCTCACGCACGGGCCGGGCGCCTTCGCCTGCATCGAGACTGGATGATTCGCTCAGCAGCCCTCACCTTCGCGGGCGTTACGCTTCGCCTCTGGTTGCTAGCAGGCACGGCCGTAGGACTCCCGTTTGAAACCGTGGTGTACCCGATGGCGGCATGGCTCTGTTGGGTCATCAACCTAGGAGTTGCTGAAGGGACCATCCGTCGAGCAGCGGTGCCAAAGCAACCTCTGCCGCAGCCAGAAGCCGCCCGACTAGGTGCTTAGATTGATCGGCCCATTTGAAAGTAGGTCATGCCGTCAGTGGCCACCGGCAACATGCGCTTAACCCCCGCGATCACGTCAAACCGGTGGTCGCTCTTTGCCGTCACCGCATCCAGCACACCCACAGACTCAGCAACAGTAAGCGTGCACACGCTGTATGTGAGCACGCCACCGGGTGCCAGCAGCTGAAGGCCTGCCAGCACAAGATCAACCTGAAGCTTGGCCAGCCTCTTGGGAGACTCAGCGTCGATCCGCCATCGGGCATCGGGCCGGCGACGCAAGGTGCCAAGGCCGCTGCACGGGGCATCAACCAGAACCCGATTGGCAGAGCCGGGGCGAACCGGGGGCCTTAGACCATCGGCAATAACCGGCGTAACCGCCGCTCCCAGTTTCGCCACATTTTGAGCAACAAGGGAAGCCCGGTGGGGTTGCAGATCAACAGCCAGAACCTTCGCTCCAGCCGCAGCCAACCCGGTGGCCTTACCGCCAGGCGCGGCGCACAGATCCACAATCAGCTCTCCTGGCTTGGCCCCAACCACTTCAACTATTCGCTGAGAGGCAAGGTCTTGCACATAGCCATCGCTTCGCCTCACGACCGACGCCGGCTCGTTCATTGCCTCCATTGCCACGTATGCGTCTGCGGTTCCGAGATCTGAGATCAACCGCTTGGCGATCCAGTTCGGATAGCTCAGTCTGGTTGCCAAATCCGGGTACTCAACCGGGGCAGCCGCCACCTTGCGGAGCACGGCGTTGACAACACCTCGCCCTCTGCCGCGCACCGCACCAACCGTTGCCGACACCGCGGCGTGAGTTGGCGTGTCAAGAAAGTGAAGTTGGTAGGCCCCAATGCGCAGCGCGGCCCGCACCTGCGGTTCAACCTCGCCAAGGAGGAACCTGTCGACCAGGTGATCCAGCGCTCTCAGCATTCGGGTGCTGCCATAAACCAGTTCTGTTACGAAGGCGCGGTCTCGCTGATCAAGTTGGCGTCGCTCCAGCAGGGTTGGCAGCAACAGATTGGCGTAGGCACCGTCGGTTTCGATTCTGACCAGTGCGTCAATGGCGGCACGTCGAGACTTGACCCCTGGATCACTCAAGCCGATCTCCAGATTTCAGCTGGGCCCCGTTGCGCCAGGCCGTGGCGGCCATGCGGGGTTTCCCCTCGGGCTGAACCACCTTCAGCAAAAGCGCTTCGTGCCCGCAGCCAACAACCACCCGGGTTTTCGCGATACTCAGTTCGCCAACAGCCAGGGTCTCCCCATCACGAACGATCTCGGCCTCCCAGATCCCCAGCCGTTTGCCATCATGGCCAAGCCAAGCCCTCCCCAGGCGAACAACCCGGTGCAGTTCTTCAGCCGGGCTTTCCAAATCCAGAAACAATTCGTTGGGTTGAATCTTTGAAGCGTAGGTAACGTCGCCGGTCTGAGGAACGGCTTGGCCCAAGCCATCCCTGAGGCCATCCACCAAGAGCTCGGCGCCCTCTTCAACCAGCGTGGCCCGCAGCGACTCAAGCGTGTCTTCACTCTTGATCGGCACCGTGATGCGCCGGTAAACACCGCCGGTGTCGAGGCCCTCATCTATCGCCATCAAACAAACACCGGTTTCGCTGTCTCCGGCCAAGATTGCCCGCTCAACGGGCGCCGCGCCCCGCCAACGGGGCAGGAGCGAAAAGTGGAGGTTCACCATCGGTACCTGATCCAACAGGTTGGCCCGAATCAGACGGCCGTAGGCAACCACAACTCCCAGATCAACGTCGTGGTCAAGAACTTCGTTGATCTGATCGGTTACCAGAAGCCCACGCTCGACAGCTGCGGCTTTTACCGGAGACGGCTGGAGCTTAGAACCCCGCCCTCGTCGTTTGTCCTCACCGCTGACCACGAGGCAAACCTCGAAGTCGGCGTCAAGCAGGGCCAGCAAAGGCGGCACGGCAACCGCGGGGGTTCCCAGGTAGGCGATGCGCATTCGGGTGCTCCTCAGGGAAGCGAGAGCCCACCGACAGATTGCTGCTGTGGCGGCGCTTCTTCTCGGTCTAGGAAGTCTTCCCGCAACGTCTTCAGCGCCTCTTTGCGGGTGTCGTCATCCAGGCGATCCAGAAGCAACACCCCATTGAGGTGGTCGATCTCGTGCTGGAAGAGGCGAGCCAACAACTCGTCAGCCTCTATTGCCACATCATTACCGTCAAGGTCGTAACCGGTGATGTAGATCTCTTTGGGTCTCACAACATCCCACATCAGCCCCGGGATCGAGAGGCAGCCCTCTTCGTGCAGCCACTCTCCGCTGGACTCTTCGATCACGGGGTTCACCATTGCGTTCGGCTCATCGTCAAGGTCGTAGACAAAGAACCGCCTCTGCACACCAACCTGTGGTGCGGCCAGGCCGATTCCCGGCTCGGCGTACATTGTTTCAAACATGCGCCCGCACAGCTTCCTGAGCTTGCCGTCGATGTTGACGACGTCCTTGGCGACCTTGCGGAGCACCGGGTCGCCAAACAACCGAATGTCGTAGGGGGTCGCCATCCAGTAAGGCTACCGTCACCGATCGTGCCCCAGTATTTCGACGCCAAACCCGGCGTTGGTTCAGCCGTGCGGACCGTAACGCTCACACTTCCCGATCTCACGGTTGAGCTTGAAAGTGATCGTGGTGTATTCAGCGCCGACCGCATAGACCCGGGAACAAAGCTGCTGCTTCTCGATGGCCCCGACCCCACCCCGGGAGACCAGGTGCTCGTTGACCTTGGCTGCGGCTATGGCCCGATCGGCTATGCGCTGGCGCGACGAAATCCCGACGCCGCCATCTGGGCAGTCGACGTGAACGAGCGAGCCCGGCTGCTTTGTGCCAAGAACACAGCCGAGCTTGGCAACGTTTCTGTGATGGCACCGTCCGACGTGGCGGCGGGCGGCCAAGTCGACCGGATTTGGTCCAACCCGCCAATCCGGATCGGTAAGCCAGCCTTGCATCGCCTTCTCACCGAGTGGCTACAGAGGCTTCGACCCACTGGCACCGCCCACTTGGTTGTTCAGAAACATCTTGGGGCAGACAGCCTCCACCGATGGCTTGAAGCCCAAGGTCACGAAGTCACCCGCCGAACCTCGCGCAAGGCCTACCGACTGTTGGACGTAAACGCCAAATGAACCAGCCGTCCACCCTTTCCTCAACCGAGTTGAAGCGACTGCACCGAACTTGGCGACGGAAAACAGACCTTCGCATAGCAGTGATCCTCGACGGGGTGCAGAGCCCGTTTAACGTTGGGACTCTGTTCCGCTCGGCGGCCGCGTACCGAGCCGAGAAGCTTTGGCTGGTCCCACCAACGCCAGACCCGACTCACCCAAAGGTCGCAAAAACGGCCCTTGGCTGTGACCGGCTTGTTGGCTGGGAGCATTCGCCATCCGGGGCCGAGGCAGTGCAGGCCGCGAAAGAGGCGGGTTTTCTCACCGTGGCGGTAGAACTGACCCCCACCGCTAGGCCACTGTTCGAGCTGGATCTGGGCCCAGCGGTTTGTCTGATTCTGGGCCATGAGGAACGAGGCGTGCACAAAAACACCCTCGTTGTCGCCGACCACGCCGGTTTTCTGCCCCAACTCGGCAAAGTCGGTTCTTTGAACGTGGCCCAGGCAGGAACCGTTGCCCTTTACGAGACAGCCAGGCAGGCCTGGACTAGTTGATCTCAACCTGGGTGCGACTTTCTGGGTACAACAACTTTAAGACATAAGCATCCACAACGATAACAATGCATGCGTTTGGCACTCGGTCGCACCGCCAGTTCGATATGGCGGCCTCTCATGGCATTGGCAATTGGCTCAAGCACCTTGGGCCGTTTCGTTCGTCGCCAAGCCTGCGGCCTCTCAGGCCTGCCCCGCAGGCACGTCACCAATTACCGTTGCGTTCGGCGGCGAGGTGATATGGCTGAACCCTCACCGGCACGGTGTGGGTCGACTCAGACCGGGACGGGATGATCGGTGACGCAGAGGCGGGACGCCTAGCCGGGGTGACCGTCACCCTGATCGAACCTGCTGGGAACGTCGTGTCAACAACCCGGTCGTAGAGATTGCGGCAACAGCTGTGCTGCCAGAGGTGTTGACCACAGGCGTATCAATCCGCCCACTCGACCCAACCGTGATTGACATTTCACCCGAGAACAACACGACGCTGGTAACCATCAACGTCTTGCCGCCGCCACTGGGGCCGGCGCCCGGCCCGGCGGCCGCCCCGGTACTGGCCTTCACCGGCACGGGAGCCCTCTTGATTGCATCGGTTGGAATGATCACCCTAATAATCGGAGCATTCATTGTGTTCTTCGCTACCGGCAATCAGCCGCCGCCAGTGTTGCTTGGCGCCGATCAGACCCTTGGCGGGTCAACAGCAACACGCAACCTGCCCTTCGGGCGAACCGCTGAGGCCAATACCTCGGCCAGGTGGTCTGCGTTTTCGGTCCGCAGGAGATAGCGGCCGTCTGCCCGAGGGCCAAGCACGTCAACATCCAGCCGTGATTGCAGCGGCTCAACAAACTGCGCTGCCGGAGCGCCCGATATCTCGGCCAGTGCCCCAAATGGCGGAAATCCAGCTGCTCGCCTGATTGCGGCCTCTTCTGCCGCGAACTCTCCGGGGTCGGCCCGAACAGCCGCCCGAACCACCCGATGATCCGGCAGGCGGGTCTGAATCAGGATCTCGCTCTGCGAACCTTTCTGCTTGCCGCCAACGAGGCGGGCGGCCCGAACCAGCAACGCCATTGCCTGCTCGCCTGCTCGGTAGCGGGCGGCCAGCAGCTCCTGGTCGAAGTCCAAGAAGGCAACTGCGTCGGCCGCAGCGGCGCGATGCAACAGAGCCTCAGTGCCGACCAGAACCCGATTTGGAGGCAGCCCCTCAGCCGACGCGCTTACCTCGGCCACCGGCTCGCCAACAAGCGACGAGAGCTCTTCGGCGGCCCGGCTGATGCCAAGCCGAATTCGCTTCAGCTTGGTTGCCCCGCACACCGCGCACACCAATGGGCGGGTCTCGCCGGTTGCCTCGTGCTGCAACGCTCCCTCAATTTCGCTCATTAGCCCGGTGCCGTCACCGGTTCGGGCCAGCTCTCCACACATCGCACAGGCCAACATCCTGGCCCTTCCCTTTCGGTTGAGGATGCACAACACCCGGCGCCCCGATCGAACCAGATCAACTAGCTGCGGGCTGAACAGGCTGCCTCTTGCTGGGTCTTCCTTTCGGCGATCTACCACTCTGGTTGTTGGCCACCCGCGGCGCTCGTCTGCCCTGCTGGGACTAATCAGATGGTCTGCCACCGCCAGGGCGCTAAGCGAGGGCGCTGGCGAAACCAGCACACACGGCACACCTGCCCGCCGGGCCCTTTCGATGGCCACATCTCTGGCGTGCCAGGTTGGGTTTCGCTCCTCCTGGAGCCCCTCGTCGTGCTCGTCGATCACCAGAACCGCCGACAGCTTTCGCACCCGGGCCCAAACTCCCGAGCGGGCCCCGATCACCGAGCCCGCGGTTGCCGCCTGAGAAAAGTCCCGGCCTGCCAGGTATACCCGCCCCCCATTGCGGCGAAGGGTTGCTCCGTGGTGGCGAGCCTCGCCAACGCTGGGCGTAACGATCACCGCATCGCCGGTAGCGGCGGCGGCAAGCACAAACGCATGCACGTCTGCCCCAGGCGGAAGCCGCACAAGGGTTACGCCCGGGCGGCCAAACGCGGCTGCGGCGAACTCTTCCACTCCGTCGAGGGCCGGGTCAGCACCGTCGGGGGCTCTGGGAATGACGGGCACCATCCGGTCAGGCGATGCCGTCTTCAACAAGGTGGCCAGCCGCCCACTCCAGCGATGAGCAGCCCATTCGGCCAGCTCGATCACCTCAGCGGACGGCCCGGCCGACGAGACCTTTGCCACCGCTCGAAGCTGAATCCCGGCGGGTGGGTCGGCTCCCAACCCAACAACCCAACCTCCAATTCGCCTGCCGTTGAGGTCAACCCTCACCAACGACCCGATAGAGACGGTAGTGGCCCACCGAGGCGGAATCACATAGTCGAACGCCTTGTCGATCCCGGCAACATCTGGGACCACCCTGGCAACGAGCACGGGCTCAGAGCCCAAGCGCCGCCTTCAGCTCGGCCACCCGATCCAGCCGCTCCCACGTGAACGCGTCATCAGAGGCTGGCCTGCCGAAATGACCGTAGGCCGCCGTGCGGGTATACATTGGCCGCCGCAGATCAAGATCTCGCAGAATGGCTGCGGGCCGCAGATCGAACAACTCGGTTACGGCATCAGAGATAGCAGCCGGGTCAACTGCTTCTGTTCCGAACGTTTCAACCATCACCGACATCGGGCGAGCCACACCAATGGCGTATGCCACCTGCACCTCGCATCGGTCTGCGGCGCCAGAGGCAACCAAATTCTTGGCCACCCACCTGGTGGCATAAGCCGCCGAACGATCAACCTTTGAGGGGTCTTTTCCCGAAAATGCACCGCCGCCGTGACGGGCAGAACCGCCGTAGGTATCGACAATGATTTTGCGGCCAGTTAGCCCAGCATCGCCAACCGGGCCACCAATGACAAACCGACCCGTTGGGTTAACGAAGATCTCATAGTCATCCCCGGCGAACTGCTCTGGGATAACCGGCCGGATCACGTGTTCGATCAGGTCAGGGCGAATCATGGAATCACGGTCGATTCCGTCGTCGTGCTGGGTTGACACAAGCACGGCCCTGAGCCTCACAGGCTTGCCATTCACGTAGTCGAAGGTGACCTGGGTCTTTCCGTCTGGCCGCAGGTAGGGCACGGTGCCTGCCCGGCGCACCTCGGCCAGCCTCTCTGCCATTCGGTGAGCCACGTGAATTGGCAGGGGCATTAGCTCGTCTGTTTCGTTGCAGGCATAGCCGAACATCATGCCCTGGTCGCCTGCGCCCTGATCGTCTATTGCGTCACCGGTTGAGCCGGTTGCCCTGATCTCTTCAGACTTATCAACTCCTTGGGCGATGTCGGCTGATTGTTCATCTATTGCAACCATCACGCCACAGGTGTTGCCGTCAAAGCCGTAACTCTGTCGGTTGTAGCCAATGCGATTGATTGTTGACCGCACAACCGACGGGATGTCGACATAGGACTTGGTGGTGATCTCGCCTGCCACAATGGCAAGGCCAGTTGTGACAAGGGTTTCGCAGGCAACCCGACTGTCTGGGTCTTCTGCTAACAGTGCATCAAGGATGCTGTCTGAGATTTGATCGGCCATCTTGTCTGGATGTCCCTCGGTAACCGATTCCGAGGTGAAGGTAAATGAGCTGGACACAGCGCTCGAATCTAGCTGGAATCTCGCTTGGCCAGCGCAGCATTCAGCACCTCGTTGGCAATTGCCAGCTTCGAGGCCATTGGAACTGCCGTTTCAGTGCCGTCGGCGGCGAAAATCGTTACCTCATTGGTGTCTGTGCCAAACCCAACACCAGGAGCCCCAACATCGTTGGCAACGATGAGGTCGGCGCCCTTGCTGCTCAGCTTCGCTTTGGCGTTCTGGCCGACGTCGTTGGTTTCGGCCGCAAAACCGACAAGTACCTGACCTGATGGTTTCGAGCCGCCAAGGCCCGCCAGGATGTCTTCGGTTCGCTCAAGCTGAAGCCTCGGAACGCCGTCGCCCTTCTTTATCTTTTGGGTTGCTGGGTTGGCCGGGCGGAAATCAGCAACTGCTGCTGCCATCACCACAATGTCTGCCGTTGGGGCAAGGCGGTCAACTGCGGCCTTCATGTCGGCCGCCGAGGTGACCTCAACCAGCGCCGCGCCGCTGGGGGCTGTGGAATGAACTGTTGATACCAACGTAACGTTTGCCCCCCGCGCAGCCGCGGCCTCGGCCAAGGCGTAACCCTGCTTGCCGGTTGAACGGTTTCCCAAGAACCTCACAGGATCAATTGCCTCGCGGGTTCCGCCAGCGGTTACAACAACGGCCAGCCCGGTCATGTCGTTGGCTGCCAACAGAGCACCGATAACCGCCTCAACCACCACCGCGGGCGATGCCAGGCGGCCCTTGCCAATGTCTCCCCCGGCCAGACGACCATCTTCGGGAGGCACAATGATGGTGCCCCTGGCAGCCAGCACCGACAGGTTCTCCTGAACCGACGGGTGCTCCCACATTTCGGTGTGCATGGCCGGGCACACAATCACAGGAGCCCGGGTGGCGATGAGGGTGGCAGACAACAGGTCGGCCGACCGTCCGGTTCGCAGGTCCGACAAGATCCGGGCTGTTGCCGGACACACCACGATGGCGTCGGCGGTTTGGCCAAGCACCGTGTGCGGAATTGGCTCGGTATCTTCCCACAGCGATGTCTTTGGCCGCTCAGAAGCCAGGGCGGCAAACGTGGCTGGGCCCACCATGTTCAGCGCGGCCTTGGTGAGCACGGGAACCACGTGTGCGCCAGCGTCAACCAGGCGCCTGCACACTTCAATCGACTTGTAGGCCGCGATTCCTCCGGTTACTCCTAGGACGATCCGCTTGCCTTTCAGCACCGGCTGGGTCAGGCCGATTTGGCGGCGTTTTTGGACTCGTCGCCCTCATCTTCGGGGTCTGGCCACACCGGCAGGATCTTGTTGGCGTGGATCTCCTCAAAGGCGATGGACAGCGGCTTTCTGGCCACTGACGTTACCTGAGGCGGCACCTTGGAGCCGATGCCTTCGTTGAGCTGACCGAAGTAGGCGTTTATCTCCCTGGCCCTGGTGGCAGCAAGGGTGCAGAGGCCAAACTTGGAGTCTGTCTTGTCCATCAGGCCTTCGACCTGGGGAGACATCATGGTGTCATACATTTCAGCCATCGACGGGAGGACCTCCGGTAGGTTCGGCGAAGCGGCTGAGTATATAGGCATGAAGCTCATCGACCGTTGCCTTCACTTGATGGTTGATGATCAGGTGGGCCCGAAGCTCATCGCCTGCGGCGGCCTCTTCTCTGGCTTTCGCTAAACGCTTTTCCACCATCGGGGCCGGGTCTCCCCGCCTTCGGAGCCGAGCTTCCTGCTCTTGAACCGTTGGGGCTTGCAAGAACACCAACACCGCCTCTGGATCGGCGGCAACAACTTGGCGGGCACCCTGCACATCGATCTCATAAATCAGAATCTTGTTGCCGGTATCGCCCGGCATGGGGGTTCCGTAGCAATTGCCCAGAAACTCTGCCCACTCGACAAACCCCTCGGCTGCCACCCTGGCCTTGAACTGGTCGACGGATACAAATTCATAGGCGGCTTCGGTTTCACCATCACGCCTCTGCCTGGTTGTCCAGCTGCGGCTCAACCAGTATTGATCAGGATGGCGGTCGAGCAAGGCGGCAACGACGGTGCCCTTGCCAACACCGCCCGGCCCGGAAACAACAACCACTCTGGGCCTAATCTGTTCTCGTTTGCGGCCACCGGGCATTTCAGCCAAAGAATTCCAGCAGCTTCTGCCGCTGCTGCGGCCCAAGGCCTCCAAGGCGACGAGACTCTGCGATACCGACTTCTTCCATGGTGCGGCGAGCCTTCACTTTGCCAACCTTTGGCAGAGACTCAATAACGGCCAACACCTTGATCTTGGCCAAAACCCGATCAGAGTCGGCCTGCTCCAGGAGCTCCCGAAACGAAAGAGTCCCCATTTTCAGGCGGGCTTTCACCTCGGCTCGGATCCGCCGCACCTCGGCTGCCTTCTTAAGTGCGGCCTGGCGTTGCTCATCTGTCAGACGGGGAGGAGTTGCCATAGTTATGCGAACCTATCGAGGGGGTTGGAGATCGGAAAAGAGTTCGGTTGCTGCCTTGACTGGGTCATCGGCCAGAGTGACAGCGCGACCAATCACCAGCAAATCGGCCCCAGCGTCGAGGGCAGCCTTTGGGGTGACAGCCTTTGGTTGATCGTGTTTGTCTCCGCCCTCAGCCCGGATTCCGGCAACGACCCGCTTGGTTCTTGGCGCCATCTCGCCAATGTCTTTCAAGTCGGTTGCGGCGCATACAATGCCGCCACAACCGGCCTCAACAGCCAGGCGAAGGCGAGCGGGAACCACGTGACCCGGGGCGTTGGCGTCTGAGGTGAGCACGGTGATTGCCAGCGCGGTCGGCTCATCGAGGTCGGCGTTCCTGGCCCCCTCAAGAAAGCTGTCAACGCCAGCCCGCAGCATGGCTGTTCCGCCCTGGGCATGCATTGTGAGGTAGCTGACACCCAAGGCCCCAGCAACCTTCGCTGCCTTGCCAACCGTTGTTGGAATGTCGTGCAGCTTTATGTCGAGGAACACCTTGAACCCGCCGTCGAGAAGGGCACCGACGCAATCCGGGCCTGCCGCGGTGTAAAGCTCCAGCCCGACCTTGGCTACCCCGAACCATGGCGAAAGTTGACGGGCCAAACGGTTGGCCTGGACAAGGTCGTCGACGTCGAGGGCAAGGGCCATCTTTGCTCGTAATTCGGGCGGCAGCCCATCAGCAACCGCCGTTGTCTGAACCGTCTGCTGCTCAGCCACGCTGCTCTCCATCAGTTAGCTCTCCCTCGGTTAGCTCCGATTGGATCATTCCGCTCTTTTCGCTGCTGGTTTTATGGTTGCTTCAGGACCTGTTTCAGGATCCGAGCCGCGCCGCTCCGACCAAGTCTGTGAATTTCGCTACCCGATGTTTAGCGCACCAGGCGGCCAAGCCTGAGGTTAGTCGACCACAAATTCGGGGGTCGGAAAAGTTAGCAGTGCCAACCTGCACTGCGTTCGCCCCAACCAGGGCAAACTCGACAATGTCTTCAACACTCTGAACGCCACCAACAGCAACGATGGGGATGCTTGGGAGAGCGGCCCGGACGTCAGCAACCGCCTTCACGGCCAAAGGATGAATGGCTGCGCCCGAAACTCCTCCGCCGCTGCCCGGCCCGCCGTCGGCACCCAACCGGGGACGCCTAGTTACAGGGTCGATCGAAAGGCCAAAGTAGGTGTTCACCAGGGTTACCGCCTCGGCTCCTGCGTTCCATGCCGCCTTGGCAATCGCAGGCAAGCCGGGCCCAACGTTGGGGCTGAGCTTGGCCCAGCGAGGGCGCCCACAGCCAGCCGTTGCCGCTATTACTTCTTCTGTTAGTTCACAAGAGTGGGCAAACAGCTCGTTGCCGTGATCTGTGTTTGGGCAAGAAATGTTTACCTCTACCGCAACCACACAGGCCGGGGCGGCGGCCAGCATCTCAGCCGCCGCCCTGTAGTCAGAAACGGTGCGGCCCCATATTGATGCCACAACTCTGGCGTTGACGGCCTCAAGCGCCGGAAGCTCGGTCGCCAGCCAGGCTTCTACCCCTGGGCCCTGAAGCCCGACCGAGTTAATCATTCCAGCCGGGGTCTGGTGCACTCGTACCGCGGGGTTCCCCTGCCAGGCAAAGTGAGCCAGAGACTTCACGACCACCGCGCCGATGGAGCTAAGGTCAAAATAGGTATGCAGTTCGGCACCATGGCCCGCGGTTCCTGCCGCGGTCAAGATTGGCGAGGGCAGCTCTATCGAACCAACCTTGGTGGACAGATCCATCAAAGGTTGAGGTTCGCGTGAATTGACTGGATCGATCGCACCTGTAGTGGCGCGTCGTGCCAGTCGGCAAGCCCGCGCGCGGCAGCAAGCGCAGCCGACACGGTTGTGAGAAGCGGGATTCCCTTCTGGGCGGCGGCCATCCGGATGTAGGACCCGTCGGCCCGGGCGCCCCGGCCCCGAGGAGTGTTCACCACAATGCTGATCTGGCCGTTCTCGATCAGATCAAGCGCAGTGTCACTGCTTGCCCCTGGGCCGCCCGCTGTTTCGCCGTCGATGATCTTGGCAAGCACCTGGTGAACCTTCAGGCCAGCATCCTCAAGAGCGGCAGCAGTGCCGGTGGTTGCGGCGAAGCGGTAGCCAAGCCCGGCGAAGAGCCGGGCAACCTCAAGGCCACTTGCCTTGTCTCGATCTGCCAGTGAAAGGAATAACAGACCGCTATCGGGCCCAGCATCCAGGGCCGAACCGGCAGCCAGTTGGCTCTTCACAAAGGCCAGGCCGGGGGTGAGATCAACTCCCATGACCTCCCCGGTGGAGCGCATTTCGGGCCCCAGCAATGCGTCGGTCTCGGGGAATCGATCAAACGGCAGCACTGCCTCTTTGACTGAGTAGTGAGGGGTGTGCCAGTTTGAGTTTGCAGCCAGGCCCTCGGCGCGGAGCTCTTCAAGGCTGGCCCCGGCCATCACTCTGGCGGCAATCTTGGCCAGCGGACGTCCGGTTGCCTTTGCCACAAACGGGACCGTGCGAGAGGCACGTGGGTTGGCTTCGATCACAAAGACCTGGCCATCCTTAACCGCGTACTGAACGTTGATAAGCCCGCAAACTTCAAGCTCGGCGGCAATGGAGCGCGTGTACTTCTCCAACACTTCAATGGTGTTCGGGGTGAGGTTGGGAGGGGGCAGCACGCAGGCCGAATCGCCAGAGTGCACGCCTGCCTCTTCAACGTGTTCCATCACTCCGCCGATGATTACCTCACCGGTGGAGTCTCTGATTGCATCGACGTCAACCTCGGTGGCATCTTCCAGGAACCGGTCAACCAGCACTGGCCGCTCTGCGGAAAGGCCGCCCTCTCGCCCAAGCGAGCCGTCGGCCGCCATAGCCTTCATTGCCTGGCGAAGGTCGTCTAGCTCGTACACAATCTCCATTGCCCGCCCACCAAGCACATAACTTGGTCGCACCAAGGCCGGGAAGCCGATTCGTTCTACCACCTCAATTGCCCCTGCCACGTCGGTGGCAGTTCCCCCAGCTGGCTGCGGTATCTCCAACCTGGCGCAAAGCGATGCCCACTGATCGCGATCTTCGGCCGCATCGATGGACGATGGAGCGGTGCCAAGCACCAGCTCGGCCGGAAGGCGGTCGGCCAGCTTCAGCGGCGTCTGGCCGCCAAGGGAAACAACAACGCCGACCGGATCTTCGGCCTCAATCACGTTCATCACGTCTTCGTATGTGAGCGGCTCGAAGTACAGGCGGTCTGAGGTGTCGTAGTCGGTCGAAACTGTTTCCGGGTTGCAATTGACCATCACGGTTTCGAATCCCGCTTCGTGCAGTGCGTAGCTGGCGTGCACACAGCAGTAGTCGAACTCGATCCCCTGCCCGATGCGGTTGGGCCCGGAACCGAGGATCAGCACCCTTGGCCGTTCGCCTGGGCTGACCTCGTCTTCGTCTTCATAGGTTGAGTAGTGATACGGGGTGAGCGCTTCAAACTCGGCCGCGCACGTGTCGACCGTTTTGAACGTAACCCGAACCCCTTGCTCTACCCGGGCCTGGCGAACGGTTGCCTCATCGGAATCCAACAGGGAAGCCAGCTGAGGGTCGCTGAAGCCAAGCTGCTTGGCCCGCCTCCATTGGGCCTTGGTCATCTCGTTGAGAGAAAGGGGCTGGAGGATGGCCCGCTCTTCGGCGATGATCGAGAGCTGATCCAGAAACCACGGATCGATCTTTGATGCCTCGTTCAGTTCATCAACCGAGAAGCCGCGTCGGAACGCCGCCTCAAGTTGGAAGAGCCGGTCGGGGGTGGAAACTGCGCACGCGGCCAACAGTTCCTGATCGGACATGTGATCAAACCGCGAACCCGCATCAAAGCCGACCGATCCATCCTCAAGCGAGCGGCAGGCCTTTTGAAGGCTTTCGGGGAAGGTGCGGCCTATGGCCATCACCTCGCCAACTGACTGCATCGCGGTTCCCAGCCTGCCAGAAGTGCCGGGAAACTTCTCGAACGCCCACCGCGGGATCTTGGTTACCACGTAGTCGATGGCAGGCTCAAAGCTGGCGGGAGTCTTTTTGGTGATGTCGTTCTGGATCTCGTCAAGGGTGTAACCAACGGCCAGTTTGGCCGCAATCTTGGCGATCGGGAACCCGGTTGCTTTCGAGGCCAACGCCGAGGACCTGCTGACCCGAGGGTTCATTTCGATTATGACCCGGCGACCGGTTTCGGGCTCAACCGCGAACTGCACATTTGAGCCGCCGGTTTCAACCCCAACCCGGCGGAGGCAGGCAAACGCGTCGTCTCGCATGTCTTGGTACTCAACGTCGCTGAGAGTCTGAATCGGGGCAACCGTTATGGAGTCGCCGGTGTGGGTACCCATTGGATCGAGGTTCTCGATGGAGCACACGATCACCTGGTTGTCTGCCTTGTCCCGCATCACCTCAAGCTCGAATTCCTTCCAGCCGGCGATGGACTCTTCAATGAGAATCTCACTAATGGGGCTGGCGGCCAAACCGTTGGCTGCTACCCGCTGAAACTCTTCCGGGGTTGACGCAATGCCGGTGCCCCTGCCACCGAGGATGTAGGCGGGACGGATCACAACGGGCAGGCCAACCTCTTTTATAACTTCGTTGGCTGCCTCCATTGAGCGAGCCGATCCGCTGATTGGCACCTCTTGACCGATCTCGATCATGGCCAACTTGAACTTTTCGCGGTCTTCGGCCGTTTCGATGGCCTCGGCCGTTGCCCCAATCAGCTCAACCCCGTTGGCGTCAAGCACACCAAGCTCATCCAACTCCATGGCCAGATTCAAAGCGGTCTGGCCCCCAAGGGTTGCCAAAAGCGCATCCGGTTGTTCCTGCTGGATGATCTTTTCCAGAACGGCCGCGGTGAGAGGCTCTATGTAGGTGGCGTCGGCAAAATCCGGGTCGGTCATTATTGTTGCCGGATTCGAGTTGGCCAGAACCACTCGGTAACCGTCTTCTCGAAGCACCCGGCAGGCTTGAGTTCCCGAATAGTCGAATTCGCAGGCCTGGCCAATCACGATTGGGCCAGAGCCGATCACCAGGATCGACGAGATGTCGGTGCGTTTTCCCACTAGAGATTCCCCATCACTGTTTCTTTGAAGCTGCGCGGTTCATTAGGTCGGCGAAGCGACCAAACAGGTAGGCCGAATCGTGCGGGCCAGGGCTGGCCTCTGGATGGTGCTGCACGCTGAAAGCCAATTCGCCCCTCACTTCCAAACCCTCGCAAACCCCGTCGTTGAGGTTCACGTGGGTGATGTCTGCCACCGAAGCCACGGTGTCGCCGGCAACGGCGAAGTTGTGATTTTGGCTGGTGATCTCGACCTTGCCGGTTCTTTCGTCTCGGACAGGGTGGTTGGCGCCGTGGTGGCCAAAGGACAGCTTGGGCACCTGGCCGCCAATGGCCAGGGAGAGAAGTTGGTGGCCTAGGCATATGCCAAATATCGGTACAGCCCCGATCAGGCTGCGGATGGCATCGATTGCATAGGGGCTCATTTCCGGATCGCCTGGCCCGTTCGACAGGAACACTCCGTCTGGTTGGCGGGCCAACACGTCGGCCGCTGTGGTTTGGGCAGGTACAACCTCAACCGAGCCCAGTTTGGAGAGGTGGCGCAGAATGTTGGTCTTGATGCCAAAGTCGTAGGCCACGATGCGTTTGGGGTTATCAGCGGCGCCAGCAGCTGGTGCTAATCCTGGCGTTGGTGGATGGTGATAGGGCTCGGCGGTTGTGACCTGAGCCACCAGATCGATGCCGTCTGTTCCCGGCTCGGCGGCGGCAACCGTGGCCAGCGCCTCCATCTTGTGTGCTCCTTCACCCTCGGTGGCCGCAAAAGCACCGGGCATGGCTCCGGTGTCTCGCAGCACACGGGTGAGCCTGCGTGTGTCGAGCCCGGCTATCCCGGCCAGTCCGTGGCCGACGAGGAAGGAATCGAGGTTCTGCTGGGCCCGGTGGTTGGAGTGGCGCCTGGCGAGGTCTCTTACAACGATTCCCCGAGCGAAAGAGCCACGGCTCTCGTTGTCTTCTTGGCAGGTGCCGTAGTTTCCGATGTGCGGGTAGGTGAAGGTGATGATCTGCCCGGCGTAGGACGGGTCGGTCAGAATTTCCTGATAGCCGCTCATTGCTGTGTTGAACACAACTTCGCCTTTGGCTAAAAGGCTTGGGTTGGCTCGGAGGGCTCCTATTGCTTCGCCTTCAAAAACGCTGCCGTCGGCAAGCACCAGGGCTGCGGGGACTGTGGTCATCGTGTGGGCTCTCCGTTCTCGACCACAACTTCGCCGTTGAAAACGGTGTGGCGCACCTTGCCTTTCAATTCGACTCCTTCGAAAGGTGTGTTTGAGGAGTTGCTTGCCATCTTCGCTCCTGAAACGACCCAGGCCTGATGCGGGTCAATCACTGCCAGGTTTGCCTGGCTTCCAACCTGAACCGGCCTGCCGTGGGTGGCGTCTAGGCCAGCTATCTTGGCCGGTTTCCAGGAGAGCATGGCCACTATGTCGCCAAGCGGCGCACCGAGTTCCTTGATGGCTACCGCTAGCGCCGTTTCAAGGCCAAGCATGCCGGGAGGGGCCTGATCGAAGGGCAGCTCCTTTGTGTCTGGGGTGTGCGGGGCGTGATCGGTTGCTATGGCATCGATGGTTCCATCAAGCAGACCGCTTCGAATGGCGGCAACATCGTTACTGGTTCGCAATGGCGGGTGAACCTTGAAGTTGGCGTTGTAGGTGGCGCAGGACTGGTCGGTCAGCGAGAAATGATGGGGCGCAGCCTCAGCGGTTATTGGCAGCCCACCAGCCTTGGCGGCGCGCACCATGGCAACGCTGCCAGCGGTGGACAGATGCTGAAAGTGCACTCTCATGCCGGTGAGGCGGGCCATTGCGATGTCTCGCATCACCATCAGCTCCTCGGCTTCGGCGGGCTGGCCACCCAAGCCAAGCTTGCTGGACCACTCGCCTTCGTGCATCACCCCGCCCGCGCTTAGCGCGTCGACCTCACAATGCTGGGCCAGTACAACCGAGGTTCCGTCGCCCGGCTCCAAACCGGCGGCGTACTCAAGAGCGCGACGCATGAACAGGTCGTCTTGCACGCCAGTGCCGTCGTCGGTGAACATACGAACACCTTGCTCAACCAGTTCCGCCATCGGCGAAAGCTCGGTGCCGTGCCTGCCGAGGCTGATGGCTGCTGATGGCTTGATCTGGCACAGCGCCTTTTCGCCGAGATCCATCACCTGACTCACAACCGCAGGATCGTCCATGCATGGTGTTGTATTCGGCATGGCGACAACCGCAGTAAAGCCTCCTTTTGCCGCGGCCCGGCTGCCGGACAGAATTGTCTCCGCTGCTTCGTTCCCTGGCTGGCGCAGATGGACATGAAGATCGACGAACCCGGGCGTAGTTAGACAATTGGCCGCGTCGAGAACCCTGTCGGCTTTGAGGTCTGGCCCAACCTGCACGATTAGGCCGGTGAGGTCATCAACCACAACGTCGCCTGAACGCTCACCCTGCTGATCCAGGATGCGGCCACCCTTAATCGCTGTTGTTGTCATGCGGCCCGGTCTTGACCGTCGAACTGGCCAGGACCGATTGCGCTGAAGAGCACAGCCATTCGCACCGGGATTCCGGCAGCCACCTGATCAAGAACAACAGCTCGCGGATCGTCTATTACTTCTGGATCTATCTCGACCCCTCGGTTCATTGGGCCCGGATGCATGATCAGTGCGTCGGGCTTCAGCCGCGCCGCACGCTGGGCGGTGAGACCGAAACGTTGACGGTATTCGCGAAGCGACGGGAACAGGGCCTGTCCGTTTCGCTCCTTCTGGATGCGAAGGAAATAGGCAACATCAAGCTCGCTGATCACGTCGTCGAGACTTTCGACCACTTCAACCGGCCACCCCTCAAGCGAGGCAGGCAGCAAAGTGCGGGGCGCAACCAGAACCACATTGGCCCCCAACGCGGCAAAAGCCTGAATGCCGGAACGAGCAACTCGGGAGTGATTGACGTCGCCGCAAAAGGCGATCCGTTTCCCAGCCAAGGTGCCAAGTCGTTCCCGAATGGTGTAGGCATCAAGTAGGGCCTGGGTTGGATGCTGGTGCCAGCCGTCGCCCGCGTTGATCACCGCCGAATCGGTCCACTGACTGATCTGCTGGGGCGCCCCAGAGCTAGCGTGCCTGATCACAATGGCGTCTACGCCCATGGCAGAGATGGTCTCAATTGTGTCTCTGAGCGACTCGCCCTTCGTGGCCGAGGACTGACCAACCGAGAAGTTGACAACATCGGCGCTTAGCCGACGAGCGGCCAGGTCGAAACTGATTCTGGTGCGGGTTGAATCTTCGAAGAAGGCAAGCACAACCGTCTTGCCCCGGAGCGCAGGAACCTTTGGCACTTCCCGTTGTTGGACCTCGGCAAAGTTGGCAGCTAAGTCAAGCATTTCGGTTAGTTGGCTGGCGGTTAGATCTTCGATCGATATGAGGCTTCTCATCGTTTCTCCCTCACTGTTCCCTCACTCTCCGTTCTCACTTTTCCATCTCGCCAAGCTCGACGCCCTCGAGTGTGGCGTTCACCATTTCGCCCCGTCTGGTTGGCAGGTTCTTGCCAACGAAGTCTGGCCGAATTGGCACCTCTCGATGGCCCCGGTCGACCATCACTGCCAACTGGATGGCCCTGGGGCGACCCTGGTCGATCAAGGCGTCGAGTGCAGCTCGAATGGTTCGGCCCGTGAAGAGCACATCGTCAACGAGCACCACGGTTCGGCGCGCGATGTCGAAGGGCACGTCGGTGGCGGCCTCGGGCAGGACCGGGCGCAGATTGATGTCGTCTCGGTAGAAAGCAACATCTAGTTTGCCGGTTGGCACCCCTACCCCTTCGATCTCTTTCAGCGCGACTCCGATTGCCTCAGCAAACGGAATTCCTCCGGTCTGGAGGCCAACCAACACCAGCTCTTCAAGGCCTTCGTTCCGTTCAATGATCTCGTGTGCCATCCGGCGGACGGCTCGGGCAACGGATTCGGCATCAAGCACCTGAATTCGAGACACAAAAACGCCCCCATATGGGGGCGTACGACGACGCTCGCGTTCGGCCAAAACTTTCCTCCTGCTCCGTTCTGGCCTCACGGGACCAGCTTCACGGACTCCTATCGCCCAGGATCTTAGCCCAATTTGCCTTATTCGGCCAGTCGCGCGGAGCATTTGGTATCGATTTTTGACACTTTCGCTCCGCGCGACCGAACTAGCTCTTAATTCCGTTTAACACCTGTAACATTCTCTCATACATACGCATATACTGCATGACCCGGTTGCTGGCCCACTGCCTTGCCGCCTCAGGTTGCGCGTGCCGAGGCAGTGCCGCTTTGCTGTGGAAGCTAGGAAATGCAGCCGACCTTTCACCGGGGTTCGCCGAGATCATGGTGGCGTCAAACCGACGGGTCACGCCAAAGGCTGGGCGAGAGGCATACCGAACCTCGTCGTGGGACGCCCGCGCTGAAACTGCTATTTCAGGAATTCCCGTAACGGGGATCAATCGCACACTGGTCGATTTGGCCGCGTTCAGGCCGCTGCCCCTGTTTCACACCGTTCTGAACGCCGCACTTCGCCAACGTTTGACAACCAAAACGGTGTTCTTGCGAGCGGCCCAAAGAGAGGCGCTGATTCGGCGACCTGGGGCTGGCAATATCAGGACCGCCATCGGCTCGGTCGATCCCAACGCTGTTGCCCTGAGCGAATGGAGCATTTGGGTGGCCGACCTTTGTGAGGCCAACGGACTCCCCCGACCCAAGCTCGAGTCCCGGATCTACGCTGCTGACGGGACCCTCGTCGCCCAAGTTGATCTGTGCTGGCCCGAGTATCGCTTGGTGGTTGAACTGGACAGTGTGGAATTCCACCTGAATCGGCCAGCGTTTGAGCGGGATCGGGAGCGGACAACCAAGCTGAGTATCGACCGCTTCGTCGTGCTCCCCTTTACCTGGAATCAATACAAGGAAACGCCCGACTTCCTGGTCACCTCAATCCGAACGGCGTTGAGGAACGGCGGTTGGCAGGGCTAACAGCCAGCTGGAGGTCGCTCAGCCCAGCTCATTCAGGCGCGGCCGTCTCAGTATGCAGGGCTCGGGACTGTCTGGCCCGATTCACCTCGTGCTGTTTCTAGAGCTGCGGTGGCGCCGGCGACAAGAGCCAGCATGTCTGAGGTGGCAGTGACCATCCGGAAGCCCTGTTGCAGCCTAGTTTTAACCAGGGACGGAGTCGAGTGGATTCCAGGAGCCACACCCGCTTTGTCGCAGGCCACCACAACGGTTGCCAGGGCATCGTTGAACTCTTGGTTGTCGTGACCGGGTCCCGGGGGCAGCCCCATTGTTCTGGAGAGGTCGGCTGGACCCACATAGATGGCATCGATCCCTGGGACTTCCAGGATCTGGTCGATCCTCTCAACCGCCTGCACGGTTTCGATCATTGGGATGCACGCAATCTGATCGTTGGCCTCGGCTGCGTAGCCTGGGCCAAGGGCGCCAGCAGCGCGAACAGGGCCGTGGCTTCGGGTGCCCTTCGGAGCGTAAAAGCAGCTTGAAACAGCCTGTTCCGCCTCCGCAACCGAATTTACCATTGGGATGATCACTCCCATTGCGCCGGCGTCGAGGGCCTTGGAGATGATTCCCGGTTCGTTCCAGGGGACCCGCAGAATCGGAACTGACGCAGAGCGCTGCGTGGCCTGAAGAATGGCCCGGGCTTCTGCGTAGTCGATCAACCCGTGCTGCAGATCTATTGTGAGATAGTTGGCGTCCGCCGAGCCAAGTGTTTCGGCCGAATTCGGATCGGGAAGCGTCAACCAAAGACCAATTGCAGACCCGCCCGCCTTCCAAGTAGTCAACAGATCATTGTTTCTCACCCAGCGACCCTAGTAAGTTCGCCTATGTTTTGTCGAGGCGCCAGCGGAACCAATCTCACAGGAACTGGCATGGAATAGTGGCGAAAACGCACCTAATCCATGCCAGTTCGCATTCAAGAGCCAACTTCAGCGAGCCAAGAGTGTTTCGCGTAGTCGCCATCGGCGACCAGCGAGGAGCAAGTGACGCGGATGGCCAAGCGCCGTTCCTCGGCCTAACGGCCTCGTCTCTTCCC
>QIKW01000031.1 GCA_003231975.1 Acidimicrobiia bacterium
GTCTGGTGAGTGGCCGTGCTCGAAGAAGTGGAGCCTTCCTCCTGGCTTGAGCACCCGACGAATCTCCGAGAGAGCCTTTGCGGGGTCTGGGATGGTGCAGAGCGTGAGGGTGAGAAGAGCCGAATCACATGATGCGGACTCAAGCGGGAGGTCTTGACCGTCGAGCCCAACGAACTCCACCTCGACCGAACTGGCAGCCAGGCGCTTCGCGGCCAGTTTCTGACCAAGCGCGGCAGGCTCAACTGCGAACACCTTCGTAACCTCGGGCGGATAGACCTCAATGTTCAAGCCCGAGCCGAAGCCGGGCTCGACAACGATGCCTTGCAACCCGGCAACGCATCGTTCCCGCCAGGCGCGAATGTTCGCGTTGTTGAGGGTCTTGTCGATGAGGCGGGGAAGGACTTGGTCTCGGTAGACGCTCACGGCCTCACTCTACCTTCGCCGCGGATTGGGGCTACGGCTTGAAGCCGGGGGCAATGAAGACGGCCTCTCCGCCAAGGTAGGTGGCCAGAACACTGATTTCCCCAATTTGGTCTGGCCCCACCTCGAAAAGGTTCTGGTCGAGGATCACAAAGTCGGCGAACTTCCCAACCTTGATCGAGCCCGTCGTGTCGTCGTGGCCGATGGCGTAGGCAGCATCGATGGTGGTGAGCGCGATGGCCGTTTCCAGATCTGGAACTGCGTTTGTGCTTCGGGTCAGCGATTGCTCAATGGTTCCGAGCGGAGACAGCGGCCCAGCATCCCAATCTGTTGACAGGGAAACCGAGGCGCCGCTGTCTAGCAGTTGCGCGGTGGGGATCATGTCGTAGGCGCGGTCGCCGATGAATTCGGTCATGAAGTCCAGGTAGTCGGGGTCGATGGCGTCGGGGCTGACCTGGAAGTCGGCAACCACGCCCAACTGAGCGAATCGGGGAACGTCGGCTTCATCAACTAGGTAGGCGTGAGTGATTCGGTGGCGGCGGGCGGCGATTCCGGCGGCCGTGTCGTCGATTGCCTCAATTGCGTCCAGCGCCTCGCGGGTGGCTGCGTCGCCGATGGAGTGGACCGCAACCCGGTAGCCGATTGCGTGAAGTTCGGCTATATAGGTTCTGAGCTCAGCTGACTCGAAATAGGGAAAGCCCGACGGATAGTCGGCGCTGATGGGTGCGTCGTAGGGCTCCAGCAGCGTTGCGGTGCCGAGGTCCAGGATGCCGTCCATGTAGATCTTGGCGGTGTTGTAGCGCAGCAGGCTGTTCGGGTTGTCGCTGAAGCGGCGCTCGAACTCATCGAGCTGCTCGTTCAGGTCCAGGTCGGGGTATAGGTACAGCGCATTCGCCGCCCGAACGGTGAGGGTGGCCTCGTCTGCGGCACGTTGCCAGGCCGCGGGGTGGCTCTGGCCCCAGTAGCCGCCAACGTCGGTCACGCTGGTGACTCCGTTTCGGGCCAGCTCGTCCAGTGAGGAAAGGAGCCCTTGGTAGACGACGTCGTCGTCAAGTGCCGCCGCGTTTCGAACCAAGTGTTGGGCGTTCTCGAGAAGCAGCCCGGTGAAACGACCCGTGCTTGGATCGCGCTGGAGAACCCCGCCCTGAGGGTCTTGGTCATGGGATGAAAGCCCCGCGGCCTGAAGGCCGAGGGTGTTGGTGAGGACGGCGGCTCCGAGCCGGTCGATGATCAGCAGCGGCCGATCGGGGACTGCTCGGTCAAGCACATCGACAGGGAGCTCTTCGTCCCAGGTGAGGTCGAACAGCCACGGGCCAACCGCTCGAACCCAATCGGCTTCTGGCTGTTGCCCGGCACAGGCGCGGGCTTGGGTTTCGTAGCTGTTGAGGCTCGGTCCGCCCGCCATGAAGCACAGTGTTTGGTTGATCCCGGCTTCGGGAACATGAACGTGCGGGTCCTGGAAACCGGGCAGGATCATGTTGCCCCCGGCATCAATCACCGTTGGGTCAGCTCCTGCCGCGGTCAGAACTTCGTCGCGGGTCCCTAGTGCCACGATCACGCCGCTCTCGTCGAAGGCGAAAGCCTCAGCCCACGGTTCGTTGGGCTCCACGGTGTAAACAGCAGCGTTGGTAACAACCGTGACCGCTCGGGACGGCGACCCCTCAGATGGGGCTTGATTCGGCTCGCCACCGCCTGATGCGCAAGCAGCAACAATCAGAGAAAGGGCCGCCAACGACCTCAACAAAGGCACCGGGCCAACCTATCAACCTGGCGCAACACCAACGGAAAGAGAGCGCTCGTTGCCAGCGGTTGCGTGCTCGAACTACTCAGACGCGGCTTCTCCGAAGGCTGCGTAGGCGGGACGGAGAAGGTCGCTCAGGTTTGAGCCGAGCACCTGAACGTCGATGGGTTCCAGCCGGTCGAGGGCCGATTCGTTTCCGGCTGCGGGTAGCCCACTAGACCCGTCAGCGTTTGCCAATAGCGATTCGGGGATCGGGCCAGGGGCGAATGGCCACCAAGGGGTGACTGGGTCACTTGGGGCTGAGTGCGTGGTGCGCAAAAGAGCCAAGATCTCATCTTGGTTGCGGCCGCGCCACTCTAAGAGCAGCCATGGGTTGCGGTCTAGCTGGTCGGCAAACACATAGAGAAGGGCGGCCAAGTGTTTGCATGGGCTGGCGCCGTCTGGGCAGTTACAGGCGGCCTCCAAGTCGGTCCAACTGTCTGGCAGCAAGGCAACCCCAGCAGAGGCGAAAGCCTCCTCAAGTTCCTCGGGCACCTCGCCGGCTAGCAGAGAGGCGATCAATCCCACCCGCTTTGCCAGCTCGCCCTCGATAAGGGCCCACTGCGAGTCTGACACTTCACTCAACCGAACAGTGACCAAGTAGGGGCGGACGCGTGAGCCCTGCACTTTGGCTTTCAGGGTGCCCGGTTCGACCTCAAGGGACATGACCTGGCCGGAACGGGCATAGCGGCGGCCGCGCTGCATTCTTGCCCCGAGGCCATAGGAGTCGAGCACTTCTGTGAAACGTTTAGACCACCAACTCTCTGCCATAGCGCCCCTTTGGCGCGAAGTGGCCACGCCATCGGCGACAGGCCGCGGTTTGGATTCGGCAAATTGGTGCCAGCGGTTGTCGAACCCTCGTGCCATCAGGCCTCCGCAGCCGACAGGGCGATCACATCGGCCAGTTCAGCTGTGTCCAACTCGGTCAGCCATGCCTCCCCGGTTCCAACTACCCGGTCGGCCAAGTCACGCTTAGAGCTGATCATGGCATCGATCCGTTCCTCGATCGACCCGGCAGACACAAGCTTGTGCACGTGCACTGTTTGGTCCTGACCAATGCGGTAGGCGCGGTCGGTGGCCTGATCTTCCACCGCTGGATTCCACCACCGGTCGAAGTGGATTACATGGGATGCAGCAACCAGATTCAGACCCGTGCCCCCGGCTTTGAGCGAAAGAACCAGAACAGCTGGTTCTTCGGAATTGGAAAAAGCCTCGATCATCTCGTCTCGTTTGGGTCGAGGCAGCCCGCCGTGCAGCCACAGCGAGCTAACACCGAGCCGCGACGCCAGGTACGGCGCCAAACGTTCGCCCCAGGCGGTGTACTGGGTAAAACACAGGGTCTTCTCGCCGGCTCCAACGATCTCCTCCAGCAGTTCCTCGGTGCGCCGCAGCTTGCCAGAACGACCGGGCAGAGCAGAACCGTCACCCAGGAAGTGGGCCGGATGGTTGCAAACCTGCTTCAGCTTTGTGATCCCTGCCAGCACCAGCCCACGGCGTTGTATTCCCTCGGCCTTACTGGCCGTCTCGACAAGATCGTCAACGACCGACTGGTATAGCGACACTTGCTCGGTGGTTAGCGGGCAATGGTCGACGGTCTCGATCTTGTCTGGCAGGTCGGTGATTATTGAGCGGTCAGACTTCAGTCGACGGAGGATGAACGGCGTGGTGATCCTGGCGAGCTGCGCAGCTGCGTCTTCGTCTTGGTCAACCTCGATTGGTTTGGCAAAGCGTTGGCGGAACGATGCCGCCGAGCCAAGCAGGCCGGGGTTGAGGAACTGCATGATCGACCACAGCTCGGACAGACGATTCTCTATCGGCGTACCGGTGAGCGCCACACGGCGCCCGGCGGTGAGGGAACGAGCGGCCCGGGCTGCCTTGGTTGAAGCGTTCTTGATCTGTTGGGCCTCGTCCAAAACGATCCGACCCCAAGGGAAGGCGCCAAGCTGGTCAAGGTCGCGATCCAACAGCGAGAAAGTGGTGAGGATGACATCGTTGGCGTTCGCCTGGGCCGCGAACTCTTCAGGGTTGTTGCGGCATCGGTCTAGCCCATGGTGAATCAGAACCGAAAGTTCGGGAGCGAATCGATTGAGCTCTCGCTGCCAGTTGCCAATCACCGACACCGGGCAAACCACCAGGGTGGGCTCCTCAAGCCGGTCCTCAAGCACGTTGCCGATGAGCTGAGCCGTCTTCCCAAGGCCCATGTCGTCGGCCAGGCAGGCGCCAAGCCCCAGCTGGCCCAAGAACCCCAGCCAGCCCACGCCCCGTTGCTGATATTCGCGCAACTCACCGGCGAATCCAGGTGGCGCGGCTACTGGTTCGACACCGCCCAGAGCGTTGTCCAGCAGAGCGTTGTCGAGCAGAGCGTTGTCCAGCAGGTCACCGATCCAGCCCTCAGCCTCGACCGCAACCACGTCGGCCCCGCCAGCATCGAGATCGTGCAGCCCCAGCCCGGCCCGGATCAGCTCACCAGCAGACGCCTCGCCAGTGGTGCCGACTCGCGCCATAACAGCTTCGATCTCAGCCGGATTCACCTGAACCCACTGGCCTCGAACGCGCACCAGGTGCCGCTTCGTGGCAGCCGCCTGTGCAATGGCGGCGCACTCGGCCTCGGTTAGATCCTCGTCACCAAGAGCCGCGGCCCAGGAAAACGTGACAAGCTGGTCGAACCCAAAACCGGCTCCGGTTACCGAATCAGCGCCTGCTCCTGAAGAGCTGCTCTTCGCCTTGAGGCCAACCCTGGCCCCGGTGGCCCACCATCGTGGCAGCAGGGTTGGCACGCCGGCTTCGGCAAGAGCAATCAGATGGTCACGAACCAGGGCTACCAACTCATCAGATTCGAGCGATACCCCGGTTGGAATGCTCTGATCAAGCACGGGGCGCAGCGCCGGGGCAATCCGGACCGCGGTGACTAGGGATTTGAGGGCCTCGGCCAGAGCGTCGGGCCCGAAGGGCGAGGCTTCGCCGAAGACTTCTGCGACCGGAGCCATTAGAGCGCTGTCAACCGCGTCCTGGACAAGAATCTCGACTTCCCAGCGCTCGTTTGGGGGCTCAAGGCCGTCGCTTGGCGTGTCGGTAAGTCCGGTCTCCGCTGCTGGCGGTTCTAGCACCCTGAGGCACAACCGCACCGAGCCGGGAACAGGGGCGCCGGTGGCTACCCACGCCTCAACTTCGGCGGCCAGTTCGCGCACTCGGTCTTTGTTTAGACCCGCAGAGAGCATCGGGTTGGCCGAGCACAGAGAACGCACCCACGCCTCTGGCACGGAGCGGCGACCCGGTCGAGTTGGCAGCAAGGCCACTGACGTGTTTGTCAGAATACTCCTGGCGATTCGGTCTGTGGCTTCCGCCAATTCTTCAGCCAGATGTTGTTGGGATGCCACCGAGCCGTCGCCCAGGAGGCTGGCAATCATTGCCCGATCCGAAACGGCGGGAAGAGGCCACCACCATGATCGGCCGCGGCCGCCCTCGTCAACCGTGAGGCCAGGCACTACCCGACCCGCAGACACAAGGTGCTCGGCCAGCTGTTCGATCTGAGGATCTGCGGAGACTGCATCGATGCGAGATCGATCAACCACAGCGCCCGTCACCCGGAGGAGTCTATTCCCATGTCGCGCATCTCTGAGCGGGGGACCTGCGCAACGATCTAGAGTCTTGCCATGAGCACAGGGGTTGTCTATCTGCTTGCCGCTGTTGCGTTCGGGAGTTCGTACCTTGTGAAGTGGTGGCTCAAGCGAACCTACCGAACGTGGAGCCAGGTCCCGAATCAGTACGGCGTTACAGGGGCTCAGACGGCCGCTGTCATCTTGCAGGATCACGGGCTCGACAACGTTCAAATTCAGGGAGTCCGGGGCAAGCTGACCGACCACTACGATCCGGCCAAAGACATCCTGCGCTTGTCCGAAAGCAACTACGCCAACACAAGCGTTGCCGCAATGGCCGTGTCGGCCCACGAGGTCGGTCATGCGCTGCAAGACGCAAGCAACGACTTGCGGCTCAGATTCCGTCGTTTCCTCGTTCCCCTGGCCGCCCTGGGTTCGCGATTTGGTCCGATGGTGGCATTCGCGGGGCTAATGCTCAACAACGGCTTTGTGCTTCGGCTAGGCGTCTTTCTCCTGGCCGGGATGATGATCTTTCAGATAGCCACTCTGCCGGTTGAGTTCAACGCCAGCAAGCGGGCGTTGGCCAACCTCGAACGGCTCGGCCTGACAGACCCGGCCCAGCGCGACGGCGTTAGGAAAGTGTTGACCGCGGCCGCCTTTACCTACATTGCCGCGGCGGCCAGCAGCATCGCCTACTTGGCCTTCTTGATCGGTCGCAGTCGCGGTAGCTCTGTGGCCTAGCGGGCCTTTGCCCAGCCCCGTTCGTGATGGAACCACTACAATTGGCGGATCGATAGAATCGCTGGGCGCTGGATGGAGGATCGTTGGTGTCGGTAACGACCGGCCTCACAGCGCTGCTCCTGTTGGCGTTTGCGCTACCAGCGATTCTGAAGGTTATAGAGCGCCCCCCGGTCGGTGTATTGGTCTTGGCCGCGCTGGCACCGTTCGACGGGTTGCTGGCAATAGCGCCGTTCCCCGCCGCCCTCAACGGCTGGAAAGAAGCGCTTGTCGTGCTGATTGTTGGATCGTCACTGCGAATTCGTTTCCTGATCCTCGCCGAACAATCCAAACCGACATCGTTTCAGCCGCCAGCTTGGGCACTTCCCATTGGCGGCCTCGCTGCGCTGGCCTTGGCCTCGGCCGTGATTCAGCCGGGGGTTGGGGCCCTCCTGGGGCTGAAGGTTGGTTTCTTCTATCTGCTTGTTCCGCTTGCGCTGTTCTGGGTGCCCTTCAACGCGAGGGAAAGAGACCGCCTCGTCACAGTGCTGATGTCGGTTGGGGTGATAGTTGCGCTCGTTGCCATAGTGCAGCAGATCGTCGGCGCCGAGTTTCTGGTGTCGTTGGGTTATGAGTACAACGAATCAATCCGCTTCGCCTCGGGGATCTTGAGGTCAATCTCCACATTCAACCAGCCGTTCGCCTTCGCCTTCTTCCTCATGATGGTCATGCTTGTTGGGATTCCCGTCGCATTAGACGATCGCCGCCGCCTGCGGAACCAGCTCTTTCTTTTCGTGGTTCCACTGCTGGCCATGGCCATGGTTACTGCCGTGGTCCGAGCTGCGGTTCTTGGCCTCGCTGTTGGCGCAATCTGGTTGGCCTTGAGGCGCTACAGCGTGATTGCGCACGCTGTGGTTCCGCTGGTTGTGATCGCTTTGCTCCTACCAGTTGGAGTTTCGGTTGCCGTCTTGTCTTCAACCAGTCTCTCGGAACGATCCGGGTTGTGGTCAGATGCGGTACTGGAGCAGGCAGTAAAGCCCTGGGGTGAAGGCCTCGGGACCACCGGGGCAGTGGCAGAACTGCAGGAGGAGGCCGACGCCGCCGCCTCTAGATTCCCAAGCAACCTCATCAGCAAACGATTCCAGGCCGACAACTACTACATCAAAACTCTGGTTGAGCTTGGCCCAGTCGGGTTGTGGCTACTGCTGTGGGGAGTTGCCCTCACTTTCGGCTACGCCCGGTCAACGAGTGATCGAGTAGTTGGCCCCGACTCGGGCTTGGCCACCGGAATTGCGGCCTCGATCTTGGCCGCAATTACAGCGGCCACTGTCAGTTCCTTCTGGGAGATCTTCCCGTCGGACTTATTCTTCTGGATGCTGTTAGGAGTTGTGTCATCGATAGCAACGGAATCTTCTTCAACGCACTTGCACTCGCCCCGGGAGGCAGCGGCGTCCAAACCTACAGCCGCCAGCTATTGAGGGCTCTCGCCCCAATGACAGATACCCAGATGTGCGCCCGGATACAACGAAGCGCCCTGGCAGAACTGCCAGACAGGGTTGCGCCAGAAGTGGTTGCAGACTGCTCGGGTGTGACAAGAGTGCTGCGTGGGCTCAGACCTAATCGAAGCGCGAGCTTGGTCCATAGCCTGGATGTCGATCTGCCGCTGCGGACAAAAGGGGCAACGGTCGCCACTGTTCATGACTTGTCGGTTTTCGATGTGCCCTGGGCGTTCACGCGATTCAGGGCCACGGGAGAGCAAGCGCTGCTGAAGTATCACCTGCACCGCGCCGACGCGCTGATTGCGGTTAGCCAGTTCACCGCCGACCGCATTGGCGAGCGCTTCGGGCGGGCTGCCACGGTTACCCGCCTTGCCCCAGCTCCACATCTGAAACCAGCAGACGAAGACCAAATTGGCGCCGTGCGTTCTAAGTACGGGTTGCCCCCGCGCTTTGTGCTCCATGTCGGCACCATCGAACCAAGGAAAGACGTGGCAGGGTTAGCCGAGGCCTGTCGCAGGATCAAAGTGCCGCTGGTCCTGGCAGGGGCATCAACCACTGCCCTGGAGAACACCGCCAACGTGTTGCAACTGGGCTGGGTGGCAGCTGCGGATCTGGCCGCTTTGTACGGAGCTGCCACGGTGGTTGCTTACCCGTCTCGTTATGAGGGGTTTGGTCTTCCGCCAATCGAGGCCCTGGCGTGCGGGGCTACCGTTGTTACATCGCAGGTCGGGGCGTTGCCGGAGGTTCTTGGCGTTGCCGGTTACCCCCTGGTCCCTCCGGACGATCCCGAAGCTCTGACAGAGTTACTTGGCGACGCGGTTGGCGACGCGAACCTCAGAAACGAGATGTTGGCGACGGGCACGAACGCCATCGCCAAGCTGAGTTGGAAAGACACCGCTAAGGCAACTCTTGAGGTCTACCAGGGTTTGGGTATACCAGTCTTGAGCGCGAAGCTATGAGCGGAAGCGTCTCAGCAGCTACCCGAGACCTCGTGGTCGAGGTGCTCACCGAGGAGGACGTTGTTCGGGAGATCCAGCCCGACTGGCAGCAGCTGGCGGCGCGTTGCGGGGCCCAGCCCTTCGGATTGCCAGATATGGCCCTGGCGTGGTGGGAACATCTCGGCAAGGGTGAGCTGGCCGTGGTAACCGCTCGATCCGCCAGCGGTGAACTGCTGGGATTGGCGCCCTTCTTCAGGCGCTCAAAGGCGAAGCTCGACCTTGTGTCATTCCTCGGCAACGGCCTTGGCGCGGTTGGCGAGCTGCTGATAGATCCTGGAGAATCCAAAGCCGATGTGCCGGGTGCCATCTGGTCTGAGCTTTTCCGGCGGTCCAAACCAGTGTTGCAACTGACTGAGTTTCGCCACCGCGGCGGAGGCCTCCAATCACTCCGGCGGTCCGAACACTGGGCGGTGCAATCCACTTTGCGTGATGAGTGCCCAGTGATTGAGCTGGGAGGTTGTTCCAGTGCCGAGGAGCTGCTGGCCACACCGCTTAGAAGCGGCCTGCGCAAGAAACTTAACAAAGCCAAGAGGCTCGTTGGTGACGCAAACCTGCGTCTCAACATCGCAAGCGAACCAGGAGACATCCTGGGCGAGTGGGAAAGGTTGGGGCCGCTCTATGACCGGGCCCAGGAATACAAACCAAGGCTTCATCTTGGCCGGGGCCCCTTCAGCCCGTTCTTCACTCAGGCTCTCCACGATCTTGGCGCCAACGGTCAAGCGGCAATTCTCAGCCTGGACATAGACGGCGCGCCCGCAGCCTTCGATGTGTTCGTGATGAACGGCTCTACGGCTTATGCAATCCTCGGCTGCTTCGAGCCTGAACTGTCTCGCTACTCACCTGGCCAGTTGCTAACCCAGCATGGCTGTCAGTGGGCCCTTGAGTCTGGGTATTCCAGGATTGACCTACAGTTGGGAGCCGATGAGTACAAGCTTCGTTGGTCCGCCAATGAGTCATACGACACTCTCGGCGTGGTGGCAACAGCAGCAGGCCAGATGGAGCGGACCCAGCTTGCTCTCAAGGCAATTGAGGTAGCGCACACTGCGAAGCAGAAGATCTCCGATCTCCAGGGAAGGCTGAAGAGTTAGCCCCCTACCAATCTCGGCAAGGTGAATTCACTGGGTCGCCCGTCGGGATTTGCTGGAACTCCTGTACTGCCGTCCCAGACGGTTTGAGTTGACGGTTTTCTCGAAGCAGCCCGAAGTTGTCCTCACTCTGATCGGGTTCGCCTCCTGGGCGATCCCTCAGGTTGTACAGGAAGAGCGGGCCCGCCCAGTTGAACTGGTTGACGCATAACAAAGCTTCCCTAACGATCTCGGCTTGGCGTTCTTCACTAATTGAGTTCTGGGCTTCGCCGGTTGGCGCTCCGAACTCGGTGAGCCAGATCGGAACAGGCTTGCCCTCGGCGTCGGCCACCAAATCTCTGATACTTGGCAGTCTTGCAAACAAATTCCAGTCTTTAGACCGGTCCGATGGTGTTGTTGGGAAGCTATAGGGGTGAATGGCAACCGCGCTGACCGAGCCGGGTTCTAAGTTGTGGAACATCAGATCCAGAAAGGTCTCGGGGCTCATTTCTTTTCCGCGTCGATCCTTCGCGGGGGCGAGACCCCCCGACAGCACGAAGGCGTCGGGGTCTACCGTTCGTACTGCGTCAGCTGTTGCCTGGAACAGCGATGCGTAGCGCTCCGGATCCGGCCCATCGGGCGCATCCCAGAAGCCGGCAACGTTCGGTTCATTCCAGACCTCCCACGCAAACACGCCCGCATCTGAGTAGCGCTCAGCGGCCAAGCGAGCGAACTCTGCAAATGCCGCGTCGTCGTTTGGTGGCGACTTGTCGGACCCTTCACCCGGTCGGGCCCAATCCGGCGTGTAGGTCAGCAACGCCAGAACTTGAATGCCCCGCTGGTCGGCCTCGCTGATGATGGTGTCGGTTGGCCCCCAGTTGAAGTTGCCCTGACTGCGTTCGATGCGTGACCAGTCAAGATCCAGCCGAAGGGTGGTGATTCCAAGCTCAATGGCGGCGTCGAGATCGGCCCGCAACTCCGTATCTTCAAGATCAAGAATCCAGCCTCCTGGGCTGAGCCCGAGGGCGGCTTGGCGTTTGTCGACCTTGATCACAGGCTCAACGTTTGCGAAGAAGCGCACACCAACCAACGAGGTGAGCAGGATGACAACCCAAATTCCAATGACTTTGACAGGCATTCGCTAGTCGGCTCCAACGGCGTTGAGCTGATGATCCGGCCATGTTCCCGGCCCTCGTATTAGGTGGTAAGCAAATCTTGCCACAGTCGAATGTGCTCCCATGTTCAGGCGGGGAAGTCGATGAATGTCATCACTGCTGAGTACTCGCCCGTTCAGAAAGGTGAACGCTGCGATGTAGCCCGCGTCTTGGGCCGCCTGGCGAACCCGCGGGTCATGGTGTCCGGACGGATAGGCCAACAGGTCAACGCTGGTCCCAACAAGATGCTCCAAGAACTGTTTGGAATCGCGAAGCTCGGATGCAAGGTCGGGGTCGCTTAGTTCAACCAGGGAACGATGCGAAGCGGTGTGTGAACCAACGGTGTGCCCATTGCTCACCACGGCCGTCAGCTCCTCAAGAGTCATTGAGCGTTCCGCCCCTGCCCACCAGGCCGGTTCTACCCCGAACTCGCTGGTTGTGGCAAAAATGGTCGCTGGCGCGTCAAGCTCGGCCAGAATCGGGAGTGCAACATCGTGAACCCCCACTAAGGAATCGTCAAACGTGAGCGCAGCCATCCCGTCAACGCGGTTCTGGTGCCCCAACTCTGCAACGATCTCCCCGAGGGGCACGATTGTGAAACCCAGCTTGCGGAGCAGCCAAATGTGCCTGCGCAGCTGTTTGGCGGTTACCGCAAGGGAAGCATCTGCGGTTGGGCTTCCCGAACGATCCAGGCAGACGTTGTGATAGCCCAAAACGGCGGCACCTGTGTGCCTCTTTGGCGAGCGGAAGCCCCGCATCACGTGGTAGCTACTTCAAACAGAACCTCAACGAGCTTCGCCACTCCGAGGCGAACGTCGTAGTGCTGCTCGAATCGTTCTCGTCCTGCCTTGCCCATGCGCCGCCTGGCAGCAGGATCGTTGACGAGCCGCAGCAGCGCTGCTGCCAACGCCTTCGGATCATTCGGCGGGATCAGGAAGCCAGTAACGCCCTCAACCACCATCTCAGCCACAGCGGCTGTGTCAACAGCCACAACCGGAAGGCCGGCGGCCATTGCCTCCAGAACCGCGTTTGGGGCCTGATCGATGGTTGAAGGGAACGCAAAGATTTCACAACTTGCGAGCAGTTCCCACAGCCGCGGATCGCCTTGAACAAGATCGGCAACCACACTGACTCCGGCTCGTTCTTCAACCGTTTCCTGACTGACGATCAAAAGCTCGGCCAAGCCGGCCAACGATGAATCGAACGCCTCCAGCAGCTCGCTGCCTCCTTTCGCCAAGAACTGGCGGCCGACAAAACCAATCCTGGGCAGCGCGTGGATCCGGTCGGCTACTGCGCTCTGGCCGCCGCTCTTTGGACCCTCGATACCGAAGGGGATCACGTGAAGCTTGTGCTGGTCAATCGAATAGTCCGAAGTTAGCGATTCTGCAGCCCAGTTGGAGTTGGCGACGACTGCGTCGACAGCCGAAAACAAGCGTTTCTCAAAAGGCTTGGAGGTCGCGACGCTGAACTTGGTGAACCTTGTTGGTTTGCGATACGGCAAGCGATATGCGTTCCGAGCGTTGGTCGTGTCGAGGGAAACCACGCTTGGAACCTGGCCCAACATGCCAACGCTGAGAAGGCCTGCGTTCTGGGTGTACACGTGCACCACGTCGAAGCGATTAATCCTAGTTTTTAACTCGGCTCGAACTACAGCGCTTAATGCTAGTTGGGCCCGCAATGGCTGAAGATCCAGATCCCAACGTCCCAGCAGCGGAACGGCGGCGCCCACTAGTCGCCGTGTCACACTGGGCGACGGCACGTCGAAGAAGCTGGCTGTGATCAATTCGTGAGACTGGAGGGCCTTGCGCATGTGGTAATGCACGGTTGCGTGACCGCCGATGTTCTCGTTGATGAACAGGACGCGCAGGGGCGTCTGACCATTCACTTGTTTGGGACACCCGTCATTGGGTTCCCGCAAAGACTGTTGAGCGCCTCCGCGAACAGTGTTCTGGACCGGGCCAGGGTGAAACGCTCCTTCACGGCGGCTCGCCCAAGGTTTCCTCTCCTTGCCCGGTCCTGCGGATCGGTCAAGAGTTGCTGGATGCACCCGGCGAGGGTTCGGGAGTCTCGGGGCGGTGCCTGCAAACCCAGGCCCCGCGCAATTTCCAGCGCACCACCGTGGCCGGTTACCACAACAGCCAGCCCCAGGCTCATACCCTCCAGCACTGCGAGGGGGCCAGCCTCGGGCTCGATGCTTGGGGAAACTAGCAAAGACCAACGTCGCATAGCACGGGCAGGGTCATCTGAGTGGCCGAGGAAAGTCACCTTGTCCTCCAGCCCCAAGCGGGGAACGAGGGCTCGTAGTTCCTGCTCGTATTCGCCGTCGTTTGGGAAGGTTCCGCCAAGGAGTTCCGCCTTGAAGGGCGCGTCTACGAATGGCAGCGCCTGAAGGAACTCTCTCTGACCTTTCCACTCGGTCAGCACGGCGTTGACGCCAACAATTGGCGGCCCGCCTGCTGGCGTGGCAGGCGCCACTGGCCACTCGACGCCGTTGCGAACCACCACGGTGGGAATGCCCAGTTGGCGCGGCAGTTCGGCCGCGGCATCCGAGACTCCTACCGCCAGGTCAACAGCCGGGGCGCCGATGCGAGCCAGTCGGAGAAGGTCAGGTCGCCGAATCACATCGTGAACCAGCCAGCAGACTTTGGCCTCAAGCCGAGCGGCTCGGAGCGACGGAAGCGTCATCACAGAATTCGCAACGACGACATCGTGGGTTGCTGCTATTTGGCGTAGCGTCGGAACAACAGCCAGATTCCTGGCCGCAAGGCCAGCGACCGACAATGCCTTAGGGCCTCCGGCGAGTTTGAGGTCTGGTATTGCGACGTGAGGGATATCTAGGCCCGTGATCTGATCTGCCAGAGGACCGGGCGGAGATGCAACTGTCCAGGAGGCAGGTAGCCCCGTGGCCGGGTCGGCATAGCTGAGGAGCACACGCTCGGCTCCAGAAACCTGTGCAGTTGCAGACACACCGAGCACTCTCAACGTCATTGTCTGTTCAGTTCGATGGAAGTGCTGGAAGTGCTGGAAGTGGAGACTGCGGAACCGGAACCGTCTCGAAGATCGATGACCTCCTCATCAAGCAGACCGTTCACGATTCTGTTCATCGAATCGGCAAAGTTTCGCTCTGAAAATTGGGCAGCGTGTGCGGCGATGTCACGAGGCGAGAGCTCGCTGTGCGTGACGTCGCCCATCGCTTTTGCGAAACGGCTGATCAACTCTTCGCTGTTGGCCGTGTTGGCCAGCAAGGTCCCGGTCATGTGCTGAATGACTGTGTCTTTCACGCCGCCAGCGTCCAAGGCGATCACCGGGGCGCCCGCGGCCTGTGCCTCAACTGGCACGATGCCAAAGTCTTCGACGCCGGGGAACACCAACGCCTTGCACCTGCGATACAGGTTGGCCAGTTCTTGGTCGGAAACGCTGCCCAAGAACTTCACTTTTGGGCCGGCAATTTTCTCGCACCGCTCCCGGGCGCGCCCATCACCAACAACAACTAGGGGAACGCCAGCCCGAGTTGCTGCTGCCACTGCGATCTCGGGTTTCTTGTAGGGCACCAGTCGCCCCGCCAGAAGAAAGAAGTCTTCCCTCTTGATCCTCGAATCAACCGCGAAGCGGTGTACGGCAACGGGGGGATGAACCACGATGCTGTCTCGCCCCCACCAGCGGCGAATTCGGCGGGCAACCTCGGTTGAGTTGGCAACCAAAATGTCTGGTCTTTGGGCTGCGGCGCGGTCGGCCCTGCGTTGAGATACAGCGAACGCCTCAAGAGCAGCGAACGGTAGGGGCCCTGGAGCGTCAGCCTTTCGGAAACTTGAATCCCAGATCCACCTTGCGGGGGTGTGAACGTAGCTGACGACGGGGATGCGGGCCGGTGGCCTGACTCGGTTGGCAAAGGCGTGGTGGCTGATGATCACCACATCCGCCCAGGGCAACCGCGCCCTCTTCATCGCAGCAGGCAGCATTGGAAGTAGATGGCTGTATCTGCCCTGGCCGCGATACAGCGACTGCAACCAAGAATCTTGATGGGGCAAACGCTTCAGAGCGTCAAAGGTGAGCGCCGGGTCGATCAGAGGGGCGAAGAGAGTTGAATTGGGCCAGAGGGTTGCGAAAGCGTCGACGACTTTTTCAGAGCCGCCAGGTTCTGTGAAGCGCTCGTGCACGATTGTGGCGCGCAACTTGGACACCACGAAGTTAACCCCGCAACCCGTTCAGCCTCTGGGTGGTCACAGACTTGACAGCACTGGCATAAAGCAAGATGCCGACTAGGCGAGCGCCGGTGCCCCGGGTGCGGTCAATCAGATCCAAGATTTCTGTCTCTCGCATAACGCCAGGATCAATGGCCAGCACTACCGCGTCGTTGAAGTGGTGGGCTACCAGAAGCGCTTCGTCCAGGGACGAACTGGCGGTGGTACTGAGCACCGCGCAATCTGCGCCCGAGGCACTGACAACTTCGTGGGTAGCCATCACTCGGTCAACTCCCACCAGATCAGCGGTGAGCGATCCGGCGCTGAGAACCGCGGCGGGGTTGGTGTCACTGGCCCGTCTCACAACCTTGGCCAAGGCTTCGGAGCCCTCTAGAACCTCGGCCAGCCCCGGTGCTTGAGGGTGTCCGAAGTGCTTGTGCAGAATTGGTTGGGCGAGGTCGGCGTCGATCAGGAGAACCCTTCTTGCCAGCCCCGATGCCGTTCTGGCCAGCCTTTCAGCCGGCTCGGCGTTGGCTTTGGCGCCTCGTTGCATCAGCGTAATGACCGGTCGCTCCACGAGGTGGGTGGCAAAGAAGGGAACTAACGCCGCTTCCTGAGCCCGCTTGGGGCGCAAGTCAACCACGGGCAGCCGTGTCAGTTCGCTAAGCACAGTCTCGGGGTCGATCGGGCTGATCTTGCCCCGAAGTTTTCTGACCGCCACAACTAACTCACCGGCGAGAATGGCCGCAATGAGCGCGGCCAAGAGGCCTTCTTGAATGGGTCTGGGCGCCACCGGGGAATCTGAGATCTTGGCTGGCACCACAACTCGCGTCGCCAGTCCCGACGCCTCGTTCGAGCCACTGGCCACAACGAATTCTGCCATGGCATCGGTAAGTCCCTTGGCCTCGATGGCTGTTGGACCAGATGCGCTCAGTTCCATGAACCCTGGTGTTGACCGAAGCTGAACTTTGACCCGTCCTATGGCTTCGGACGGGTCAAGCGTGAGACCGATGGTTTGGGCCGCCTGCACAATCGAGGTTTCAGCGGTTGCCAACTCGGCAAGTGAAGAGGTGGCGAACTTGGTGGATTCGCCGTCGTCCAGCAATTGATCGGGCAGAACTATTTGCAGCACCGTGGTGGATTCATAAGTGTCGGAACCAAGAGAGCGAAAGGCGAACACACCGAACCCGGCCAGCAGTGTGAGAGCCAAGATGATCGGCCATCTACGAGCCATCTCGCGAAGGTGGCGGCCGAACTCGAGCTTTGGGGACCGCGGTGTGTACTGGGCTGTCATCGGCGCCCAATCGGGATCATCGAAAGGACCGTGCGAAGCAAGATCTTCGCGTCATTTCCAAGCGACCATGTCTCTACGTAGACATTGTCGTACTTGGTGCGCTCTGCGATGGACGTGTCGCCCCGGAGGCCATTGATCTGCGCCAACCCGGTCAGGCCACACGGCACCCTGTGGCGCGAGTTGTACCGACGGTTGTCGTTTGCGAACTCGCCAACAAAGTGGGGCCGCTCGGGACGGGGCCCAACGAAGCTCATATCGCCCTTCAAGATGTTCCAAAGTTGCGGTAGCTCATCAAGCGATGTAGCCCGCAGGATTGCGCCAAGCGAAGTTGGCTTTCGGGTGGTTTGTGCGTCCCATGTCGTATCGGATTCCTGCTCGGACGCCACTGGCATGGTGCGAAACTTCAGAATCGTGAACCGTCTGCCGTCAAGCCCGACTCGGTCCTGGGTGAAGATCACTCCAGAGCCGAGCGACGAACGAACCGCCAGCCCGATGGCCAACAGAAGCGGGCTCAGAAGCACTAAGGCGACGGCCGCAAAGAACTTGTCCAGAATCAACTTGGCCTGCCATTTGACAGAACGGTTGGGGGCGCGACGCAGCCTCACCAGTGGGAGTGACCTGATCCGTTCAACGTCTCTTCCTGAGGCGCTGCTGATCTCGAAAAGGCGGGGAACGAAGAAGAACTCGGCCTCTTCGAGGTGGTAGGACTGGATGTATTCCACCAGCATCGAATCCGGCAGCGAGGCAAAGGCGATTACGACACACGAAGCTTGGGTTGCGTGGATGGACTCGCCAAGGCTTGTTTTGTCGAATACGGGCAGTCTCCTGTCCGGCCCTCGGGCTGGAAAAGGGTCGTGGAATGCGACCGGCAACAAACCGTACTCTCGGTGTTCCGCCAGCATGTCGGCAAGTTCGGCCCCAACACTTCCGGCCCCAACAATCAGGGTTCGATGGGCAACCCACCCTCGACGTCTTGAGAAGCGCATCCCGAAATAGAAAGCGGCCCGGGCCAACACGATCAGCGGCACGGTGGCGGCAATACTCAGCCACCAGCCGCGGCCAAAGTCGGTGCCAAGCGACGAGACCGTGTTGGTGCCCCTGCTACTGAGGACATAGGTGATGGTGGCCGCAATTACCAAACGTCCAGTGAGCGCGGCCGCGTCATTGAGAGCTGATGGGTCTAGCCGGGAGCGGTACAGCCCAGAACTTGCGGCCAGCAACACAAAGACGGGGGCCGTAAGTAGGGCGGGCACCAGGCCAGGTCCGAATCCGTAGAGCACCGCGGCCACAACAGCAAGATCGATGGCTGCGATCCAGGGGCCGATCCCGAACCGAGTCAATCGTTTGAATCCTTCAGACGCTGAGGAAGGGCTAATAGGGGGTGTTTGGTGGTCCGGTAACGGTGGCGGTGATTGCCGCGTTTCGGTTTCCCATCTTTGGGGTAAGTGAAGGATCGCCAACGGTGAGCACCTCTGTCCCTCATAATTGACGCCAGCCACAACCCTCGCATGGCACGCGACGTCTTGGTTGGCGAAATCTAACATGACCTGGGCCCCGAGCGGCACGGGGGAGTCATTTGATTATGAGTCAATCCACTAGTCTCACGGACCACATTCCAACCGAGGTGTACCCTCAGCAGCATGAGTAACGCCCCGCTTGGTGGCCTTGAACCCCTCACGCACAGGCCAGCCAGGCTGCTTTCGTTGTTCGCAACAGACGAATCGTTCACCGATTCCGAAGTGGCGGCCTTGCGACGCGAGGTTGAAGACCTCAAAGCAAAACTAGCGTCTCGAACAGAAAGCTGGCGGCAAGTACTTAGGCAACTCTCCGAAGCCGAGAGCGCCTTGTGTCACTTGCGGGGTGAGTTGACAAGCGAAAAACACGAACCGCTTAGTGACACCGATTGGGACAAGATTGTGGCGCCAGTCGTCGCGGTGGGTCAATGATGAAAGGGCCGCTGCGCTGGTAGCCAAGCGAGAGCGAAGCTCCGATGTTTTCCAAGTCTGGCTGGTAGCAGCGTGTTTGTTGTTGCTCAGTCTTGTGATGTTCACGGTCATCTTCTTTCAGGACATCACAACCGTTGGCTTGCTTACAAGAGATCCTTCAGAAACCGTTGGTGAGCCTTGGTATTTGGGTGCCGCCTCTTCGTTGGGCGGAATCGGCTGGTCCGCAGCGGTCTCGTTCTTTGGATTTGCCGCCGTGCTTGTTTGGCGATCTGGCGGTGACGGAGCAGTGTCGCTGTTCTGCGCAGCCTTGTTTTCGTTGCTGATGCTGATCGACGACGTCTTCTTGCTGCACGACGATATCTTGTTGCGTCTGGTCGGTTCCGAAGCCCCAATTTATGCTGGCTATGTAGTGCTCGCCGGGGTGTGGTTCGGCGCCAGCATCAAGCACTTCGACAGAACCACCTTCCCAGCTCTTGTGATTGCCGTTGCATTCTTGGGTACCTCTGTGCTCATAGATCTATTTTGGGACTCAGATACAGATGTGCGGCTGGTGTTCGAGGAGGGGTCCAAGTTTGCCGGAATCTGGTTGTGGGCTCTTTTTGCCATGGTGATGGGAGTGACTCGAATAGAGCAGTCGGCAACATGATTGACCCGAGGCCGGCGGTGCTGGTCACCGATACCGGTCACACCACGGGGCTCACCGTTCTGAGATCCCTGGCCAGGGGCGGCTGGCGTGTGGTTGCAACCAATCCAGCGGCCCAACCGCGGTGGGCCAGATCAACCCTGGCAGATGCCTGGTATCAAGTCCCGTCTCCGGAGTTCGAGCCGCTTCGGTCGGCCGAGGTAACAGCCCAGATTGCCCGATCCGAGGGGGTGGATCTGGTTTTTCCGACAACCGACAAGTCGATCTTTCCGATCGATTCCAACCGGGATCTCTTTGGCGACGAGATTGCGTTTGCTCTGGCCTCTTCTGCTTCCCTCGCTACCGCCAGGAACAAGGAGGCCACAACTGCTCTGGCAACATCACTTGGCATCCCAACGCCACAATCGGTGACGATTCGATCCAGCGCAGAAGCCGAGGCAGCAGCCGCTCAAGTTGGTTGGCCTGTTGTGATCAAACCTCTGACTTCCCACCAGCCAGACTCCACCGGGCGAATCACCACCAGAGCTGTTCGACATGCTGCCAACCTGGAGGAGTTGTTGGAAGGTATCACGCACCCAACCGTGGGAGCCATGCCTCTGCAAATCCAGCAACGGGTGGGCGGCGTTGGTGTTGGGATCGAACTACTGCTCAAGGATGGAGTGGTGCAGGCTGCCTTCCAGCACCGCAGGCTGCACGAGGTCCCGCTGTCCGGCGGGATGAGTTCGTTGCGGGTTGCGGAAGTTCCGGATGGAGATCTTCTTGAATACAGCTCCCGGCTTCTGGGCGCCATGAAGTGGGACGGCCTTGCGATGGTGGAGTACAAGGTTGCCGACTCTGACTGTCATTTGCTGGAGGTCAACGGCAGGGTATGGGGCTCGATTGCCTTGCCCGTGAGAGCCGGGATGGATTTCCCGCTGCTGACGGCTCAGCAACTCTTCCCGGAGACTCCAGGCGAACCGGCAAGCAAGCTGATAGTTGAGGGCATGCAGTGTCGTAACCTCGAGCTGGAACTTCGGTGGTTGTTGGCAGCAGGCAAACGCATGGGGTCAGCAACCCGTCCGGCCACGTTCGGCGAGGTGGCTCGAACCGCGATGGCACTGGTCGATCCACGCACCCAATTCGACGTGCAAACGCTGGCAGACTGGCGACCCGGCGTGCATGACGGGCTGCTTGCCTTCCAGCGGATCGGGAGCGAGATCATCTCCAAAGCAGCCATCGAGCGAAGGTGAGCCAAGCAGGCTCTGAGATAGGCCAGCCCGGCCGTTTTGCGGCCAACACCGCAGTGCTAATTGCTGGCAGGTTGGTGGTGGCGGTCCTAGGTTGGGGTGGCACCGTCCTCATTGCGCGCGACCTTGGCGCCGAAGGCTTCGGGCAGTTCACCCTGTTGTTCAGCCTGCTCGGCATGTTGTCGATTGTGACCGACATGGGGGTAGGGCGAGTTGCGGTTGCTGCGCTTCTCGATCCCAAGATCGACCGTGCTGCGTTTGCCGGAACCTACGTGGTTCTTCGCACAGTGCTTGGGCTTGCCGGGTACTTGCTGCTGCTTGGGTTTGTCTGGTTGGCGAATTATCCGCCCGTAGTCTTTCAGGCCGCGCTGATTGGGGGGCTGGTGGTTGTGATTTCCACACCCTCCCACGCCTACGACGTCGCGTTTCAGGTTCGGGATCGGCTTGCTCCACTTGCTGTGGCCGGGGTCTTCGGGCAGTTGGCGCAGGTGTCGCTAACCATTGCTCTGGTTCTTCGTGGCGGCTCACTGGTTTGGTTCGTGGTTCCAGCCGTGCTGAACGACCTGGTGATCCTGTTCTGGAAGGTACCTGCAGCTCACCGACTCACCGGGTTTCGCTACCGGGTCGATCTGAAAATCTGGTCTGACCTAATCAAAGAGGCCATTCCTCTTTCAGCCGGTGCCGCCTTTGTCACCATCTACTACCGAGTCGACTCCATCATGCTCTCCAAGCTCGACACGTTTTCGGCTGTCGGGTCATATGGCGTGGCCTACAAATTCGTGGACTTGGTCCACTTCCTGCCAACCGCGGTGGGAATGGCACTGCTGGCGCCGCTGACCGCAGCCTGGCCTCAGAAGCCAGAGGACTTTCACAACAGGGCCGCCGAGGCGTTGCGCCTGTTGGCGATTGCGGCGGGGGCGGTGTGGCTTGGATTCTGGCTGTTCTCAACCGAGGCCGTTGGTCTGCTCTATGGCTCTGAGTATCGCAATTCCGGGTTAGCGACCTCGATCGTCGTGACCGGCGAAACTCTCACTTTTGCGTCAACGGTGGCAATCACGGCGCTCATCGCCACGAACCGCCATCGCTGGTATCCGGTGATCACACTCGGCGGGCTGGTGGCAAACGTGGCTTTGAACCTGGTGTTCATCCCCCGGTGGTCTTTCGAGGGGGCAGCCGTTACCACGCTGCTCACCGAGGCCTTGGTGCTGATTTTCCTCTGGCAACGGTTTTCCCGGATTCCAGGCTGGTCTTCCAGGGATCAGCTCGGCACTCTGTGGCGTTTGCCACTTGCGGTGCTGGCCGGAGTTGCAGCAGCTGTTCTAGTGAAGATGTTTGCACCCTGGCCGGTGGCCGCGGCGGCAGGCATTGGCTGCTACGGGGGCGCTGTGATCGCCCTTCGGGTCCTGCCGTCATGGCGGCCGGCCGGGTAGCGCGGTCGGGGCACGCCCCTGGCCAGGCCGGAAGCTAACACCTCCCAGCCCGGCCAGATGTGGCTGGGAGCTAGATTTCGATGGCTTCGGCAACCTCCACGTTGCCGCCGCCTGCCAGCACTGGGCAGCCTTTGGCCACATCAACAGCAGCATCGATGCTGTCGGCGTTGATGATGCTGTACCCGGTTAGCGGGTTGACACCCCCGCCGTCCGAAGCGCTGCCGTTTGATGCGACAGTTCGGGCCTGGGTGAGCGGATTGCCGGGATCAACCAGCGAAGCCCCCAAGCCTTGGAACCAGGCCCCCCATTGGGCCATGATCTTCTCGGTTTCCTCTGCCGACTCTGGCATTGGACCGCCGCCGTGATAAGCCAACACATACTTTGTCATGGGGATCTCTCTCCCTGTTAAAGCCCGGCGTATCCGAGCGCTTAGTGACAAGACGATCACCATCGGGCCACATGGACACATCAGAGCAGTTGTTTCGAAAATCCGCACTCTGGGGCTAGTTGTCTCGTAGTGTCAGATCCTTGTCGGGTGGGCTATTCTCAGAATGTGGTAACCCGTTCCCAGCATCGCCGCCACATGCTCATGGTCCTTAGCGCCGCGGCGTGCGAGTTGTTCGAGGAGCGGGGGATTGCAGCCACTGTCTATGAGGTGGCCGAGCGGGCGGGCGTTGCTCGTCGCACAGTCTTTCGCTACATCGATCACAAGGAAGATCTGGCGTTCCTGCACCCTCGCATCTGGCTCGACATCTTCACTGAAGCCGAGGCTGAAGTGACAGGCAAGCCACTGCGTGAACGCCTCCTGCACGGAGCCCGCCGAATCAGCGAACACATCGACAACGACCCGGCGCCGGTGCGGCGAGCCATGCGGGTGGCCCAAAGCATTCCAGAACTGGCCAAAGGGAACGCGGTTGTGCAACAGCAGTGGATTGAACGACTAATGCACGAGGTTCGCCAAGACCAACCCGAGGCAGACGAGTTCCAGGCTCATATTCTCGCGGCTGCGGTAATGGGGGTCATCAGCGCCGCGGTTATCGACTGGTACAACGGGCCAGACAACACGCCATTGGTCGATCTAGTTGAGCGTGGCCTCGACTACCTCAAGCCTGTTCTGAACGCCTGAGAGTCTGCGGTCAGTTGAGCTGGGAGACAAGCCTGGTTAACAGTGCGAAGAATCCGTCAGCATCGACCTCAAGTGCCACTGCGCAGTTCGGACTTTGGACTGAACGTCCGTAGCTCAATCCGTTGGCTGTGTCCACATCAACGCGCATCAGCTCAGTCTCGAACAGCTCAGGTTGAATGAGCCACGCAACGGTGCATGGGTCGTGCAGAGCGGGCCCGTCGAAGCCATATTGGTCTCTGTAAATGTCGGCGAAGAAGCCCAGCATCTGGGCAAACACCGGGCCGGCGTTGTTGGCCAGGTCGTTTAACGCGGCGATCCGGGGCGGCGTTGCCAAAACTTGATGCGTGACGTTGAGACCGAACATCACGGTCCGCACTCCAGATTCGAGCACTATCTGGGCTGCGTGCGGGTCGCTCATCATGTTGAATTCAGCTGCCGGAGAATCATTTCCATAATCAGTCGAGCCGCCCATGAAGACAATTTGATCGATCTTGTCTGCCACGTCTGGGGCCAGCCGAAGGACCATTGCGAGGTTGGTTAGTGGACCGGTGGCGACGATGGTTCGCGGCTCGGAGACAGTTCGTAGGTGATCGATCAAGAAGTTGACAGCGTCGCCCGAAGTGGGTTTGTGTGAAGGTTGAGGAATACCAGGAGCCTCAAGTCCGGTGGCACCGTGGTAACCAGCGGCGTCTACCTTCTTGGTGAGCAGGGAGCGTTGCACTCCGGCGTGGACGGGAGCATCGGATCCGATCCAATCGAGCACGCGCAGAGCGTTGTTCGTCGTGTTGTCGAGGCCAACGTTGCCGTACGTGGTCGTCACCGCTTCGATGTGGAGCTTGGCGCTCGCATGAGCTATTGCGAGGGCGAAGGCGTCGTCGATCCCTGGGTCGCAGTCGAATAGGACGGGAGCCGTGCTGGAGCGAGACATACCGCAATATAGATTGAGCGTCCTTGGTAACGGTTTGGTCGAAGGGCAGTACCGATCTCTGCCCTGTGGGCTTGAGCGCCCACCGGTAGAGCCAGGGAACGTCAGCAGTGTCAGCCGGTCCAGTGATCGAACGGCCTTGGTGGAGCAACTTCCAGTAGGATCGGGCGTCGTGTTGGCCAAAGGATAGAGGAGAGGTCTCGCCCCGGTGGATGCTGAGCTGAAGTCGGCCACCGAGCGATGGTTTGTGCGCCAGGGGCTACCACATGCGATCGACGAGTATTCGGCGGCCGAGGACGTGTTCACCCGGGCAACGCCGTTCCTGACGGGCGTGTTCTTCCTTGAGGTCTTCGCCTCATTTGACGACCGGTTCAAGGGCGGGCAGCAGCTTGGGGCGTTCGTTGCTGGGGCGGCGATCATGGTGGCGGCGGTGGCGCTGGTCAACCGCTTTCGGGGCAGGCGCGCCTTTGCACTGCCAGACGACATCGGGGTGGTGGAGCTGGCACTGTTTGTCTTCGTTCCTGCGATCTTGCCCACCCTGTTCTCAAACGAAAGGGGCTGGCGATTCCTGGCCCTGGTGGCGTTCGGTCTGCTGGCGGTCCGAGCCTCGACCATTGAGCAATGGACAACAGCAGACTTGAAAGTCCTCGCCTCGTTCGATTTCCTGGGATCAGCCATCGTGGTCACGTGGGAGCACTTGGCCGTGGCGGGTTTCATAGCGGCGTTCTCGTCGTTGCAGTTTGCAGTATCGATGGTTACCGACAGCGCCTACCGCGATGAGTTCTATGACGACGTCACCGGCAAGATTCGCCGAACCTTGGCTGTGCGAGCCTTGTATCTTGACCAACTCGACCCAAACTGAGGGTTTGTTGCTCCAGCTTCCGGCTTGTCTGATTGGCCGTCCCCAGCATCTCCCAGAGTAGATCGTGCGGTTGAACTGGCATGGATTAGTGGCGAAAACGCACCTAATCCATGCCAGTTCCCCTTTTTCGCTGAGCGGAACCATCCTCGGCGTGCGTGCCACAGCCCTGTGGTTGGTGTTATGGAACGTGGGGAGACACGATGGCGCCCTTGAGTTTCTCGGGGTCCTGTGCGTGCGAGCCCTTGCGGCCAGAGCGCTCGGCCCATTTTTTACTTGCCGCGTTCAGATCCGGCTCGACGATCTTTGCCAGAAGTTTCCGACAGCTGTCAGCCTCGCTGGCCAGCTCGTGTTTGCGCCCGAACGCATCTGGTGCGAGACCTTGCAGTTCGTCATCGATCTCCACGATCCGCTGGCGGAGTTCACTGGGGGTTGTGGGAGACATGATCAGCTTTCGACGTCTTCGTGCTTTGCTCAAGTTTGGCATAGTTGCCCGCAGAATCGGCTAGTGGTGCGACTTTGGGAATTGTCACGTATGCGTTCGCCCCCCCGAACCGGGCACCGTCACGGCCTTTCGGCGGACCAGCGGCGTGCCTCTTCGTAGATTTCGCCAAGGCTCATCTCGTCGAGCGGATTGTACGAGGCGAGTCCGACGGCGCCGCGCAACTGCCGGTACATCGCAATTACCACCCCCGGTGCCGGGCCGATCGCCAGCGTGACGCATTGCGGTCACCCACCTCTGGGCTAGCTCTACCTCTTCCACCACTCGAGCGAGTGCGGTGTAGGGCAACAAGATGTCGGGAAGTCCGGAGCTTCCCGATCTGGCCAGTAGCGCCGTGGCTTCTTCGAGATGCAGATCCATGTCCGCTGATTCTCCCGCCGCTGCGGCGGCTGTGGCGAGGTAGAGATGCACCCGCCAGTCGTTGTCGAGGCCGTGTTGGGTTGCTTGTGAGAGATACTCCGAGGCTGCGTTTGTTGCCACCTCGGGAGCCGACAACATGTTAGCCACTACCTTTGCTTGAAGGGTCATCATCCGAACGGCGTCGAACGTGTTGGGCTAGCACCTTCCTAGCCGCTGCCAAAGGCGACGAACTCTTCGCCTTGTACCGCCTCGCAGCCCTCACAGGCATGCGCCGAGGCGAACTCTGCTGCCTCCGCTGGGAAGACGTCGACCTGGACGCCATGACGGTCCAAGTTCGGAAAGCCCTAGCCGTCATCGACGGACCCCCAAAGTCGAAGCACCGAAATCTCGACGCTCTCGCCGAGTCATAGACATCGACGAACGACTCGCCATCGGCAAGAACCCGAGAATGGTCAGCGAACGCCTCGGCCACGCCGACGTCGCATTCACCCTCCAAGTCTACGGCCACGTCTTCCCCGGCCACCAATGCGAGCCGCCGAGGCAGCGTCGAATCTCTTCAACTAGCCGTGCGGTATGAGGACGGAATCGCTCGTTCAGGGCCAAGACCCAACGTGTAGGTAAGACTGCGTAGGCTCGTAGTGCCAACCACCACCGATCGGCTCTGTATGCAACCCTCCCAGGCTCCAGTTCTAGGACCCCCGCGTATAGAGGGGCTCGTCGTTCGAAACTACCGCGTACTCCGAAACGTCGAGTTCAAGGGGCTTTCTCCTCTGACGGTTCTGGTCGGACCAAACGGTTCAGGAAAATCCACCGTCTTCGATGTCTTCGCCTTCCTGAGCGAGTGTTTCACCGAGGGTCTCAGAAGTGCCGTCGACAAACGAAATCGACTCGCTGAGCTGCGAAGCAGGGGCGCTGACGGGCCCGTTGTGATCGAGATCAAGTATCGGGAAACCCCCCAAAGCCCTCTCATCACGTACCACCTCGCGATCGACGAGATCGACGGCTCACCGGTCGTTGCAGAAGAGTGGCTCCGGTGGAAACGCGGCTCCTACGGCCGTCCGTTCAAATTCGTCGACTTCGCACATGGGGCTGGGCAGGTAATTTCAGGAGACATGCCTGACGAGCACGATGAGCGTATCTTTGAGACTCTCGACAGCCCCGACCTGCTAGCGGTCAACACCCTCGGCCAGTTCACTAGACACCCCAGGGTTAGCGCGCTTCGGAGGTTCATTACTGGCTGGTATCTCTCGTATCTGTCGGCAGAAGAAGCGCGAGGCGTGCCAATGGCCGGGCCGCAGTCGCGCCTCTCAAAAACCGGGGACAACTTGCCGAATGTCCTTCAGTTCCTCGCGGAACGTCACGAGGTGGCGCTGGAGAACATCCTTGCGACTCTCTCGGTGAGAATCCCGAGACTCGAGCGGGTCGACACTAAAGCGCTGGATGATGGTCGGCTCCTTCTCCTGCTAAAGGACGCTCCGTTCGAGGAACCGGTGCTTGCCCGATTCGCGTCGGACGGCACGTTGAAGATGCTGTCCTACCTCGTTGTGTTGCTGGATCCCGATCCGCCCCCGATGATCGGCATTGAGGAGCCCGAGAACCAGCTTCACCCGCAACTCTTGTTCGCGCTGGCCGAAGAGTGCCGCGCAGCTACGGGGCGCAGCCAACTCCTCGTGACGACGCATTCGCCGGAGTTCATGAACGGCCTACGAGCCCATGAGGTCTGGGCACTCGATCGGGGCGAGGACGGATTCACGCAGCTGACTCATGCTGACAAGAACAAGGAAATGACGACCATGGTTGACGCTGGTGGACAGCTCGGAGACCTCTGGATGGAGGGCTTTCTGCATGCTGGCGATCTGCAGGACAGCCTCCGGGGCGTCCGGTCTTGAGACAAGTGGAGATCCTCGTGGAAGAACGAAGTGCCGCCGTCCTCCTCGCTCATGTACTTCCGAAGGCGCTGGGCCCGAATGTGTCCTGGAGCATCCATTCTTTCTCCGGCAAGCAGGACCTGCTACGCAAGCTGCCGCAGCGGCTCCGTGGATACAAGTCTCGTCTCATCTGGCAAGATCTCAAGATCGTGGTCCTCCTGGATCGAGACACAACAGACTGCATTGTGGTCAAGGACCAGCTGGAACAGATAGCAACTTCCGAGGGTTTGGCGACAAAGAGTTCAGGAAATCCATTCACTGTTGTAAACCGGATAGCTGTGGAAGAACTTGAAGCCTGGTACTTCGGTGATATCCCGGCGCTTCGCAGGTTGTACCCGAGGGTCCCGCAGTCCCTGGGGGCCAGAGCGAAGTACCGCGATCCGGATGGTATTGCTGGTGGCACATGGGAGACTCTGGAACGACTTCTGCAGGGCTACGGATATGAACAGGGTGGGTTGAGGAAGGTGGCACTGGCCAATTCAATCGGTCCCCTTCTCGACCTTGATCGTAACTCGTCCAAGAGCTTCAACGTATTTATCGACGGGCTCCAAGCCGCTGCTGCCTAGGAAGCTGGCGTCTTGGCAGCCGCCCACCCGAACGGCTGGCCGAATCTGATCTCAGATGGCGATTGACCGCATCCTCTGAGCGCTTGGTCTCCTGAGTATCGACGCGTGCGTCGGCAGCGCACGTGACTTCTGATTGTCACCTCTCGGAGCCCGCCAAGTCCCGGTACCTGTCAAGTCCCGGAACCAGTGTGACCACCGTGTGACCACGGGGCTGTTTCGGCCGAAAACGACGAAACCCCAGAACCGGCGAGAATGGTGCCAGCGCTGGGATCTCGGCTGAGTACGCCCCCTGGGACTTGAACCCAGAACCTACGGATTAAGAGTCCGACGCTCTGCCAATTGAGCTAGAGGCGCTTGGATAGCTCGCCGCATGTTAGCTGCACAATGGCGGGACAGGCCATCAGTTCGGGATGGATTGCCCATCTCGCCCGCCTTGCTAACTTGGGGTGACCGAGGGGACTCGAACCCCCAGCCTTCGGGATCACAACCCGATGCTCTAACCAGTTGAGCTACGGCCACCAAGGTCGGAGCATGGTAGCGGCCCCGTCACCGGACCACGAATGAATTGGTGGAGCAAAAAGCCCGGGCGGGAGGATTCGAACCCCCGACAAGTCGGGTAGAAACCGACTGCTCTGTCCAACTGAGCTACGCCCGGTGGGCCCTAAAACTTTAGCGGCCCCTGATGCCCGCTTGGCTTAGTTTCCAAATTCCAGGGGATCGAGGAACATGTTGGCCGCGATGCACCGGTATTGCCCGTCGGCGTTCGCCACCTCAGCGGTTGCCCGAAATTCACTGGTTTCGCCCGGTTCTACGTCCGCAATCTCGATCGCTTCAGAAGTGATTCGGCTATCGTCTGGCTGGAGGAACACGATCGAGAAGATGTAGCTGGTGGTGATTCCTCGTTCGTTGGTGATTGTGCCTGCGGCAACCAACTGCCCGTTCGTTTCCCCGCATTCGCTGAAGTCGACAGCTCGCTCGGCTTGTTCGATGTCTTCTGTGACGTTGTCGATGGCGTCAACTATTCGCTCACTGAACGATGCGATTAGGACGATGCAGCCACCAACAACCAGTACCAATAGGCCAAGGAGAACCAGCAGGACCTTCATGCCCCGACTCATTCCCTTTTTCTCAGGCGGCCCAGCCGTTGTGTATCCCGGTGGTGTCATCCCAGGTTGCTGAGGAATGGGCTGCTGTTGGGGAGGCCCTCCAGGGGCGGCGGCCCAGGCAGGAGAATTTCCCGGTTCGGGTGCGCCAGGTGGAGCCATACCAGGCGGAGGTGTCATCTGAACAGGTGGTGTGGCAGCGTCAGGTGGGACAACAGCGGGCGGTCCCGGAGGCGCCGCCTCAACTGCTGGCGGCTCCGGCGCCGCGGTTTCCGCGACGGGAACCTGAGTTGTTGCGTCGCTTTCGGGCGGGCTCTGATCGGCAGGCCAATAACGGCCATCGCCCTTCTTCTCCCATCCGTCAGGGGGCGGCCAGGGGTACTCGTCACCGTTCCAAGCAATGTAGTTTTCGGCCATTGAAACTCCGGCTGTCCGAGGGTCACCAGAAAATGTAGAGGGGCGAACGGTATTTGCCGCATTCACCCTGTTCAAGCAGCAATTCTACTAGTTCGAAGTGTGCAACTGCTGCCCGGGTAAATCTACACGTTGCAACAAGAAAACGAGGCCGTAACCTGCCTGCAACGAAAGCTCACTCGGGGGCTGACAACCCGAGCTCGACGTGATCTGGGCGGTATCGGCACGGAGAGACACATCGGACACACCCCGCTTTGCCACTTCCTCGGAGCAGAGCAGCGGAACCCGACGTGATACCTCGTCTCTAACTCGCTGCGCCCAGACTTTGCGCCGTCATTCGACGGCCTTCCTGAATCAACGAACGAAAGAGACGATTGCATGAAACTGCGCCTCCTTCTTTCGGCTGCACTACTGGCGCCATTGTTGGCGTTCGTTTCACCAGCCGAAGCTGCACCTGCCCACGATGACCAAATCACCCGCCTCTACCAAACCGTGCTTGGCCGCACGCCTGATCCCGAAGGGCTGGCCTACTGGTCTGCCCGGCGGGTCAACGGCGAATCCCTGGAAGACCTCACAACGGCCTTCCTCAAGTTTCCCGAGGTTGAGCTTCGCAGCTCGGGCGACTTGGTCGTTGATGCCTATCGCAACGCGTTGGGTCGAGAGCCAGACCAGGCGGGCTATGAATTCTGGGCCTCCCTGGATCCGGTCAAGGCTGTGCTTGCGATCTCAGAATCGCTTGAGACTCAGCTTCGCACCGGCACTCTGCCTCCGCCCGGCTCAACCAACTCCGACGATTCGTCGGTTACAGCTAACGACATTGCCTTCACGGGCGGCGACCGGGTAGCGCAGGTACCGCCGAACTGGGTCGACGCAGGTAACGGCGTATATCTCCCGCCGATCCTGGTGAGAATTCGCTTCTGTGAGTCCACAGACAACTATTTGGCCGCCAACCGCTGGTCTTCTGCCCGCGGCGCCTACCAGTTCCTCACTTCAAGTTGGGCCGCCTACGGTCACGACGTTCGGTACGGAGTGACTCAGGCGCACCTTGCAACACCTGCCCAGCAGGACGAGGCCGCCCTGATCACCTGGCAAGAAGACGGAACCGGCCCGTGGCGGGCCAGCATTCGCTGCTGGGGCTAGCCGTTCGACAGAAGCGGCCACTGAATGTGCTCCGGCCCGCTCAGCAGGCCAAGATGGCAACATGCAAAGTCGTCCCGATCAGCTGACCAATCAAACCGTCGAGTTGTTGCAGGCAATGATCCGCAACGCCTGTGTGAACGACGGCACCCCTGAGTCGGGCCAAGAGGTCCGCAACGCAGACACGCTCCAGGCCTACCTCGAGGGCAACAGCCTTCCGTTTGAGCGCTACGAGCCAACGCCGGGCCGAACCTCGCTGGTTTCCCGGATCGAGGGCAGCGACCCGGCTGCTCCAAGTCTGTGCCTCATGGGTCACATCGATGTGGTGCCTGTCAACCTTGGCGGCTGGAGCCGTGACCCGTTCGGCGGCGAGCTTGTTCCCGCCAAAAACGGGCCAGACGAGGTGTGGGGCAGGGGAGCGGTTGACATGTTGAACCTCACCGCCTCCATGGCGGTTGCGTTCAAGGATTTGGCCGTCAGTGGGTTTCGGCCCCGCGGCGACCTGATCTTCTTCGCCGTTGCCGACGAGGAGTCTGGCAGCGCCCACGGAATGCGGTGGATGGCAGACAACGCGGCCGACGCCATCACAGCCGACTACGTCCTCACCGAAAACGGGGGCCTCCATTCCGGCTCGCCTGATTCGCCTGTGGTAGCGGTCACGGTGGCCGAGAAGGGTGTGGCCTGGCGCAGGCTTCGGGTGAAAGGCGTACCCGGTCACGGATCGATGCCGTTCCGCAAGGACAACGCCCTGGTAACTGCAGCCGCGGTAATTCAGCGGCTTACTGACTACCAGCCGCCCGCCACCGTTACCGAGCTGTGGCGAGAGCGAGTTGACGGCTTGGACCTCGGCCCGGAGAAGTCGGCCCTCTTGTTGGACACCGACCAGATCGACGACTTCCTTGAAGCCATGCCAGACGTGAACACCGCGGCCTACCTGCACGCCTGCACCCACACCACTTTCTCGTGCAACGTTGTTGACGGCGGCGGCATGAAAACCAACATTATTCCCGACGACGTGGTGCTCGAGGTAGATATTCGCACCCTGCCAGGTGAGTCTGAGGCGGAAGTGCAAGCCCACCTGAACACTGCGCTTGGAGACCTGGCAGGCCGGGTTGAGGTGGAGCCAATCATGAACGACCGGTCAACCATCAGCCAAACAGAAACGCCGCTTTGGGACGCGCTCTCCAAGGCAGTGGTGAAGCCCTTTCCCTCGGCCCGGCTTACCCCGCAGATGTCGGTCGGGTTCACCGACGCCAGGATCTATCGCGAGATGGGCGCAGTCGCTTACGGCGCAGGCCTCCTCAGCCCCACCGTTTCGGCGGGCGACATGGCCAGCCGCTTCCACGGAAACGATGAGCGGATCGATGTTGACTCTCTCGGCCTTTGCACCCAGCTGTGGCTAGATGTAGTCCGCCTGCTCTAAGTCACATCAAACTTGTTCACTGTCTGGCGGGCTGGCTGGATTATGGTTCGCCAAGTGATCGGACAGCCCCGCCAAGCAGTTGAAACCCTCCCCGCCTACAGGCCGGGTAAGGCAGCCTCCCAGGCCGAGGAGGAACACGGCATCACCGGAGCCATCAAGTTGGCGTCGAATGAAACTCCTTGGGGCCCGGTGCCTGCGGTAACCGCCATCCTGGCCCAGTCGGTCAGCACCATCAACCGCTACGCAGATCACCGTGCAGCCGCGCTTCGCGAACGCCTCGCCTCATGGGTTGGGCTCGCCCCAGAACAGGTCACGGTTGGATGCGGCTCGGTTGGAATTCTCCAACAGTTGTTCCTCAGCTACGTAGACCCCGGAGACGAAGTGGTCTATCCGTGGCGCTCATTTGAGGTGTACCCGGTATTCACCCAACTGGCATCAGGGGTTGAGGTGGCAACACCGCTGGTTGACCACATTGCCGACCTCGATGCGGTTGCGGCCGCGGTTGCCTCTAAGACGAAGCTGATCGTGTTGGCCAACCCGAACAATCCAACTGGAACCGCCAGGCCGATTTCTGAGATTGGCAACCTGCTCCAGCAGGTGCCGAACGACGTGATCGTTGTGCTCGACGAGGCCTACCACGAGTTCATGAACCCTGCCCTTGGCGACCCGGTTACGGATCTGCTCCCGCAGTTTGCCAACCTTGTGATTCTGCGTACGTTCTCAAAGGCTCAAGGGCTGGCCGCACTTCGGATTGGTTACGCAATGGCTGCCCCGGAACTGATCGAGACGCTCGACAAAACCCTGCCGCCGTTCGCGGTGAACGGTTTGGCCCAAATCGCAGCAATGGCCTCTATCGACGCCCACGATCAGGTAATGGAACGAGTTGAGCTGATCAAGGCCGAGCGTTCTAGAGTCGTTGCTGCCCTGCGAGACCGGGGCTACGTGGTCCCTGAACCCGAGGCCAACTTCGTATGGCTGCCGCTTGGTCAAACAACAGACGAAGTGCACCTCGAACTTGAAAGAGCAGGTGTGGTCACCCGGCCGTTCCCGGGTGAGGGCATTCGGGTAACGGTCAGCACACCGGATGAAAACGACCGCTTTCTGGCCGCGCTCTAGCCGCCAGGTGTTGTCATGACCGCGCAGCCGCTCTCGCTCTGGCTTGACACACTGAATCCCGCCGTTCAACCTCGGCCTGCCTTGGCGGGAGACCAGCAGGTGGATGTAGCCATCGTTGGCGGGGGATACACCGGCCTCTGGACCGCCTACTACCTGGCCCAGGGTGATCCTTCGCTGCGCATCCTGGTTGTCGAGAGTCGGTTCTGCGGCTTCGGCGCCTCTGGCCGCAACGGCGGTTGGTGCATTGGCGAGCTGGCCGCCTCAATTGAAACATACGCAAAACGGGGTGGGCTTGACGCCGGGCTGCGGCAATGGCGGGCTGCGGCGGCATCGGTCGACGAGGTTGGCAGGGTTGCCAACGCAGAGGGCATCCAGTGTGGATTCGCGAAAGGGGGGACTGTTCGGGTTGCCCGCAACCAACCACAGGCCGAACGTCAACGCCGGGAGATCGCGGGCCTGCGGCGCCTCGGGATCACCGACGACGAGATGCGGCTTCTCACAGCCGAGGATGCCAGGGCCCAGGTGAACGCCACGAAGGTTCGATCCGGGATCTTCCATGCGGCCTCCGCCGCCCTAGACCCGGCCCGCCTGGTTCGAGGCCTGGCCGAGGTGGTTGAGCGACAAGGGGTCCAGATCGTTGAGGGCACCGCTGCCACTGGGATAACTCCGGGCCGGGTTGCTACCAGCCACGGGTTGGTACAGGCCGAGGTAGTTGTTCAGGCCACCGAGGCATACACCCAAACGCTGACGGGCCAGGACCGGGTGATGATCCCGGTGTATTCCCTGATGATTGCGACCGAGCCGCTTGACGATGAGATCTTCGAGCAGATCGGTTTGCACCGGCGGCCAACCTTTGCCGACGACCGCTACATGGTTATCTACGGCCAGCGAACCGAAGACAACAGGATCGCCTTTGGCGGCCGGGGCGTGCCGTACGCATTCGGCTCGAAGATCGACCCCGGCCGAGAGCGTCAACCGCGGGCCCACCGTGCAATCCACAACACCTTGGTGGATCTGTTCCCCTGTTTGGCAGGCGCGGCAATCACCCACCGCTGGGGTGGCGTGCTTGGCATCCCCCGAAACTGGACCCCCGCCGTCCGCTTCGACAGGGCCACGGGCCTGGCTGTCGGCGGTGGCTACGTTGGCGAAGGCGTTGCCGCTTCGAACCTTGCCGGCCGCACCCTGGCCGACCTGATAACCGGTGCCGAGTCTGACCTGGTGGATCTCCCGTGGGTTGGGGCCCCGTGGCCGAAGTGGGAACCAGAACCGTTCCGTTGGCTTGGGGTGCGCTCTGGCGACGCATTGCTGGGCGCGGCCGACGTGTTCGAGAACCGCACCCAGCAGGAATCCAAACTGGCTGTGAAGCTGGCCGGCTCGGTTCGGGGCTGAGCCCCGAACCTCTTAGTTCCGGGCCTCGATAAAGGCGTCGCTGAAGTTCGTTTCGAACTCGCCAGTGTCGGCGATGAACTCAAGCTTGGATTGATCGGTTGGGTAAACGATCGGGTCGCTCAGGATGTCGGGATCGATGAACTCGACTGATGCCGCATTCGGGCTGGCGTAGAAGTTCCAGTTGGTTAGTGTTGCCCCGTTTTCGGCATCCAGTAAGAAGTTGATGAAGGTGTGGGCCGTGCACGGGCTTGGTGCGTCGACCACGACTGCCATGTTGTCAACCCAGCGGGTGCCGCCCTCGTCTGGCACGAAGTAGGTGTACTGATCGGGGTCATCGACAGAGTCAAATTGCACGATGAAGTTGCCGCTGTAGCCGTGGGCAACAGCGGAGTCGCCTGAAGCAAGCAGTTCGTCGTACTGGTCAGACTCATAGGCGGCAACGGCGCTGGTGGCCTCGGCCACCAAGTTCTTTGCCTCTTCCAGCTCGGCCTCGCTTGTGGTGTTCAGCGAGTAGCCCAGGTACTTGAGGGCAGCGCCAAGAGTTTCGCGAGGGTCGTTCAGCAACGTGATTTGGCCGTCAAGCCCGTACTGCTCCCGTAGCGCGGGGTCAAAGATCAGGCCCCACGTCTGCGGGACGTCCTCACCCGTTACAGCCAGGTCAACGCCGAGGCCGGTTGTGCCCCACTGGTACGGGGCGGAGTAGTCGCCCGCCGGGTCGAAGGGCAGACCCGATGCGAACTCGGGCGCCAGATTGGCCAAGTTGGGAATTGCGTCTTTGTTTAGCGGCATCACACCACCGGCGTCGATCAGGATGGAGACCATGTAGTCAGAAGGAACGATCACATCGAACCCCGAACGGCCAGCGGTAACAATTGGTTGCATTGCCTCGTTCGAGTCGTAAAAGTCTTCGGTTACGTCAACTCCGAACTCGGCCTTGAACTGCTCGATCAGGTCTGGGTCCATGTATTCGGCCCAGTTGTAGAAGGCCAGATCTCCGTCTGTCTGGCCCGCCACACAGGCCGCCGCGGGCGAAGCTTCAGCGCCGCCACCGCCGGCCGATTCAGAGGTCTCGTCATCGCCGCCACCTCCGCAGGCGGCGGCAATCAACACCAGCGCGGTCAAGGTGGCTAGAAGTCGTAGCCAAGGGTTCTTGTTCATTTCGGCCTCCTTCGGAGGGTGGTTTGAGGGGTGACTAATTCGAGACTTTGGCCGATGCTCTTTTGGACCGGTCGGCGAAGAGTGACAGGGCGACCAGCACGATTGATATGGCAAGCATTATCACAGAAACGGCGTTGATCAGGGGAGTAACGCCTCTGCGGATCAGGCTGAACACGAATACTGGCAGCGTGGTTGACCCTGGCCCGGCAACGAACTGGGTGATCACAACGTCGTCAAGCGAGAGCGTGAGAGCCAGTAGGGCCCCACCGGCAACCCCTGGGAAGATCAGGGGCAGGGTGACGTACCGGAACGCCTGCCACCGGCTGGCGTACAGGTCCATCGATGCTTCTTCCAGGGTGTCGTCCATTCCCGCCAGGCGGGCTCTCACAACGACGGACACGAAGCTGATGCTGAAGGCGATGTGGCTGATGACGATTGAGCCGAAACCCTTCGAAAGCGACAGGCCAAACCAGGCATCCAGAAGATCGAAGAACTGGGCAAAGAACAGCAACATCATCACCGCCATGGTGACGTCTGGAATGATTATCGGCAGATAGAGCAGGGCGTCGAACACTTTCTTGCCCCGGAAGGTGAACCGCTCTAGTGACAGCGCGGCCATTGTGCCAAGGACCACCGCCACGAGCGTTGACACAAGAGCAACCCGGATTGACACGCCAAGCGCCGACTGCACACCGTCGTTCTGGCCGAATTCCCGGTACCAGTCGAACGTGAACCCACCCCACCGGCCGACGTTCTTGTCTGCGCTGAACGAGAACACAACCAACAGAAGGATGGGGGCGTAGAAAAAGAGGTAGATCAGCCAGGCGTTAACGGTCAGACCCAGCTTGGCGGAGCCCCGCGGCAGTACGGGTGAACTCACAGGGTGCGGCCTCCCTTGCGGAAGTAGACAAGGGTTGCTGCCAACATCACGGCCATCAGCACAAACGACAGCGAGGCACCAACGGGCCAGTTTCTGGCGGTCAGGAACTGGGTGACGATGTATGAGCCAAGCAAAGTGGTTTTCGCTCCGCCAAGGATTTCGGGGGTGACATAGGCGCCAAGGCTTGGTACGAACACCAGAATTGACCCGGCGATAACACCAGGCATCGATAGGGGCAGCAAAACCCGCCGGAAAGACTGCCAGCCGGATGCGTAGAGGTCTCGGCTGGCTTCCATCAGCCTCAGGTCGATCCGCTCGATAGCGGCATAGAGGGGCAGGATCATGAAGGGAAGGAATCCGTAGACCAGGCCCAACACCACAGCAACGGGGGTGAACAGCACCCTGGTTTCGCCAAGGCCAAGCACCTCGGAGAGCTGAGAGACCGGCCCGTCGTTGCCAAGCAGAACCCGCCACGCATAGTTGCGCACCAGGAAGTTCGACCAGAACGGGATCATCACGAATACCAGCATCAGGTTGCGAACCGCTGGCCTTCGAGTGGCGATGAAGTAGGCAAACGGGTAGGCGAGAACGAGGCAGATGATCGTTGTGATCAGCGCCAGCCAGATCGAGCGGAACAAGATGTCTCGCACCACCGAGTCGCCAAGTTTGCGGTAGGCCTCAAAGTTCCATCCCGAAAGATCGGTGCCGCCGAACCGGTTACGGGTGGCAAATGAATACACGATGACGATCAGGAAGGGCAGTACAAAGAAGAGCCCGAGATACACAAATGTTGGAAGCGCCATCAGGAAGCCCCGCCGAGACTGCGCCCTCGCGGCGTCCTTTTCAAACTCGGGGGTTACCTCCTCGGGGTGGCTCAGCACCTGAGTCATTCTGCAACCACGGCCACATCCTGAGGGTTCCAGGAAATGCTCACTCGCTGGCCCGGCTCCCGCCGTGTCACCGAAGTGCGGTTCTCTTCCCTGGCTTCCAGGGTCATCCAGTCCAGCTCAACCTGGTACACAACGGCGTTCCCCAAATAGGTGACCGAGCGGATCACGCCGTTCACAGAGGTCTGCCCGTTGCCGCTGCTTTCGTGCTTGCCGATCACGGCTCGTTCTGGCCGCAGGCTGACCGCGACGGCGGTGCCTGCCGGGTGATCGGACGCCACCGAAATTCTGGCCCCGTTGGCCAGGCAAACCGTCTCGGCGTCTTGGACGGTGCCCTCCAGAAGGTTCGTGTTGCCAATGAAGTCGGCGACAAACCGGTTTGAGGGCTTCTCGTAGATCTGTTCAGGGCTGCCAACTTGGAGCAGTTTGCCCTCGTGCATGATTCCGATTCGGTCGCTCATGGTGAGCGCCTCTTCCTGGTCATGAGTTACGAACACAAAGGTGATTCCCAGCTCGCGTTGCAAGCCCTTTAGTTCTTCCTGCATTTCTTGGCGCAGCTTCAGATCCAACGCGCCAAGCGGCTCATCAAGCAACAGCACCTTTGGTCGGTTCACCAGCGCCCGAGCCAGAGCCACCCGCTGCTGCTGGCCGCCTGAAAGTTGAGACGGTCGCCGGTTCGCCAGCCCACCCAGCCTCACCATCTCCAAAGCCTCAGCCGCCCGATCAGCAACCTCGCTCTTGGCAACGCCGTTCATCTTCAACCCAAAACCAACGTTTTGGATCACCGACATGTGAGGAAAGAGGGCGTAGTTCTGGAAGACGGTGTTGACCGGTCGTTTGTTGGGGGGCAGCATCCCAACTTCCTCGCCGAAGATCTTCAGGCTCCCCTCGGTTGGGAATTCCAGCCCAGCAATCATCCGCAGCGTTGTGGTTTTGCCACAGCCCGACGGGCCGAGCAGCGCGAAGAACTCGCCGTCGACAATGTCGAGGCTGATGTTGTCGACCGCAACCACATCGCCGAACTTCTTCGTGATCCTGCCGATGCTGACGGCGGCGTCAATGGCGGTGTCAAAATCAGCAGTTGGCCGGACTGTCATGAAGCTGCCTCGGAATCAAAGTCTGGGTTCGACCAAACAATCAACACTGCGTTGTTGCCAACCGTTGGATCATCCAGGTAGTTCGCTAGCACGCAACGAGCCTCGAAGCCGTTCTGGATCTGGAAGGTGAGGGTTGGATCGTAAAGTTTGCCTGCCGACACTCTCTCGATGTACTGAGTGGCTGTCATCTTGTCGATGTGGTCGGCGTAGCCGGGGAGCACCCCGCCAGCCACAATTCCCCGCCGGTTCAGCCTCCTCACCACGTCCTTTCGTAATTCATACAGCTTCCGCCCAATTCCTTGGCCACGAAATTTGGGGTTCACCGCAATGGTTGTTCCGTAGTACCACTGACCGTCAGGGTTGTGGTTGGAGTAGATGGCGCTGAGGCTGTGATTGGGATGCTCAAAATCGAAGTCGGTCAGAACTCCCAAACCCATTCCAACAATCTGGTCACTGTCGAACACCACGAAGGCGCCTTCGGGGAAGACCTCGGCCAGATAGAGCAGGTCCTTCTCGTTGTAGAGATCCTCAGGGTCTACGTTTGGAAACGACGCCAGCTCCAAAGCCTCCATTTCGGCCGCCCACTCCCCCCGCATCGTGAGGTAACGGAGCTGGACGCCTGAAGCGGTGTCGCTCACGAGACGGCGCCGCTCACGAGATCGTGTTGCTCATGAGACGCTGGCACCGCTGAAGGAGATAGCCGTGTACTGGTTGTGGGTTGGTTGGCCCCAGCACGCCCAGAACTCTCGCGTTTTTGGTCGCATGACAGCGGCGCCGCTTGACTCAACCCGAAACGGAGCCACAGGAACTTGGCAGATTGCGCCTGGCTCCTGAGTGACTTCCATGACTTGTTTGGCCGTGATGTTTGTGCCTTTGAGAAGCTCCCGTGCGGTTTCCAACCGGCGCCGGGAGCTGTTGGTCAGGGCTGGGTCTCTGGAACCCTGAACCGCTGACGATGCTGCGTGCAGAGTGTGGTTGGTGTGAACCAAAGCCGCATCAGCCAGGTGGTCAACTGGTCGTGCAGTTGGCATTGCCTCGATGTTGGCTCCATCTCCATTGGCGTCGAACAGCAAGAAGTTGTGACCACCCGCCAGATCCGCCCTCTGTACTGAAGCGAGGGCGCCTGCGCTGTTTTCCTGGGTCAGCGCGTCACGAACCACCGACGGCCAGGTAACGCCCACTTTGCCGTCGGTTGCGGTCAGATTGTTGATGCCAACACAGGTGCCAAGTTCGTTCATCCCCAGTTGGCCAAGGCACCCCGTTGTGGTGAACACCAGGGCGGCTGGGGCATCGTCTGGCTGAATGCGCAGCAGCAGAACGTGATCGGTTGCGGTGTCGTGCATGTCCCACGTCTGGGCATAGAAGCCAGCGCCATCGGCCCGATGGTCTGGCACGATCATTGCCGTGCAATCGTCTTCAATCACACTTGGTGGGTGGGCGCCCCCATTGGCCGCCCTGACCGCGTCGACGAAATCGGTGAAACCGCCAACGATCACCGCTTCGGCTGGGGTGATCCCTGCCCCTTCAGCAATTCCAAGCAACTCGGCGTACAGATCGGGAGAGTGAGATTCATGGGCTGGCAGACATGCGGCCGCCAGCTCAAGAACGTCGGCCCGGTCTATCGGACCACCGCTCCAGGCCCCTCCGCACACCAGGCCTACCCGCTCTTTGGTGTAGAACCGAATCTCGTCTGCAAAAGCCCGTCCGTGGGCTAGCCCCATTTGATTGGGAGATCCGCTGAGGTCCAGAACTCGGATAGGCGGGCGCTTAGGTGATTCGAGGCTGGTCACAGCACTCCCCGGTTGTGGCCATTATGGGCCCATTGGCATGACGGCGAACCCCGATAGACGTAGCATCCAAGAAGCGTTTCGGCAAGCGAACCAACCAATGAACTCAGACGTCATCACCACCGCCAAGCCCGTTGTTTTTTGGACCGATCGCCCAGACGCGCCAGTGCCCGGCCCCCACCTGCGGGGAACGGCCAACTGCGACCTCGCCATTGTTGGCGGCGGATACTCGGGGTTGTGGGCCGCGCTTCAGGCCCTTGAGGATCAGCCAGGGCGTCGGGTTGTTGTGCTTGAATCAGAGCGCTGCGGCTTTGGAGCCAGCACCAGAAACGGCGGATTCTGCGCCGCGTCGTTAACCCACGGCGAGGCCAACGGTGCGGCCATCTGGCCCGACGAGGCAGACACGCTAACCCGGCTGGGAGCAGAGAACCTGGCCGGTATTGAGGCTGCACTGCAGCACCACCAGATCTCGGCCTCGTTTGAGCGCGTTGGCTCTTTGTCGGTGGCAACCGAACAATGGCAGTTGGCCGCACCTGAGCCTGGCACCGAGTCCCTCGATCAGGAGGCGGTGCGCGCTCGGTTGAACTCGCCAACCTACTTGGGAGGGTCGATGGCGTTGGGCGGCCTGGCTTTGGTGGATCCGGCCCAGTTGCTTTGGGGGCTGAGAGGCGCGGTTGAGAAACTGGGGGGCGTGATACACGAGGGCTCGGCCGCGGTGTCGGTAGAGCCGGTTGGGGCCAAACTCGAGGTGATCACCGCTGATGGGTCGCTAACCGCAGGCCGGGCGATTATGGCAACCAACGCCTACCCCGGCCCGATTCAGAGGCCTCAGCGCTACATCATCCCGGTTTATGACCATGTGCTGATGACAGCGCCGCTGTCTTCAGAACAGATGGGCGAGGTCGGCTGGAAAGGCAGGGAAGGGGTGGCCGACATGGCGAATCAGTTCCACTACTACCGCCTCACCGCCGACAACCGGATTTTGTGGGGGGGCTACGACGCTACCTACCATTTCAACAACGGTCTTCAGCCCAAGTTCGACCTGCAGAACAAAACCCACCAGAAGCTGGCGCAGCACTTCCGCCAGACGTTCCCCCAGCTCGAAGGCCTTGAGTTCACCCACAGGTGGGGCGGCCCAATAGCGGCAACCACCAGATTCACCTGCGCCTGGGGAACAGCCCACTCTGGGCGCCTCGCTTGGGTTGGTGGATACACCGGCCTTGGTGTTGGGGCCAGCCGGTTCGGGGCCAGGGTGGCCCTTGATTTGGTCGACGGTCTCGACACCCCGTGCACCCGGCTTCAGATGGTTCGGAAGAGGCCCCTCCCGTTTCCCCCCGAACCGCTGCGCTCGGCCGCGGTGGCACTCACCAAGAAGGCAATCCGGAATGCAGACAGCAACGCGGGCAGGCGAGGTCGGTGGCTGGCGCTACTTGACCGCCTAGGTGTTGGTTTCGATTCCTGAACAGCCACGCTCAAGGCTGGCCACAACGCGCTCGAGAAGCAGGTCCATATCAACACCCTCGGTGCTCTTCTGGCCAAGCCGGTATCTGGCATAAACCCCGTGCAGGATGCACGCCGTCTTGAAGTGGTTGAAGGCGGTGTAGTAGCCAAGGCCCGAAAGATCGCGGCCGGTGAGGTGCGCGTAACGATCAACTAATACTTCTGGCTGAGCGAAACCTGGCGCCTGGGTGGCCCCGTCGGGGGTCAACGCCTGAGCGGAGCCAGGCTCACCCCACGCATTGATGGCGTAACCCAAGTCGGCCAAGGGGTCACCAAGAGTTGCGATCTCCCAGTCAAGAACAGCAGCCACCGAGCCGTCTGGGTTGAACATGCAGTTGTGCAAACCAAAGTCGCCGTGCACCACTTTGGCTGGCCCCTGTTCTGGCAAGTTGGCAACCAAATATCGGTGCAGTTCGTGAAGTCGGCGATCGTCGTAGTCGGCGGCTCCCTTCGACGCGTCCCAAGAGCCGTACCAGGTGCGAAGCTGGCGGCTGACGTAACCGTCGTGTCGGCCAAGATCACCCAAACCAACCTGGCTGGGATCTACCGAGTGGAGAGCCGCCAATGTGTCGATAAAGGCCATTCCCGCCTCGGCTCGGGCCCCTTCATCGAGGTGGGCGACGGAGTCTTCATTGTTGTAGAGGGCTCTTCCATCAACCAGGCTCATCACGTAGAAGTGAGCGCCGGTGATGTCAGGATCCTCGCAATACGCATAGGCAGTTGGCACCGGCACAGGTGTGGGGCCAAGTGCGCTGATCACCTTGAACTCCCGACCCATGTCGTGAGCCTTCGGCAGCAGCTCACCCTCGGGTGGCCTGCGAACAACCGCCCGGCGGCCATCTTGGTCAACAAGGGCGTATGTGAGGTTGGAGTGCCCTCCTTCCAACTGGGTCCACGCGAAAGGTGGCGCCAGATCGGCGACGTTGGCAGCTATCCAAGCCTCAACCGCGGCGATGTTGTAACCCGGGGCTGATTCGTTCTGCGTCATCTCGATCTACGATGCAGGCTTATGGGCACGATCGAAACCTTCCGCTCTGTTGTTCGGTTCAAACCAATTGAGACCGACCCGGTAAAACGCAGGCTCGACAAGGCGGCCAACGTTGATGATCTGCGCCTGCTGGCCAAACGACGCCTGCCCTTTGGCGTCTTTGACTACATCGACGGAGGGGCCGAAGACGAACGGGCACTGCGCGGGTCGGTTGACGCCTTCCGGAAGATTCAGTTCCGGCCCCGGGTGCTTCGAGATGTGTCGAATCTGGACACCACAACGACTCTTTTTGGCAAAACTGTTCCAATGCCCCTGATGTTCGGGCCAACCGGGTTCACCCGAATTGCGAACTCTGAGGGCGAGCTGGCGGTGGCTAGGGCTTGTGCCGCGGCTGGCATCCCCTACAGCCTTTCAACCATGGGAACCCGTTCCATCGAAGAGGTAGCAGCGGTTTCCTCAGGTTCGAAATGGTTCCAGGTCTACACCTGGCGAGACCGGGCCCTTGTGGAAGAGCTGGTTCAGCGAGCAGCCGCTGCTGGTTATGACGGCATCGAGTTAACCGTTGACACCGCGGTGCTTGGACGTAGAGAGCGAGATGTGCGGCGGGGCTACACACTGCCGCCAAAGGTTGGGCTTGGCACAATGCTTGACGGGCTGATCCACCCCGGCTGGACCATCGACTTTCTCCGCAACGACCCAATCACGTTCGCCAGCGTGGCGGGCTTGCATGAAGACGACGGTTCATCAGCTGTGAACCTGGCCCAGTTCATCAACTCCCAGTTCGACCCTGCGCTTTCCTGGGACGACGTTGAGTGGCTGGCATCCATCTGGGACGGCCCAATCATCTTGAAGGGAATTCAAACAGTTGCCGACGCCAAGCAGGCTTTGGCTTCAGGTGTGGCAGGAATCAAGCTTTCAAACCACGGTGGGCGCCAGCTGGACGACGCTCCGCACAGCATTGAAATGGTTGAGCCGGTTGCCCAGGAGGTTGGCGGCCAGATCACAATTATCTGCGACGGTGGAGTGCGAAGGGGCAGCGACATTGTGAAGGCGGTGGCCCTTGGGGCTGACGCGGTGTCGATTGGGCGGCCCTACCTCTATGCCCTGGCTGCCGCAGGCCAGCGCGGTGTTGAGCACCTGATCGAGCTGTTCGACGAGGGGCTGAGGCGAACTATGGCCCTTACCGGAGCTCGGTCAATAGCCGACATCGACCGCGAGCTGGTCGGCTGGGCAAACTGACTCTTCGCTGGCAACAGGTGCGGCTATACAAACGTGGCGAACGCGTTCAGTTCTTCCCGCTTACTTTGCAGCTTGTTGATTGGGTGCGTGGTGTCCTCGTTGCCAATTGCCATTCCGCAGAACAGGCGGAGCTCTTCTGGAGCGCCAACAAACTCAGAGACTGCCCGCTCCCAAGAGGCCCAGGCTTCCTGAGGGCACGTGTCCAAACCTGCTT
>QIKW01000065.1 GCA_003231975.1 Acidimicrobiia bacterium
GGTAACCGGCCCGTTCCTGAGGGCGTTTCAAAGCCTGTCAGCTATTGGCCGGCTAGGGCTGCCACGATTGGTGCGAGATCGTCTGGATCCCGAGACACGATGTGATGGATTCCGAATCGTTCGCGAAGAGCCTGGAGCTTTTCGATGACCTGAGCTTTCGAGCCAAGGCGGCAACCGACTCACCCAGCCGGGCTACCCGATCTCGTGGAGCTCGCAACACAATGTCGGCTGCGTCGTGTTCGGCTTGGCTGTACCCGGTGCCGATGCCAAGGATCAGCCTGCCTCCGCTGAGGAGATCAAATGAGGCGGCGGTGCGGGCCAGGAGGACTGGATTGTGGAACTCGTTGTTAAGGACCAACGGACCAAAACGCAGGGTTGATGTGGCCTCAGCGGCCACCAAGAGCGGCAGAAACGGGTCTAGGTTGTTCAGTCCCCCACCGTCGATGTGATCCGAACTGAACAGTTCGGCGTATCCCAGCCCTTCGATCTTCTTGGCGAACTCCCGAAGCGAGTTCGGGTTGGTGAACGGCCCGGTTTGAATTCCGAATCTGAATGGGTGCCCCATGACCTGCAACCTAGCAGTTGCTAACCTTGCCAGTGGGAGGCATGCCAGGCTTGCTAGCCAGCGGCTGGTGGCGCTAGCGACCACTTCTTCGTCTAGATGGTCGACGAAGAAGTCGTCATTGTCACGACACGTCTCCTCTTCATCTAACAGCGTTAGATAGTCGAGCATCGTTAAGACTAGGCTTGAGTCATGGTCAGTGAAACCCGTCGAGAGCGACAACGGCGCGAGCTCGTCGAGGAAATCCTGAGCGAGGCCCGCTCACTTCTGGAAAAGGGCGGACCACCAGCGGTGAGTTTGCGAGCGATAGGGCGTGCTGTCGGGATGAGCGCACCCTCGCTCTACACCTACTTCCCCAGCCTCGGCGACCTGTTCACCGAGCTCATCGTGCAGAGTTACCACTCTCTGGCTCGCCACGTCGCTGACACTCTCGAAGGCCACGCCGACGCATCCCTCGAAGAGCGGCTAGTTCTCGGGCCCTCGGCATACCGGGAATGGGCGCTCGCCAACCGGCAGCAGTTCAACCTGGTCTTCTTCGACCAGATCTGCGGCTACGAGGCACCCGCCGATGGCCCGACGGTCGACGCTCAAATCGCTGTTCTGAAGCCAATTGCCGCTGACTACGCAACCGCTCGCGGCGTAACCGTCGAAGCTCTTGCCGAGCCCTCGGAGGTGCTCGACGACTTCCTCGGCTGGTGGGGAACCTTCCACGGTCTCGTTGCTCTCGAAGTTAACCACCACCTCGACTGGGTCGACCCCCAGGCCGTATTCGAGCGACGACTACGACGCGAGATCAGCCAACTCACCACAGACACAAAGAGCGATCGCGGCTGAACAACGCCGACGCTGAAGAACCCCAACAAGGAGAACAAACATGTCCAAGGGCTACGTCATCTTCACCGAGAAGATCACCAACCAACAAGCGCTCGATGCCTACGCCGCTGCAGCCGTGCCAACCGTGATCGCAGCCGGTGGTACCGCCATCATCGCCGGACCACCCACCCAAGTCGCCGAGGGAGACTGGCACGGCGACATCACCGTCGTGCTCGAATTCGACACCCTCGACGCCGCCCGCTCGTGGTATCACAGCGCCGACTACCAAACCGTCGCGAGTCAACGTCACGACGCAGCTACCAGCAACGTCGCCATATTCGAAGGCTTCGACCCTCCAGCTGCACCGCCGCTCGACGGGGCCGCAAGCCAGACCTAACTAACATCACGGCTTGTGCCAAACCCAGGCGCTTCACCAGACTACTTCGATGCCCAGGCGATCGGGTTGGCCAGAACGACGCCTAGGGATCGGTTGCACCCTTGAGAGTTCAGCACTTCCTGGGTGCGTTCGACCTCGGCTCGGGTGGGGGCCGTCAAGGCTAATCCGCACGCGGCGAACCCCGCTCCCACCAAGTAGGGCGTCATCGAATCGGACAGGACCGTCGCACTGAACCCGGCAAGGGCGGGCGCGATTGCAAACGCCAGAAGGGCGTAGAGTCGGCGGAAGTAGGCCAGAAATAGCTCTTTGTCCGAGCCGCATTTCAGCGTCCGCCGCCTGAAGAGCACCAACCCCGTAAGACAAAGAAGCCCTATGGCCGCCACCGCAAGCGCTGAAAGCCCGGGCGCTGTCTCAGGTACGGTGCTACCAGACCAAATGGCCACCACCACCAGCAAATTCAGCGCTATCGACAGGCAAAAAGCGATGAAAGAACGCCGCATCGTTATCAGACCTCGAACAGGTTTGACCTTCGGCTGGAGCAGGAAGAGGGCGGGACGCCAGCCTGGATCTTCGAACCCCACGTTGCCGATCATCACCGAATGCTAGTGGACCACCAACTAGACAACCGACCCACGGCAACCGGAGGCTCACGCTCCAAGCAGGGGTAGGTGCTTCTTCTTGTGGTAGGTAAGGGCCAGTTCGATGCAGTGGGTAACTGCTTCCAAGGGAACTTCGTCAGCAACGTCGAACAAGATGGCCCGTTGGCCGCTAAAGGCCAGCGTTTCGGGATACAGCTGGCGGAAGGTTGGCACCAGCGTTGTTGAGCAGGTGAAGTACATCGCATATTGGCTTGGGTTGGCTTGCTCGGCCCCGGTCCAACCCAGCCTGATTGTGCTGCCGTGTTTGGCCAGGTAGCTGGGGGCACCCCACTTCAGGGATTCTTCCAGTTCCTCAACCCCTTCAAGCTCTGCTGCGGTTCTCAGTACCAGACCTCGCAGAAACAGCAGCTTGTCTCGTAAGGGAGGTGGGCATGTAGCAAACACCTCGGCCACTTCGCTGCTGGGAAAGCGATCGGTGCTTGGGCTGACCATGAACAAAGACTAGGCGTTGTGAGAACGCGTACTGGTTGCAGGTGCGAGAGCGGTGTGTCATTTACCGGTACCTGAGCGTCACGTAGAGGTAATGGACACCGCTATGGGGGTTGTCGTCGCGTTGTTTCCGATCACATCAACAATCGCGGCATCAGCGAAGGCTAGGCCAACCCAACCGTCTCTGATATCTGACTCAACGGGCAACAAGAACAAAAGAAGATAGAAGTCGAACTCGGTCGCTAGGTCTTGCCTGCAGCGTCGACTGAACCACTGGTAAATGCCAGTGGATCCTGAATATGTGGCCTGTTCGATGGAATCGAGCCGGCTCTGGGATCTCCTCGAGCAGGATCGGGAGCAGCGGATCATCTCCAGAAACGAGGCCAAGCGACTGCCGGCACGTCGCTGGCAGCCACGAAGCAACATCGAAACCGTCTGACAAACGTGTGTTGAAGTCCTGGGCGCGGGCTCGGAGGGGAACGATCTCGGTTGGAGCAACCGGCGTGACCGTCTGGCTCGAGTCGGGCGCTTCGCGAACAGTCTCAACAATTGTAGTAGTGGCTTCCACCGGTGACGGTGGCACGGTTTCGATCGTACTCGGAGTCGTGGTGGAGGTATTGGTTGCGGGGCTACATGCTGCACCGATCATGACGCTGGCCAAGAGTATTCTTTGCAGATAGTTCACAACGATTCTTCGGTCCTGATGACTGACTGCTTGAACTCGATGGAACCCTGGTGTCCCTTTTCAAGCGACGACCCGGCGATTCCGATAAGAAGAACGGCACGCCGTCTTCTCGTTGCCGCAATAGCGTTGACCCTTCTCTCGCGGGCCCCCTGGCTCGACAAGTTGGGCTCGCTTATTGGCTCAGGCGGGCCAGGCACGCTCGAGCTTCGGCCACCATTTGGTCTATCACCTGACCCGCGCCGGGAATGCCCTCCAGCGATCCAACCCCTGCCCCTGCATACAACGGCTGCATCTGATCGTCGTCGAGCTGCTTGGCTGCTGTGAACAGGTCGCGGCCAGCGGCCGCCTGAAGCAGGCCGGGAAGGGCCTCGACCTTGGCCGCGTCCCAATGCGAGGTGAACTCAGACCGAAGCACACGAGCCCATTGGCCGGTGAAGCCGTCGGTAAGTGTGGTTTGGCGTTCGCCCGACGTGAGGCGTTTCTTCCACATCTGGGCGGCTGTTGATTCCTTGGTTGCCACAAACCTGGTGCCGAGAAGCACGCCGTCTCCCCCCAACGCCAACATCGCGGCCAAGCCGCGCCCGTCGATAATTCCGCCGGCTGCAAGCACTGGCACAGCTGCTCCAACTGCGTCGATCATCTCGGTCATCAACGTGAGTGTGCTGGATCCCAATGCCTCCGACTTCGTCAACTTAGAGCCGTAGCTGCGATGCCCGCCAGACTCAGTTCCCTGGGCCACCACGACGTCAACACCGTTGCCAACTGCCTCCTCGCCGTCGGCCACCGTTGCCACCATGGCCACCACTTTGCTCCCCGCACTGTGAAAGCGGCTGACCAAAGCTTCCTCGGGCAAGCCGACACCAGCTGAGAAGACTGGGATCCTCTCTTCGATCATCACCTCAAGCGCGGCGTCCACCAGATCCGGAACGGCCTCGGGACGCTGCAAAGTTGGCTCCAGTTCGAAACGGGGGCGCAACTCGTTCAGAGCAGACTGAGCGGCCCTTACCACGTCATCGGGAATGGCTTCGGGGTTGGGCGAGGAACGAACATCTTCGTGGAGCCAGATGTTCACACCGAAGGGCTTGTCTGTCAGTTCGCGCACCTGCCTGATGGAGGCTCGCACCAGGTCTGGTTCTGCATGCAGCGCAGCCAACACGCCAAGCCCACCAGCGTTGCTGACAGCTGCCACAAGCTCTGGGCCAGCCACACCCCTCATGCCAGATTGCACCACGGGCGCTTCTGTGCCGAGAGCAGCAAAAAGGCGTGGGCTCAATGCCGGCAATGAGTTGGCCATTGGTCAAACAGGCTAGACCAGGCGCCTCCGATGTCGCCTAATCAGGCCAACCGCCAAACCGGCGGTCACCAAGAGCGCAACCCCGCCAGCAACGATCACCAGCCGACCCGTATCGGCCGCTGATGAGGGCTGGGCTTGCGCTTCGCTGTTGGCAACCGCGGCGGAATCTGGGTTGTCGGCAGGTGGCTGTTGCGGCTGCTGTTCCGGCGCAGCTGAGCCGGAGGCCTCCAGCATTGCTGCCATGAGAGTCTGGCTGTCTGTGGGGTCTCGATCTGTTGCCTCTACGGCGAGGTCTACCAGGCGACCAGCCAGATAACCCCGAGCAGCGGCGGCCGTGGGTTGGCGGCTATATGCAGTAGCGAACGCTTCTTCGAACGTTGGCGACCGATCCGTGAGGAGGCCGGCGGCGCCACTCCCCTCCCCCGCCGCAAAGAACAACGGCGAGTCTGGAAGCTCCGAGGCTCCGGTGCCCGACATGGCAATAAGCATTGCTTCTGACTCTGCAACCGGGCCGGCGACAATCGCCAGAGCATCGGCGGAAACGTCGGCAATGATGATCGGCGGCCGACTGCCTTCGATTAGCTGAAGCGCAGCGCCAAGCACTTCGTTTGGCTCCCCTGCCACCTCGGTGACAACGAAGACGACATCCATGCTGCCCAGGTGATCTCCACCCTCAACACCCTCCGGGTGGCTCACATCTGGGGATTGGTCAACCGCCAGCTGAAACCCATCCATGAACTCGCCGCTGTCAGCCTCAGACAATGACGGGTCGATCAGAATCCCAACCTGGAATTCGTCGGCGAACGCAGGCGTGGCGCCAACAGCGACCAACCCAAGAACCAGCAAAGCAGCAACCGCTGCCCTCAGAGTCGAGTGACGTCGGTGACATTGAGGCCAGCGGGTGGCCGGAGAGGTTGAGTGCTGGACTAAGCCAGCTTCCGACGGGAATACCTCAGACTTACGACAGGTAAATAGCTTATGAATAGTAAGCACCGTGACCTTTTTGATCGTCCACCCCGAGAAGAATATGACAACCATCTTGAGAACCAACGGCAGCGCACGGAGACAGGGCTCGGTCACGCGCCAACTCTGACGCAACCGTCGTTATCCGCGATCTCGGAGGTGCGCCGCTCTTCGACGATGTTGTCGCCAGCGCCTTAGCTTAGGCACCGAGGAAGCCGTTACGCCCTTCACAACTCGGGTCGGCTATCGGAGGGATCAGATTGAATGGCCGCGCAGGGATGCCCACAGTTTCCGCAGCGCTCCAACAGGAACCGCCGAGAGCGAGTAGACAGCCGTGTCACCGAACACGGTGTAAATGCGCACTCGCACCAGAGGCCCACCAACCAATCCAACTGTCACCACCTCCTTGCTGCTGCCGAACACAGAGAACCCCTGAGTCTGAACCCGAGCACCATCGGGAACAATGATCCTGATCTTGCCGAATACGGATCTGGCGGTGACAGTGGCCTCGCTAGAGGACAGATCGGCCGATGAGAGGTCGGCGACGATCGCACCGAATCCCGTGGTGATGTCGAGGTCGCCTTCAACCGCCAGCCATCCTCCGATCTGCACAGTACCGAACAGCGAGAAGTTGGACTGGGGAGCCAGGTGGCGTGCCGCGACCGGAGGAGGGGGCTGGCGCATCTTGGGCAGGCCGGTTGCCGCCGCTTCCAGCTCGGCGGCAGTGGTTGCGCCGTAGACAAGCGAGAACCGGTCGTCGATCTCGGCGAAATCGAGGTCGTCATCAGCCAAGGCCTGCTGGATCCGGTCGATCATGACCTGACGATCAGCGTCGGTCGGCTCGGGGCCGCTTTCGGTGGGTTCTGGCAGGACCGGCTCGCTCATGTCAACCAGTGTGGCCTGGGCGACAGTTTCAGACCAGCACACCGGCGAGCCGTTGCGTCTACCGTAGGTTCGTGGACCAGATCTTGGGAGTGTTGAAATGAGCGAATCGCCAGAAAAGTTCGACTATGCCATCAGCGAAACGATTCGCGCTCACGCCATGACTTTCCCCTCAACGGTGGAAGGCACGTCGTGCGTGAACCGAAAGTTCGTCGCCGGCGGCAAGAACTTTGTGTTCCTCGGCGAGAAGCCAGACGAGTGCAGCGTTCGCCTCAAGCTCGACGCGGCTGTCCCTGAGATTCAGGCACTGGCCAAAGACGACCCTGAGCGCTGGCAGGTTGGGAGCAACGGATGGGCCCTTCTTAGGTTCGCGCCAGACAGTCCCCCACCGATTCCGGATCTTGAGCGGTGGATCACAGAAAGCTTCCACCTTCTCGCCCCTAAGAAAGTGATTGCCCTTCTGAACCCGTAGCGGCGGGTGGAATCAGGGGCGCGAACCTGGTGTTGTCTGCATCATGGCCCAAACAACGAAGCAGCGAGTTCGCATCGAACCCAACTCAAGATGGATCCGCGGCATGCACAAGGGCCGCACGGTTGTCGACTCAACCCAAAGCAGGTTCGTTTGGGACATTCCCTACTACCCCTCGTGGTACTTCCCCCTTCATGCCATAGATGCAGACTTGAAAGAGAACGGCGAGACCTTGCGTTCACCCAGCCGAGGTGAAGGCACCGGGTATGACATGGTGGTCGAGGGCCAGCGGATCGAGAACGCGGCCTGGCGCCATCTCGACTCTCCTGTTGAGGAACTTCGAGACCTAGTGCGAATCGAGTGGAACGCGCTTGACGCCTGGTTCGAGGAGAACGAAGAGGTGTTTGTCCATCCCCGCAGCCCTGAGGTGAGGGTTGACGTGCTGTCATCCTCGCGCCACATCAGGGTGCTTATCGACGGAGAGGTCGTTGCCGATTCGGTCCGTCCGGCCATCCTCTATGAAACCCTCACTCCCACCCGGTTCTACCTCCCAAAGGCCGACGTCCGGATGGACTTACTGGCACCAACCGACACCGAGACTGCCTGCCCCTACAAAGGCTGGGCCAACTATTGGAGCGTGACGGTGAACGGCACCACCCACAAGAATCTGGCCTGGGGCTACCGCACCCCTCTTGCAGAATCCGCCGACATTGCCGGGCTCGTTTGCTTCTACAACGAAAAAGTCGACATCGAGCTTGACGGCGAGCTATTCGACGGAGCCAAAACCCGCTTCGCCTGAACTAAGCGCTAGCGGGTCAGCCGAGGTGGCCAGCCACCACCGCTGGAAGTGGTCGCCGGTGGGCAACCACCAACCGATGAGTTGCTCTTGTGACGGCCACATACAACAAACTCAGGCCCCGCTCTTCGTCAAGGAACCTGGCAGGTTCGACCACAATGACGCTGTCGAACTCAAGCCCTTTCGCTTGCCACGGCGACAGCCAGGAAACATCGCTTTCGCTTCCCGCCCGCGGCAGGTCAAAACCAATGACGCCAAGGCGTTCCTCGGGGTGGGCAGCCCGGCTACGAGTAACCAACCGCTCCAACGACTGCCCAAGATCCTCAAGCCCAGCGGCCTTTGGCGAAACGCCCGAGGAACGAATTGGCCTGGCCGGAGACAAGCCAGGGGCCAAGTCGCTAAGGATGGCCGACGCCAGATCGGTGATCTCTGCCGGTGACCGGTAGTTGATGGTGAGTTCAGCGTATGCAAAGTCCTTGACCGAGCCCGGCAGATGGTCCTCCCAACTTCCCGGCTCGCCAATTGATCTTTGGCCAAGATCGCCGACGATTGTCATCGACCCACCGACGGCCCGCCTAGCAACCATTCGCCACTGCATCGGCGTTAGATCCTGAGCTTCGTCAACGATCACATGACCGAATTGCCACTCACGCTGCCTGGCAGCAAGCTCGGCGACGGTGGCCCCTACATCATGAAGCGCGTCAACACTGTCAACCTCCAGTTCAGAGATTGGAAAACCGTCGGCATCAAGGAGCGGCTGGCCGTTGTCTTCTGCTCTGACGATCCGATCAGCCATAGCCATACCTGTCGTCTTCATAGGCAGGTCGGTCGATCGCACCGTATTCAGAACCGTCAGAGCCCATTTCCTGAGCCATCGGGTCTGACGCGTTCACAGTCCGAAGGTTCGGGTCGTCGTTGGGGTCATCGGGGTCGAAATCCAGCTCGGGGACCAGCTGGAATTGGTCGATTAGCGAACCGACCTCGTCGCTGCGCTCACTCAGTTCGAACTCGTCCGCGGCGTCTCTTTCGAGGATTCGCTGCTCTTCGGTTTTGGCGACCAGGCCGCCAACGAGGTCAAGCGCCTCGTCGAGCAGTGCCAGGTCGGCCTCGCTCCACCGGTGATTGGCCAGATCGGCCTCTGGCACCCGGAGCTGGGACAGGAGGCGAAGGTCTGTTGAACTCAGACCTGTGTTTCTGGCCGCCAGATGCAGCAGCGAGGGAGAACCGAACAGATCGTTGACCAGCTGCTCTGGGGTAAGGGTTGGCCAATGTTTCAGCAGGAACTGGCGGACCTCGCGCGAGCGAGAGAAGGTGGCCACCGCATCTTCTCGGTTACCAAACGTTGGATCATCCACCACGGTGCACAACGCATCTATGACCACAGCTCGAAAGGCGTTCGCCCCCTCGTTGTGGGTGCTGTAGCTCTTCGCTCCTGTGAAAAAGCTGCCAAGTTCTTCAGCTGAAATGCTGGCCCTGGTTGCCCCGTAACGCACAACCAGCGGATCAACCGGGAGGCGTTGACGGTCGGCGACAGCGTTGGCAAGAAGAGACGCCATACAAGCCCGACCCTTGAGCTGGGCCACGTCAGGAGCTTCTGGCCTGCCACGGCGCACCCCGGGGTAAAGCTCGGCCACGGTAACCGACACAACTCCGCTCTCGCCAAGCGAGGGCAGCACGTTTGCGATGTAACGCAAGAACTCCTTGGTTGGGCCAACAATCAGAACTCCGCTATCTGAGAGCTCCACACGTTTGTCGTATAACAGGTAGGCGGCGCGATGAAGGGCAACAACGGTCTTGCCGGTCCCCGGCCCGCCCTGCACAACCAAAGCTCCGTCGCTTGGGGCCCTGATGACGGCGTCCTGTTCGGCCTGAATGGTGGCAACGACCGACCGCATCTGGCTTTCGGTTGGCGCTGCAACCGAGGCCAAGATGGCCGCCTCGCCCCGCAAGCCCGTAGCGGTGGAAAGATCTGCTACGTCGAACACCTCGTCGGAGAAGCTGATGATCTCGTCTACCGGACCGTCAACCCCGTCGCCAAAAAAAAGGTGGCGTCGTTGCCTCACCCCGAGTCGTTCGAGGGGTGTTGCCCGGTAGAAAGCCATTGCGGCCCTGGCCCGCCAGTCAACAACAAGAGCCCGGTCGCCGTCGATCACGCTGTGCCTGCCAACCCGCAACTTGGCGCCATCGTCACTGGTTGTGTGGCCAAAGGCAAGTGCGTCGCCCATCTCTTCCAACTGCTGAAGCCGCCGGAAGCCGTGCATGGCCCGAGCCGAAGTTTGGCGCACCAACGCAGCCCGAACCGCAGCGTCTACCTCGGCATCCTCATCAACCAGATCCCGAATTCCCTCTTCGGACATCTCCGCAGCCTCAGTGGCCAGCCGCTCAGCCGAAGCCCTTGCACGCGCAATATGGGCGCGATGAACCCGCCGGATCTCATCCAACGCCTCGCGCTCCAACAGGAGCTCTCTTACATTGGGGTCTGCTTGGGCAGACCCGCCTTCGGCCATCCGTGTCATCGTTTCCAATTGTATTGGGACCTGCCTTGCTAGCTCGCGTTGCAAGTTTGAGCGAAGCGAGACACTTGCCGGCGGGGGTTTCAGGGGGCAGAGCTTCGCGAGTTTTGGAGCGAAGCGACAAAGACTCGGGAAGAGACGAGGCCGCGAGGCCGAGGAACGACGCGTTCGATCAAGGCTCGGTCGAAAGGGTTTCCCTTTCGACCGACTTACTTAAGGCTGCGGCGGTCAAAACCGGTGCTAACCATCCACTTCAGAAGCTTTGACGGAACGTTGTAGCGAGTGGCAAGGGTGGCTATGTCAACGCCTGCCATCAGCTGGTCCAGAACCTCGGGAGACTGGTCCAACAACTCGTCTCGCTCGTTCACGTAGGTGACAGCGCGTTGCACGGTGCTTGGCGAGCAACCCCACTTGCGGGCTGTCGCTTTCTTGCTCTGACCGTTGAACACATCGGTTGCCAGCTCGTCGTAGTCATAGCGGGGCCCCGAAATTTCGGCATCAGAAGCCGTTTCGTCGTTTCGCCGCTCCTCGCTGTTTGCCAGGAACTGGGCCCGATGCTGAGCATCTTCGGCCTGACGTACCGCAAACGCGTCGAGAGCGGTGTCCTTTAGCCGTGCGGCGGCCGTGTGCACGACCGTCCAGAGACGGAACGCGACCTCGAATCGGTTTGCATCGCTCATTTCCTGGGCCAGGCGGCGAAGGTCGCCAACTGTAAGCGACCCCGGCTTGTTGTAGAGGTCTACCTCAACCACAAAGGTTGACTGATCAACGCTGCCTGGGATCGCCTTAAGGCGCATCCGGCCTTTGCCAAGGGCTGTGGGAAGGCCAACAGCCTGGGGTTGGGTGATCGTATCAGTCACAACATTCTCCGATTCGGGTGGCTGAATCCCTAAGAACGGTTGTCTCCAGCCGTACTTGAACGATTTCGGCCCGCATGGGAGATATCGCCTAGCCCCCCGTGCGTCCATCGCCTGCCCACGCCGCTTACTCCGCTGCCAATCGGCCGAGAGACCTTGGAATCAAGACAAAACGGCAACAATAAAATGGGGGCGAACGACCCATGTTGAACAGGCACGACGGCCCACGATGTGTTCCTCATTGTCTTCACGCTTCTTGCCGATGGATACATCCATGACGGAATTCTCGCCTGCTATCGCGCACATGCGCCCGCCAAGCAAAGTAGAGGATCTGGGTGTTAGCCGCGGAATGGTCGAGGACCTTCTGATCAGGCGGCTTCTGATCGAGCGAACAGCAACCGTTCACGAGCTCAGCGTCACGCTGGGTGTTCGTGCCTCGATCGGGCGCGACATCGCCGAAGATCTTCGAGACAAACACCTGCTTGAGTACCACGGCCTTGAAGGTCGGGACTACCGCGTTGGGCTGACCGAGATGGGAACGAGGCTGGCGAACGACCGGATGAAGCAATGCACGTACGCAGATGCCGTTCCCGTTTCCCTCGCCGACTACACCGAAACGATCAACCGCCAAAAGGCGAACGTGGTGATCAATCGGGAGACCATCCGCTCTGCGTTTTCAGATCTCGTTGTTGAAGACGCGATGCTGGATCAACTTGGCCCTGCCTTTATGAACGACGGAGCCATCTTCCTCTACGGCCCGGCAGGTACCGGCAAAACCAGCCTGGCAGAGCGCATGATCCGGATCCACAAAGACGTTGTTCTGATCCCGCACGCCACAACCCACGACGGCTCCATCATTAGCGTGTTCGACCCGTCCATCCACAAAGCCGTAGACGAACAACCGGTGGATCTGGATCCGAGGTGGGTGGCCTGCGAGCGCCCCCTGGTGATTGTTGGCGGCGAGCTTGATCTGAGGATGCTCGAACTTCAATACGACGACAAGAGCGGCGTGTACACCGCACCGCTGCAAATGCTTGCCAACAACGGCATTTTGGTCGTTGATGACTTTGGAAGGCAGGCCTTTCGGCCCGACGAACTGCTGAACCGCTGGATCATGCCGCTGGCGAGAGGAATCGACTTCCTCAGGGTTGGCTCTGGCGCCAAGCTGACGGTTCCGTTTGAGTTGAAATTGGTGGCCTCGACCAACCTTGACCCCAACAGCCTTGGTGACGACGCCTTTCTCAGACGACTACGCAACAAGGTGTTCGTAGGTCCGATCTCGGAAAACGCATTCAACTGGATCCTGGTCCGCATGGCGAAAGCCAGGGGAATCGAAGTGAACGCAGACGATGCGTCGTATCTGCGCAACTTGACCATCAGCCAGATCGGCGAACTCAGGCCATACATCGTTGCCGACTTCTGCGAGCTGATGGAGGGCGTCTGCGCTTACGAGGAGATCCCGAAGCGACTGGACAGGGCCATGATCGACCGAGTCGCCGACGTCTACTTTGTTACAGACGACAAGGGCCGGGCGGCGTCGGCCCGCAGCGAGGGCCTGACAGCACCAGGAGCAGCAACTCCAATGACAGCAATGGGCGGTCAGCCGAACGGGCAGCCTGCTGTCGCACCCGCAAGCCGCCAACCCGTCGCTCAGCAACCCTTGGATCTGCCGCTCCGCCAAGAGCGCGAGGCGGTCAGTGTGCCCGCGGCCGCCAGATAAGCCAGAGGCCTGGTACTGACGGCACTACGGTTGGTGCATGGCAGAGCTAGTAACCGAACTCATTGATGAGTTCTTCCTTGCCAGGAAGCCAAAGAAGCACTCTGACCACACCCTGGCCGCCTATCACCGAGACCTTGATTCTGTGCTTGCTCACCTTGGTGGAGTTATTGGCAAAGAACCCAGCCAGGTTCGGATTGATGAGCTAAGCGTACGAACTCTGCGCCGAGGGTTCGCCCTGATCTCCCACCAGTCAGCAGCAACCGTTTCGCGCACTTGGTCTACCTGGAACCAACTGTTCACCTTCCTGGTTGCCGAGGGCGTCCTCGAGGGCAACCCGATGGCCGCGGTCGAAAAGCCCCGCGTGCCAAAAAGCCGGCCGAAAGCAATTAGTGGCGACGACAGCATCGAGCGGCTTCTGAAAGTGGCAGCCACCGGCCGCAAGAACGCCAGAGATCCGTGGCCCGAACGAGACCTGGCTGTTGTGGTAACGCTCGTTACCTGCGGGCTTCGTCTGGCCGAACTGCTTTCGCTTTCGATGCGATCTGTCGACGGCCCGCCAGACGATCGGGTAATTGGCGTTAGGGGCAAGGGCAACAAGGAACGGACGGTTCCTCTGGAGCCAGAGGTTGAGGCCATCTTGAGCACCTACTTAGAGTCTCGACTCACCCGCTTTCCCGGTCGGATCGGCTCGGCCGATGCCCTCTTTGTTGCCAACAGCGGCAAGCGAATGAAGCGGGGCGCACTCCAGTACATGATCGAGCAGCTCTACCGCGAGGCTGGGATTCGCAGCCGGGTGCCCGCCGGGGCTCTGGTGCACGCCCTAAGGCACACGTTTGCAACCTCGGTTGCCAGAAATGGTGCTTCCGGCACCGAGCTGCAACGGCTGCTTGGCCACGAGTCCTTGGCAACAACTCAGCGTTACGTCGACGCTACCGCCAGAGAGGTCCGCCAGGCTGCTCGATCGAACGATGCGTACAGAGCTATCCGTCAGATATCTGGCTGACGTACCTGAGAACAGCCGAGATTCTGGGCGGACTGTCCAGAATCGCCTCGGCCAGGCGTCGTAGCCGTCAATCAAGAGACCGATGACCGGAGGATACTGAGGGGGAAGGCGTCGCAACCTTAAAGGATCGCTGCTGAGCAGAACCGACGGGGTTGGATCGCACCCAGGTTTACGGCAACCTTTCTCGGTCCGATTGAGGCCAGGAACGGGGCAGATGTCACGCCGTATTGAAGTCGAACTCACAAGTGTCAAAGAAGACGGTACCTGGACCTGGCGAGCCGCGGGTGCCAAACAGCCAAAGGGAGTTGTGCGAAAGAGCCTTCTCTATGAGGGTGTTGCCATAGGCGATGTCTGTCGAGCAGAGGCCGACTTTCTCCTTGATGGCATTGACATCCTTCAGGTGTTCCCGCCAAAGGCCAAAGAGGAGCGCGTCGGACTGCTTGAAATGAAGCCCCGCCAACTCCGAGACGACGAGTTGGTTTCAACAACTCTGGCTGCAAAGGGTGGCAGGCAGGGCCGGGGCGACCGCAAGCCAAGAGGTGACGGTAAGGGACGCGACGGCGGACGCGGACGTGACGGAGATTCCAGAGGCGAGCGTCGCGGTCCCCGCAAACCCGAGCCCGAGGCGAGGCCAAGGCCAAAGCGGTTGAGGCCCAAGAAGGAGCACCGCAATTCGGTGCTGGCCGAGGTACCAGAAGAGCTGCGCCCAATTGCCGAAGAGGTGCTGAAGGGCGGCATGCCTGCGGTGCGGGCTGCCATCGAAAAGCAGAACTCGGAGGCAAAGGAGGCTGGCACCCCTGAAATAGCCGTCGCTCCAGTTCTTGCAATCGCCGAAGACCTGTTGCCGAAGATGCGAAACGCCGAATGGCGAGACCGGGCCGACGCCGCGCTTGCCGAGCTGGAAGACCTCGACTTGCGAGACCTTCGCTCGGTGGTTGTGGCTTCTGATTCTGCTCGTGACGATGAGGACAAAGCGGTAGCCGACAAGCTTCGCGCCGGCCTCAACGAGCGCATCGAGTCAGATCATCAACAATGGTTGGCCGATATCAAAGAAGCTGCCGACTCCGGACGAGCCGTTCGGGCTCTTCGCCTCAGCTCCAGGCCCGTCAAAGCCGGCGCTCCCCTACCGCCTGAGCTAGCAACCCGCCTGACTGCGATGGCAACCGATGGCCTAGGGGCCGACGTGGCCCAGGACCGTTGGGCCACTGTGGTTGAAGCCGTTGCGTTCTCGCCCATCCGCAACGCCGTTGTGCCTTCTGGCTATCCGGCTGAGCCAACCAAGGAACTGCTCAGCGCTGTGCGAAGGGTGGCCGACCGCCTTCCAACCATCGCCGCTCATTTCGGCATCGATCCCAGCGAAGTTACAAAGACCAAGCGTCGGCGACCCGCCAAAAAGAAGGCTGCCAAGCTGCCTGCGGCTCCGAAGACAGACGACAAGGCCGCCAAACGCAGTTCGAAACCGGCCAAGGCAGACCAACCGGCCAAAGCAGACAAAGTGCCAGAGACAAGCGCCGAGACGGAAACAAAGCCCGACCCGAAGGCTGCCCAGCCAGAAGATCGCCAGGCAGAAGATCGCCAGCCAGAGCCAACAACTGAGGGCAAAGAAGTAGAGGCTCCCAAAACCGAATCTGAGGCTGAAGCTGCCCCGGCTGAGCCAGAAACGGCCGAGGCAAAGACCGCTGAGCCAGAAACCGCTGAGCCAGAAACCGCTGAGCCAGAAACGGCCGAGCCAGAAACCGCTGAGCCAGAAACGGCCGAGCCAGAAGCCGCTGAGCCAGAAACGGCCGAGGCAAAGACCGCTGAAAGCTAGCTCTCTGCGCTAGTCGTCCGCCAAGCTCTTGTGCACAACAAGAAGCCTTGCTTTCAGACCGAAGCTTTCGAAGAAGTTTTTCGTATGGCGATCACCGGGAAGGGCGCGGCTGTCGACCCCGAAACATCCCTTGCTGCGAAACTGGGTTAGCAACAGGTTCATCATTGCCTCACCAATCCCAACCTCCCTGGCGGCCGGAAGCACAACCAGATCATCGATTAGGCCCAGCAATCCTTCGTCGTTCAGTGTCTCAACCACGCCAAGGCCGTAGCCAAGAACACAGCCGTCGAAAGTGCCAACCACCACAACGCCTGACGGATCGTCGATTAGGGCGGTGGCCCGAATTCTGGCACTGCCGCCACTTTCTCTCCGAAGGAACAAGGCGCCTCCTCGATGGTCACCGATTTGCTCGGCAACTTCGGCGGCGATGAGCTCAATGTGACCCAGGTCGCTGCCAACTGCCAGGCGAGCGTGTTCGGTGCCGGGCATCGCCTCCGGCCTCAGCCTTCGCTGAGCAGAGCGAGTTTTGCCAACACAGTTTTCCGGTTCCGATTGACCTCTTCGAAAGCCCGAACTCGGTCGCGCTGTTTGGGGGTGAGATCGCCAAGCAGAGGGATCAGCTCCCTGGCTGTCAACTGGTCGTATTTGGCGATCGGCAGCGGCCTCTGAGCGTCGTCAAGGTCTTCAGCCGGCTTGTTTGGCTGCTCAGCCGCAAGATCTACCTCGATTGCGTCAGCAGCCGCGTCGGCCTTGGCCGCTTTGCCAACCGTGGCGCTCTGACTGCGCTCGCCAGCGGGAGGGGCAAGGCCAACCGCTGCTCCGAACTCTGTAACCGCAGTGGCTAATAGCCCAAGGGCTGCACCCACCCCGCCACCGGCCTGATCCTGGCCCTGTTTGGCCGCCATCTGGCCCAGAACTTTCGCCAACTTCACTTGGCTCTTGCCGCGACGCACCAGCTTTGGCAGAACGTCTTCCCGCTCATAGACCAGCCCGATTGGGGCATAGACAAACAATTCAAGCAACTGTTCAAGCGGAGAGCTTTCAGCCTCCTCAGGGCGGGAATCCTGGCTCACAGACCCAACCGAACCATGGCCGAGCAGCCTGGCTCGCCCATCGGGCAGCGGGGGTCCTTTGAATCACCGAACTGACTTCGGCTCACCATCATGAAGCAGGTCTCGCACACGAACTCATCTGCCCGCTTGGCGGCCAAGGAAGCCGCCGTTTCGGGTGCGGCGGCGTCGTCGTCTTCCTCGTCATCGTCTTCGGTTGCCATCCGATTCTTGAGGATGGCGTCTAGGTCTTCCTCAACGTCGTCGGGATCTACTTCTTCGTCATCGTCTTCTTCTTCGTCGGCGACCTTGCGAGCCTTCGGCCCGGACTCCTCTTCTTTGTCATCGTCCTCGTCACCATCGAACTTCTCGTCTCCCTCGCTGTCGGAGGGGGCGTCGATGCTGTCGTCTTCTTCGAGATCAAGCTGGTCGTCTTCTTCGAGATCTGGCTCGAGATCCTCGTCTTCGACGTCTTGATCTTCGAGATCGCCAGCAGCGTCATCGACGCCCTCCTCGACCTCTTCGACTTTTTCACTCATGAGTCCCTCTGGGAGCGTGTGACCGAACGGGGCGGACTCTACACAGTGGAGCGGGATCTGCAAGACACCTTTGCAGAATCTTGTGCCGTTGGTCTTTTGCCCAGGGGCTGGTTGGCGTCGAAGCTGCAGGCTAGTGCCCCTCTACGAGGCAACAAAGAACTTTCGGTGGGCCTGCACGCTGGCCACATACAATTCGGTCGCTTCGAAGAAACGACCGGCATCTGTGTTTCCAGGGCCCTGAAAATATGATGCGATGGCCAGTTCCTCTGACTGGTGATACTTGATCAACCAGGCCAGGAAGCGGGCGCTCATGCGGATGTTGTCCTCGGGGATCGCCGAATCCAGCTCTGGTTTGCCGATGAGGTCTGTGGCCACCCATTCACGGGTGGGAGGCATTATTTGGCCAATGCCAACTGCGCCCTTTGAGGAGATGACCTGGTTGTTCCAGCCAGACTCGTGCCAGGCAACGGCCATCAAAAGATCAGCTGGGATGTTGTTGGCATCAGCCCACTTCTGAAATATCGGAATCAGGGCCAGCTTGGCGGGGTCTGCCTCGACCGCTTGCAGTAGGTTGGTCAGTTGGCCTCCGACTCCGGCAGAGATAGGTGCTGCGGCCCCGGGCACCTTGAGGCTTTGGCCCGACCGGATGCGGTTTGCATCAGAAATTCCGTTTACCGAAATCAGGTCAGCTCGCCTTACACCGAGCTGAATTGCGATTTGGCCCAGCGTGTCCCCAGGCTGAATTGTGTATGTCTGACCGCCAGCGACAGCAACTGGGGCTGGGGTTGGTACCGCAGCAGGCACACCGGCGGCCCTGGTCGGGATCTGAAGAACCTGCCCTGTCCGGATTCGGCCGGGGTCCGTGATCCCGTTCTCTGACGAGAGCGCGGCAATCGTGCTCCCGGTCCGAATGGCGATGTGTGACAGCGTGTCTCCTGGCTGCACTGTGTAGGACTGATGCGCACCTGCGGGGGTGACTGGAACCAGAACTGCGCTGACAAGCATCAGCAAAGTTATTCCGGCGGTTGTTAGTGAGCGACGGCGGGACATTGTGTCCAATCGGCTGATTTGTCGGTTCTGATTAGCCCAATTGCAAAACACGCGCGTTTGCACTACGCGGCTGTAAGCCAAGGCGGCTATTGATTAGTGCCAGCAGGTGAGCTGCTAGCCGGTGCCAAGCGTTTGGCGTTTTGCCTCTGCTCGGCGCTCGGCCTCCAACCGTTCAAGATCAGTTTCCGACGCGTGGTTCACATACGTCATCATCTCCGCAATTGCTCTGTGGCCAGCGGTTTCGGCAATGTGGGAGTGCATCTGTTGGGCAACGGAACGGTAAGCGGGATGGCCCTGAGGAGTGGTTCGCAGCTCAAGCATGTGCATTGCGGCCCTGGCATTCAGATTGAAGTTGAAGCGAACCCGGTAGGCCAAAGACACCGCGTAGGAAGCCTGAGGCCCAAATGTGGGCTCCAGAGTGTGAAACAGGGCTTGGGAGCGTTCCATTGCGGCGTCGAACTGGTCGGCGAAACCGGCTTCGTCCACAAGTTCGGGCCTGGTATAGCCGTGATTTGGGGTGAGCGTCTGCCACTCAACCGTTAACAGACGGTGACGTTGCAGGTCTCGGAATGCGCCGTAGTCGGCGAGAACGTCAAATCGGTAGAACGGTCGCTCTAGCGCCCGACCCGGACGGTGCCGACGGTTGCCCCGATCGCCGGTGTAGGCCCGCACAACCCGCAGCCGGTCCTCAACCGACATCACCCGCACCTGGGCCTCAATGGACCGTTCTGAAAGGTTTGACGATGCATACAGCATCGATGCAACAACCTTTACCTCAGCGTCTGGGTCGAAGTCGACCAGATCAACCGAGGCGTTCTGATCTGGCTGCTCAGTTGTGTCAAGAAGGTCGGCAGCCAAATCCTCCACTGCGGTTCGGGTCTCGGCCAGGTAGTCGCTCCACGCACCACCACGCTGGGGGTTATCAACCCGCCTCACAAACGACGGGATTACTTTGCGCAGCTCACCCAGAATCATGTCTGCGTAGTAGCGAGCCTCGGGCAGCGGGTTCGAGCGCATGCGAATCAAGAGCTGCTCATAAGCCTGCCCGGTTCCGTACATCCCAACGTTGGACTGAGCAGCCGCAGGCAGAATTCCGCGCACCGCATCCAACGCCTTCGCTTTGATGGCCATCCGGTAAACGAAGTCGCTGTCTCCCGGAGACTTCGGCGTTGCTTTCTTGACGTGGTCCTGCACAAGCGGAGCCAGCGTGCCGTAGGTGTCGAATAGGCGGTCGATGTCGCCCACGTAGCGGGTCCCAAGCTCAGACGACAGAACTTGAGGGTCTCGGTAGTAGCGGTAGCGGCCGTCGGTTCTGGAGTCGTAGGCGATGTACCTGGTCGACTGCTCAAGGTATGACGCAAGCCTGCCCCATTCGAGGATTTTCGTAAGCAGGTTCGAGGCTTGCTCACAGGCCAGGTGAACCCCGCCAAGTTGGGCGACCGAGTCGTCTCCGTACTCGACGAAGATTCGTTCGTATAGCTCCTCGGCCTTAGCTAGCCCAACCGTTGCGTCAACAGTTGCGTCACCCTCGATGTCGAGCTCTCCAACGAACTCGTCAAGGAACAGCCGCCTCAGGCTCTTGGGCGAGCGGGAGTAACGAGCGAAGAGGGCGCCCTTCACCACCTCCGGAAGGTTGACGAGGGCAAAGACCGGTTGATCAAGATTGGTGAAGTAGCGACGGAGCACGTCGGCCTCTGCTTCACTGAATTGTTCGACGACGTAGGCTCCCACGGCGCAGATCGTATTCACTCAACCGGGGCGACTGGGGGACCTTCAGGCGACCAGTTCAAATGCATCAGGCACGATCCGCACTTCCAGCTTCTGGAAGCGGCCGATGAGCACCCCGTCAACCAGCACCGGCAGCCGCCTCTTGAAGTTGTGAGACCAGGTGGCAGCACGGGTAGACGACAGGTCTGGGTGGGGCAGGTGAGTGCCTAGTTTGGCCCTCCGACCAGCTTCGCGGAGCTGGCGCATCGGCACGTTCCCCACCGTGATGTCAAGCAGGCCGTCGTTCGGATGAGCCTTGGGGCCAAGGTAGAGGTCTCCGAACCACGCCGCGTTCATCACCGCGGCAGCCTCGCCTCGCCAGCCAGACCGGTGAGCGATAAGGGAGGCTGCGAACGGAATCTCGGGGCCGCCGTCGAGGCTGGCAAGGCCCAGATCCATCCAGAAGCGGTGCTGTTTGGAATCCCTCCCATCAACCAGGCCAAGGGTTCGGCTGACGTCGCCGCCCCTAACCCGCAGCACGGCGGGGGTGCTGTGGCCGAGGGCCGCATGGGCCAGGGCGGCCAACTCGGTGTCGCTAGCCGCCAATGGAACCAGAAGGTCGCCGTCCTCCAGGGGACGCTCCCAGGCCTCACCCTTGCGAATCGTCATCCAGGTCCATTTTGTCTTCGATACCTGTTTCGGTGCTGTCGACCATTGACGATGCAGCAACCAAGTCTCGGAAGATCCCATCGGAGGCGGCCGCGGCCGTCCGGCCAGTTTGGGCCACTGGAGCAAGCTGGGCGATCTGGCGGAGGATGTCTATCAGCAGCTTGGCGGTTCGGACAAAGTCGCCAGCGGTGATCTCTTCTCGGCCAAGAACGTCGTGTAGATCGCCGCCAGCCTCCCAGCCGTGGGCAACGGCCATGAAGCCAGCATCAGGCTGCCGGGTATTTGGCAGCCTGGCGTCTCGCTCTTGCCGGGCAAGGTTGGTGTGCAGCTTGGTAAGTCGTTCGAAGCGTCGCCGCAGCTCTGGTGTGGGAAACCAGGGTCGATCGTTTTGGCCGGTGCGGCGATCTTCGTAGGTGAACGCCGAGGCAAATGCAGCCATTTCGGCCGATGACAGACCATCGAACAGCCCGACGTCGAGGGCCTCAACCAGCAGCAGATCGCATTCGTGGTAGAGCCGGGCCAAACGTTGACCGCTGTCGGTAAGCGACCATCCATCGAGGTGGCCGCGGCCCTCCAGCAGGTCAATGACCCGGTCAAACTGGCCTGCCAGCGACTGGGCTTGTTTGGCCGCCGAGGTTTGCAGGCCTGCGATTTCAGAATCGATCTTTCCCAGTCGCCGAAGCGCCTTCTTCACCGGACCAGACACATCATCAATTGACCTAATCGAACCGGAGGGCCCAAGAGACCGATGCTTCCCGCTTGAGATCTTCGGAGCCCGTTTCAGGAGCCGGCCGGCATCGAATTGGAAGGAGACACTCTGTGGAAGGTAAGGCTCGGGTAGTTCAACCAGGCCCACCACAGTTGGTGGCCACTCGAGACTCTGCGCCGTTAGCTCGTGGCTCTCGCCGTCGACGTCTGCGATTACCACCTTTACCCGGTTGCCCTTGCGGTAGGCAACCGAAAGGGTCACACCAACCGACGGCAAGCCTGGGCCGTCGATCTCTAGGATGTCTCCGGGCCGAAGCCTGCTGAGCGCAAACGCGATGTCTTGAGTACCAGCGTCTTTTTGCACTGGGGTGGCCAGGGCTGCCAGCATCTCATCAACGGGTCCGAAGTCTTTCTCAATCCGCCCCGAAATCTGGGTGCGGCGCTCGAACAGTCGCTCGAGCTTTTGCTCAACCCGCACAACGTCAGCATCAGTACGGAACTGGGCAAACGACAGGTTGAGGAGCTGGCGGGCCCGTTCTGGCTGGTAGCGCCGCACCAGGTTGGCCGCCATGTTGTAGGTGGGCCGGAACGCCGAGGACAACTCGAAGTCCTTGCTGGCGGCCAGGGTTGCAACCTGCTCAAACGGCACAAAGGGAGACCAAAGCACAACGGCCTGGCCCTTCGTGTCGATGCCACGGCGGCCAGCCCTCCCTGTTAGCTGGGTGAACTGGGACGGGGTGAGTGCCTCGTGACCGTCTCCTGTCCACTTTGTTAGCTTCTCGATCACGACAGTTCGGGCCGGCATATTGATCCCGAGCGCCAGCGTCTCGGTTGCAAAAACCACCTTGGTGAGCCCTCGAACAAAGCAAGCCTCGACGGCCTCCTTCATTGGGGGCACCATCCCGGCGTGGTGGGGGGCAACACCTGCCTCCAGGCCGGCCAGAAAGCGGTCGTACCCAAGGATCTTCCTGTCGGCCTCGCCAAGAACAGACAGGCGTTCAGCTGCGACAGAGCGAATCTGGGCGCGCTCGTCGGCGGTAGTGAGAACCATGCCGCTGTCGAGCACGGCGTGAGCTGAATCCGTGCAGGCTGCCCGGCTGAAGATGAAGAAGATCGCAGGCAAAAGCTCGTGGCGCCCGAGCGCCTGCGCAACGTCAACTCTGGTTGGGGTGCGCCATGGCCTCGGGGCCCGCCCCCTGCTCTTTGAACCCCTCCCACGGGTTGGCCTGAGGTCGGCGTCGAATCGGAAGGCCTTCGCGTTTGCCTTGCCGTTCACCAGGGTTCTCATCATGTGAAGCTTGGCGCTTTTCTTTTCGCCAACGAGGTAGAGGTTCTCCAGCTCAACTGGGCGTTGATGTTCCACCACCAGGTCGGTCTCGCCCCGAACGGTCTGCATCCACTCTGCCAGTTCGTCGGCATTGGAAACAGTTGCCGAGAGGGCAACCAACTGGATGTGGCGGGGCAAGTGGATGA
>QIKW01000118.1 GCA_003231975.1 Acidimicrobiia bacterium
TTGCATCAGCGATGTCGGCTTGTCTGGCAATGGCTGGTCCGGCAACGGTTGGTCGGGTAACGGCTGGTCCGGCAATGGCTGGTCGGGTAACGGTTGGTCTGGTGCTGGCTGGTCGGGTAACGGTTGGTCTGGAAATGGCTGGTCCGGCAATGGTTGGTCTGGAAATGGCTGGTCTGGCGCTGGCTGGAGCTGACAGCCGGAACCCTGTAGATGTCTGGCAATCGGCCGATGAGAACAGGGTGAGAATTGCTCGGCGTGCGCGTTTGCTGTCGTCGTTGCGGTTGGTATGGATCCAGATTGCCGCAACAGCCGCAATGGCTGGCGCGCTCTGGGTCACGATTCTTTGGAACGCTCAGCCGATCTCTGGAGCTGTGTCGGTGCCCTGGTGGGCGTTGACCTTGGGGTTCTTCGTTGTCGAGTCTTGGGTTGTGCTTATGCACTTCCGCAGCGAGTCGAGCAGTTTCTCCTTCTTCGAGCTGCCTCTGATCCTGGGGATCCTGTTCACAGAGCCCAGATGGACCATTCCGGCGGTTGTAGTCGGATCGTTCTTTGCCCTTCGCTACATGAAGCGGCTTCCGCTGGTGAAGGTGCTGTTCAACATGGCCAACTTCGCCCTGCATGTAAGCGTGGCGTGGGTGGTGCTGGACCTCCTGGTTGGCGCGGGCGATCCGTTGAGCCCGATGGGCTGGTTGGCCGTGCTGGCTGCCGCTCTTGTCAGCAGCGGCGTTGAGTTGCTCAACATTTCGCTTGTTGTTCGGCTCGTTGAAGGCTCAGGCCAGCGGTCTCGAATAGTTGCCCTGGCAACCCTGGGAGCCTTTGTTACTGGAGCGAACTACGTGCAGGCAATCGTGATGGCTCTGCTGTTGACCATTGAACCGTTAAGCCTCATTCTGGTTGGAGCTTCCTCGATTGTTCTGTTTGCCGCCTACCGGTCATACATATCAGAGCGAGACCAGCGGGAACGGGTCGAGTTTCTTTACAGTTCGGCCCGGGCCCTCAAGTCAACAGACGAGGCTGGAACGCCCGCAGACTCGCTGCTAGTCGAGGCAGCCGGGATGTTCCGGGCAGGTGTGGTCGAGTTGCATCTTTCCCCTCGAAGCGTCGGCTCCGACGACGCGGCTGGAACGGTGATCACTTGGACCGAAGGCACAACCAGCAGGCGGGTCATGACAACGCAAGATCGACAGACGGTGGACGATCTTGCCGCCGCCGCCACCCCTCCGCTGATCGCCGGAAATGACGGTCCATGCGGCCGGTACATGGCCGAGCGCCAGTTCGACGACGCAATGATCGGGGCGCTCCAGTCCGGCGAAGGTCGAACGGGCCTGTTGCTGGTTGCGAATCGGCTGGGCGACGTCACAACCTTTCTGGCCGAGGATCTCCAACTCTTCAGCACTTTGGTGGAACACGCCGCCCTCGCTCTGGAAAACGACCAGTTGGAATCTGCAATAGGAAAGCTGCGGTCGCTGGAGCGCGAGCTTGCCCATCAGGCCAGCCACGACGGTCTGACCGGCTTGGCGAACCGGGCCCTCCTTGGCAGGCGGCTGGACGAGTTGTTGCAGTCCGACAATCCAGAACTGTCGATGGTTTACCTCGACCTAGACGACTTCAAGGTGGTCAACGACACACTCGGTCACGCTGCCGGCGACCAAGTCTTGGTGGAGGCTTCTCGCCGCCTCGGTGCCTGCGTTCGCCCCACCGATGTTGTGGCCCGTCTTGGTGGCGACGAATTCGCGGTGCTTCTGGTTGACAACGCAGAGCCTGGGATCGTGGCAAAGAGGGCGCTTGACGAATTGAGTCGGCCCTATCGGGTGGCGGGCAATCAAATGGTCAATGTGGGTGCTAGTGCTGGGTTAGCGACGTGGGAGCCAGGCATGGATGCACCAACGCTGATTGGGCATGCCGACGTTGCGATGTACACCGCCAAGGAAGGCGGCAAGGGTTCGGTTCAGGTGTTCCATCAGGAGATGCACGCCAAAGTGTCTGCCCGCCAGACTCTGCGTTCCCAGCTTCGAAGCGCCGTTGCCGAGGAACAGTTCCGGGTGCTATACCAGCCGATCGTAGACCTGCACAGCGGCCGAGTTGTAGCGGCCGAAGCTCTGGTTCGGTGGGTCTCTCCCGACGGTCTGCTGCTCCCACACGGCTTCATTGATGAGGCCGAACGGTCTGGTCTGATCGTGCCGATAGACACCTTCGTTTTCTCCCAGGTGCTCCAAGACTTCGAGGTTCTGGACGCTGCCGGGCACACGGATGTTTGGCTCACTTCCAACGTGTCGATGCGGACCTTGCAGGAGCGAGACATGGTCGAGCGCATCTGCGCTCAAATTGCCGACGCCGGAACAGCAAGCGAACGAGTTGTTCTCGAGGTGACGGAAACGGCGCTGATGCATGACCCGGATTTCACAACGGCCCAGCTCAATCGGCTTCGTAGCGAGGGAATGCGAGTTGCTCTCGATGATTTCGGCACTGGCTATTCTTCCCTCAGCTACCTGCGTCGGTTCCCGATTGACATTCTGAAGATCGCTCAGCCCTTTGTGTGCGACCTGGACGACGGAGACGACGTGTTTGTTCGTGCTATGGCTTCATTGGGCCACACCCTTGGCCACCAGGTTCTTGCCGAGGGGATCGAGAATGAGCAGGCGCTGCGCAATCTGGATGACCTCGGGGTTGAGTTCGGTCAGGGTTACTACTTCGCCCGGCCCCTTCAACTGGAGCAACTGCTTGACGTTCTGAGTAGCCGAACGGTTGCTGACGATGCCACGAATCTGGCTCCCTCCTGGTTCTGACGGTTAGCGTCGCCTTGTGACCAACGAAGAGGTGATGACCCTGGCCCTTCAAGAGGCCAGGGGTGCGCTGGCCCATGATGATGTTCCTGTTGGTGCCGTGGTAGTTAAGGACGGTCAGGTGGTGGCCAGCCGTCACAACGAGCGAGAGTTGACGGGTGATCCAACTGCTCACGCCGAAGTGCTGGCCCTTCGTGATGCGGCCCACTCGCTTGGCTCATGGCGGCTGACCGGCTGCACATTGGCAGTCACGCTTGAACCGTGCGTGATGTGTGGCGGGGCTTTGGTGAACGCTCGGCTGGATCGAGTTGTCTACGGGGCCGCCGACATGAAAGCTGGCGCCTGTCTGAGTCTGTACAACGTGTGTGACGACCCCCGGCTCAACCACCGAGTCGAGGTGGTTCCGGGGGTATTGGCAGACGAGGCCGCTGCTCTGCTGACCGAGTTCTTCGCCGAACATCGTTGAGAGAGCGTCCCGGCAGCCGGGTGTCACTTACAGATGTTTCAAGGCCTCGCGTTTGGTAAGGCCCGAGAGCTGAGGGTTTGCCGCAACAAACTCGGCTACGGCCTCTGGGTCAACTCGGGCGTACTGGCGAAGCGCCCATCCCAGGGCTTTGCGAATGAAGAACTCGGTGTCTTCGGCCCGTTGCACGGCGTAGGCGAACAGCCGGTCGGGATCTGTCTGGTCTTTGTAACTGAGTTGGTGGATGATGGCCGTTCTGGCCAGCCAGATGTTCTTGTCGCTGATCCATTTGTCCATCGCCCCTGTCAGCTGCGGATGGCGCAGCACCAAAGGCCCAACGGTCCAGGCGGCCAAGGAATCAACGGTGTCCCACCACGAATTAGTTGTGATCAACGCCTGAACTCTTGCCAGCGCAGTGGCCGAGAGGGCAACGTTGTGTTTACGCAACACGTCTGCCGCCACGTAGTGAAATTCGCGTTTGGGTTCAGCCCAGCAAGCTTCGGCAAAGGCCAGCAAGTCCTGCTGGTCAGCGCCCTTGGCCGCGGTCAGGATGGGTTTTTGGGTTGCGCGCCTGGCCGGGCTGGCAACGCCGAAGAACTCAAAGCGGTCCTTCATGTAGCCAGCCATCTGCGCGGCCCGCTCTGGGTCGCCCACCTCGGCCAAGGCGGCTCGAAGTTCGGGGATCTGGCCAGTCAACGACATCGGTCCAGACTATGCCCTCGCCTCTGTCCACCAAGACCGCTAGCCTCTCACGTGGAAGGTTGCCAGAGCGGACGAATGGGGCGGCCTCGAAAGCCGTTGTAGCACTTCGTGTTACCAAGGGTTCGAATCCCTTACCTTCCGCCATTCTTTGATTCTGGAGCCACTAAGCCGATTTCTCGGAGGTGACAACCCAGAATCAACTGTTATTCAATTGTTGCCCGGCGGTGCCCTGTGCGGAGCTAGTTCTTGTTGATACAGCCACGGCTTCCCGAGTCCAGGATGGCTTGGGTGAGATCTCCTTGGCCGTTGGTGGCGGCTGACACGAACTTCCATGTGTAGGAGTTTGCGCCCAGCCCCAATTCCAGAACACCGAAACTGTCGTCGATGACCACGGCTGAGTTCGGAGCCTGGTATTCCGCCTCGCGCAGGGGCGTGCCGCCGGTCCCCGCAATCAGAAGTTGGAACCCGTTCGCCTGGTCCGGGTTCTGAAACGCATCCTGGGGAACGAAGCGCTCATAGCGGTGAGCGTGGCCAGCCAGCACCATGTCGGTTCCGTACCGATCAAGTAGGGTATAGATCTCAGACAGCGCAACTTGGTCGCTGTAGGAACCCCTATTTGCACCGGCAGAAGACCAACGAGGTATGTGCATTGCCGCGATTCGACAGACGTTTGGTTCAGCAGCCAGCTTTGACTCGAGCCATTGGTATTGGAGGCTGCCCTCGTCGCAACCATTGGGGCTGTCGGCGTTGGGTTGATTCCGCTTCCCTTCCTGAAGCCTCCAGCATTCACTGTCAAGCACGAGGACTTGCCATCCGTCTACCCAGGTCTCGTAGTAGAGACGCGACGTGGAGTCGAAATCACTTACCGTGCGTTTTGGTCCATATCCGTTGGCGAAGACGCCGACGTTCTGGAAGTAGTTCCAGTAGCCCGTGATCACCCCGTTCTGCCCGTACTCGTGATTACCAACCGCGGGAATCAGATCCTGTTTGTTCTGGTTGCCGACGATGTTGGCGAAGCACTCAAAGTCTGGGTCTCTGCCCCAGTCATACGCCAAGTCGCCCAGAAGGATTATCTTGCCGTCGCCCCTGGCATCCAGCAGCCTGCTCACCAGCCGGGAACCAGAATTGGGGTTGTTGAGGTCTGCACATTCTGCGATGTCGCCGATCGCAAAGACTGTGGTCGTTGCACCGCCCCCTCCGGTGCAGGGCGTTGGGTTGCCGACTTGGGCGTTGGCTGCGTCTTTGCTTCTGATTCTGTAAGTGGTTGTGGCGCCCCAGGATTCGGCGTCGTTGAAGCTGGTGCTTGGGCTGAACTTGGCGCCTCGCCAGTTGTAGGAACTCCCGTTCACTGAGCGGTCGATCACGTACTTATCGATGCTGGTGCCGAGCGTCCAGCTGACTTGGAAAGTTCCATCGGCTTGTTCAACGGCGGTGCAAGAGGGCGCCCCAGCTGCCGCTGCGGCTTGAGGTGCCTCTGCCCCCACCGCGGTGAGAGCCAAGAGCGCAGCCAAGGCGCCGCGCACTCCCCATGATTTCAGTGGTTCGATCTGTTTCAACGAGGCTCCCAGTCTGGGACGGGCGTTGCTCAAGCTAATGAATATGTCTGATCGGCTGTCAGACTACAGGAAATCTCTGAGCCGACGGGCGCCGGTTGGTGTGTCCGCGGAGCTAGCCTCCATAACAATCAGTCTTGATTGTTATGGAAAAGGAGTCTGGAATGACAGCAATTCGGGTTGAAGACGACGGGGCAGTGCGGCACCTCATTTTGTGCCGCCCGGATGAGTTCAACACGATCACGCCCGAGTTCAGGGACCAACTTGGGCAGAACCTCGATGACGCAGATATCGACGGGTCGGTCAAGGTGGTGCTGCTTCGGGCCGAGGGCAAGGCGTTCTGTGCCGGGTTCGGACTGGATTGGTCAACGGTCACCCAAGCCCACAGTGAAGGAACAGATGGCAGGGCGTGGGACTCTGTCCAGGACATCCAGATGATCAGCCGATATGGCAATACGTTCGCCAAGCTGCACGAGATCTCTAAACCGACGCTGGCCGCGGTTGGAGGCTGGTGTGTTGCCGGGGGAACCGACATGGTTCTGAACGCAGACTTGATCGTTGCGTCCGAATCTGCCAGGTTCGGCTACCCGCCAGCCCGGGTGTGGGGCGTTCCGGAGGCCCCATGGGTCTGGGTGGCCAGGCTTGGCCTTGAGAAGGCAAAGCGATTCCTGTTCACCGGCGACGAGATCAGCGGCCAGGAAGCGGCAGAGCTTGGCCTGGTTCTGGAATGCGTGGCAGACGAGGACCTGGCCGACCACACTTCGGAGCTGGCCCAACGCATGGCCATGCTGCCGCTGAACCAACTGCAGATGATGAAGTGGATGTTGAACGACGTTGCCCGCCACCAATACCAGCCAGACACCAGCCGGCTCCTGGGGTTCATGTTTGACGGAGTGGCCCGCCACACCCAAGAAGGCGCCGACTTTGTTGCCCGATCCCAAGAGGTTGGCTGGCGTGAAGCCGTTCGAGAGAGAGACAGCCCGTTCGGAGACTACGGCACAAGAAATAGCCCAACGTCCAGGAAGTGACCGGCCACGATCCGCAAGGGGTCAAGCTCCGCATTCTTGAAGCCACGGTGCAGTCGCTGGTGATCGGGGGATATGGGGCAACGACCACCCTTGCCGTACAGCGCTTGGCCGCGGTGTCTCGAGGAACCTTGCAACATCACTATCCAACCCGGCCCAAGTTGATGGCGGCGACCGTTAGGCATATCGGTGCCGTGCGCTATCGCGAAATGCAGGATTCGCTTGCTGGCCTTGGGGAGTCCGGCCAGAGTTTGACGGCAGCGCTGGTTGCGTTGCGGCGTTCGTTTTCAACCCAGACGTTCCAGGCCGAAATCGAGCTGTGGGTTGCAGCTCGAACCGATGCAGCACTACGGGAGGCGATCGTTCCGGTTGAGCGACGCCTTGGCCAGATGATCAAGGGGCTCACCCTGAGTTTCGGCGCCGTTCCAGAGGCCAAACGGGCGGAGGCCATCAAGGTGGCAATTGACGTCATGCGAGGCCGGGCTGTGGTTGATGCGCTGCGGGGCAAACCTTCGCCGGGCGCCGCGACCTTGGAGCGCGACATTGCTCCCTTGCTCAGCGTGCTGGAGGGCTATGTGAGCTCATCGCCTATCGGCGATTGAGGCAGCGCACCGAGCGCCCCACCCATGCCAGCTCAGACGGCCACAAGGAATGGGTATTCCTCGTCTGAGTCGGCAAGGTTGAACGCCAGCTCGTCGAATCCACACTCACACGAAAGCAGTTGCCAGCCACAGGCCGGGCAATCGGCAACGTCGCAACCGAGGTGGTGGTGGTGCCCAGGGGCAGCCCCGCAGTCTCCACACCGCCCGGATGCGCTAATGCCTCGCTTCTTTGCAACTGGGGCACGCTGAAAGGTGCGCCCTTCCAGCGTGAGGGTGCCTATGGTGCAGCCCGATGCGGTTGTCATTTCCTGTTCACAATCGATACAAGTAGCCATAACCCCAAGCATGACCGCGGGGTGTGACAATTGTATTGGGACCTGCTTTTGCAGGTCCGGCTTCGCCCATCTGACTGGGCTGCTCGCGGCGTGCCGACGCCGTCGGCAACGCGTGACGGCTGTTGTATTGGGACCTGCTTTTGCAGGTCCGGCTTCGCCCATCTGGGTGACCAGTTTCTCGCTCGTCGCCGATGGCGACCACGCGTAACTGTTGTATTGGGACCTGCTTTGGCAGGTCCGGCTTCGCCCATCTGGGTGACCAGTTTCTAGCTCGTCGCCGATGGCGACCACGCGTAACTGTTGTATTGGGACCTGCTTTTGCAGGTCCGGCTTCGCCCATCTGGGTCAACAGCTTCTCGCTCGTCGCCGATGGCGACCACGCGCGGCGGCTTTCAGACTCAACGGGGTTTTTCTAAACCAGGTTGATTTCCAATGGCACTGGTCTGGCCAGGGTGTGGCCAACTGGTGAGCTTCCTGTCACCTTGGTGTGCAGTTCGGCTAGCTGCTCGGCGGTTGCATCAGATTCGATCTGAACTTGCACTTCGATGTTCTTGAAGCCGGCGTTGCCGTCTGCAAGGCCCAGGAACGTGTGGAGATCCAGATCTCCGCCAAGCTCAATTTGCAGGCCCCGTAACCCGATTCCGGCCGCGGTTGCGTTGGCGGCGTAACCAACCGCCAGGCAGTTGCCAAGGGCGCCAAGCAGTTGCTCGACCGGGTTTGGGCCGCTGTCGGTGCCACCAAGGGCTTCTGGCTCGTCGGAAACGATTGGCTGGAAGTCTCGAATGGTGGCCTCAGAACGGAAGCCTCCCTTCCAGACCACCTTGGCGTTCCAGGTGGTGTCGGCAACGGTAGGAACCTCGGTGATCTTGGTGGCCAGGCTTGCGACGGCCTCGATGTTTACATCGTTGAGCTGCGTGCTGAGTTCGGTTGGACTTATTGTTGTTGACATGAGTGTCCTCTTAGGAGTTTGGGACGATACTTGACTGAAGCGGTCAGGTTTATCGGGTAAGCGGCAAAAGTCAACCAGTTTGGTCGGGATTCAACAAATGATCTGGCGGGCTTTCCGATGGGCATGAACCGCCCTACCTGTTCTAGGTTCATGGTTCCAGTTGCCTCGCCCGCAGGGCCCAGCCAGGAGCCAGCCGAATGCCCCAAGACTCAGAAGCAGAAGCCTCACAGGTTCAACAGAACCGCGGGGTGGACCCAGACAAGCTGAAGCTGTTCAGTTTCAACGTGTGGACCTACAAGATGGGCGAACAGGTGTCGATGATGATTCACCTCGGCGACCGACTTGGCCTCTACCGGGCTATGGCCGGGTCTGGCCCAATGACATCTGACCAGGTAGCCGAAACCTCCGGCCTTGACGAGCGCTTCGTTCGGGAATGGCTGCTCGGCCAGGCCGCAGCCCAACTGTTGGACCGCAACGAAGACGGCAGCTTTCAGATGAGCAACGAGGCAGCGGCGGTGCTGGCAAACGAAGACAGCTCCATTGCTTTTGCCGCCGGTGCCTTCCGGGGCGGTACTGAGCCCAGCGTGATAGATGCGGTGGCCGACTCCTTCCGAACCGGTATTGGGGTTACCTACGAACAACAAGGCGCAGCCGCGGCCGCGGGCTTGGCCAGGATGACCGGCCCGTGGTCTCGCATTGCCCTCAACTCGGTGATCCTGCCAGCAATGGACGGAGTGGTTGCCAAGCTGGAAGCTGGCGCAGAGGTGGTCGACATTGGTTGCGGCGCCGGGGTGACGCTAACCACAATTGCCGCCGCATTTCCAAACGCCAACTGTGTGGGCTATGACCCGTCGGGCACTGCCATTGCCCAGGCCACCGAGCGGGCCGCCGAGCTGGGCCTTGGCAATGTCAGCTTCATCGAGGCCGGTGGTGAAGACGTGCCGCCAACCGCCTCGGTCGATCTGGTGCTCACGTTCGACTGCCTCCACGATATGCCCCGACCAGATCTGTCTGCCGTCGCAGTCCGCAAGGCCATCGATCCCGACGGCACGTGGCTGATAAAGGACATTCGCTCCACCGGAGACTTCACGAAGGATCAGCGCAATCCGCTGCTGGCAATGTTCTACGGCTTCTCGGTTTCTTCGTGCCTCCAGTCGGCTCGGTCTCAACCAGATGGGCTGGGCCTTGGCACTCTTGGCCTTCACCCGAAGCGGGCGCAAGAGCTGGTGGCCGATGCCGGCTTTGGCTCGTTCACTAAGCATGACCTAGACGACGTTGCCAACCTCTACTACGAGGTTCGGGTCTAACCGGGCAGGCGCATAGGCTATTCGCTCATGGTTGCCCCCCGCCGCCTGACCGCTGCTGTAGCGCTGGCCTTTGTGCTGCTGCTGTCGGCTTGTTCGTCCAGTGGCTCAAACCAGCTTGATGCCGCCCCCTCGATTGAGGAAGTGTTGACCCGGTCCAGCGAGGCGATGGCCGAGATTGAGACGGTTCGTTTCGTGATCGAACAAACCGGCGCAGAAGTGTTCATTGACCAGGGGATGATCATTCGGTTCCTTGGGGCCACTGGGCGCTATGCCGCACCCTCTTCGGCCGATGCCGTGGTGCAGGTAGACGCCCTCGGTTTGAACACCGAGGTTGGGGCGGTTGCCATTGAGGGCCAGATCTGGATCACCAACCCTCTAACCGGGGCGTGGGAAACCGCGCCCCCCGACTTTGCCTTCGACCCCACGGTGCTGTTCAGCCCAACCGTTGGCTGGAGCGCCTTGCTGGCAGGAGGGCTGACAGACGCCCGGCTGATTTCGCCAGACCCGGTGGCGGAGGCCCGCCAGCAAGTGAGGGGAACCATTGCGGCCGCAACTGTTTCCACCCTCACTGGCGGGTTGGTTGATCAGGAATCTGTGATTGACATCTGGATCGACGGGCCCAGCGGCCAAGTTGTTGAGGCCGCTTTTGATGTTGGCGAAGGGGTCGAGCTGACCAGTTGGCTGATGGTGCTGAGCGACTACGGGGCAGAGGTGACGATTGCCGAACCAGAGCTTGGCAGTTGAGGCCGGGCTCGGTTCCTGAGTCAGCAAATGAAGGGCGGGCCGAGTGGGCCGCGTTTTGGGTTGCTGCCTTCGGGGTGTTCATAGCGGCGGATGACCTGATGGTTGTGGCAACGATGCTGCGGCCGATGATTGCCGACGTTGGGTTGAGGCTGCCAGACGACCTGGATTCCACCGCCTGGATCGTGAACGTTTACCTCATTGCCTACATAACAGCGATGCCGCTAGCGGGCAGGCTCAGCGATGTGGTTGGCAGACGGCCAGTGTTTGTTGGGGGGCTGGCCGTGTTCATCGTCGGGTCGCTGATTGTGCCGTCAACCGACTCATTCGCCGTGCTGCTGGTTGGCCGGATCCTGAGCGCTGTTGGGGGAGGGGCGCTGGTGCCCGTGGCGTTTGCAGTTGCTGCTGATGTGTACAAAGGGGCCAAGCTGAAACGTTCGCTCGGCACGCTTGGGGCCATCGAAACCCTTGGCTGGGTGTGGGGGCCGCTTTATGGCGCCGTGCTAGTTCGATTCCTGTCGTGGGAGTGGCAGTTCTACCTGAACGTGCCTCTTGGCTTGGTTGCGATGTTCCTTGGCTGGCGTTTTCTGGCGCCAGGAGTCAAGGCCGATCGGAGCATCGACTGGCTGGGCGCGGCCCTTCTGACTGTTGGGCTGGTGGCCATCAACATTGCGCTGCTGGATCAGGCCAAGATCCAAACCGTTGGTGGGTTGGAAGAGCTCACTGGAGCCTCCGCTGCGTTCGCTGGGCCATGGCTGTTTGTGGTGGCTGTGTTTGGCACGGTCGGATTTGCTGTTGTGCAACGCAGACGATCAGCTGGCGGCCCTGTGGAGCCAATCGTGGCGTGGGGCCTGTTGCAGCGGACCGGGCCGGGGGCGGCGCTGGTGGTGAACGCCCTTGTTGGGGTTGGGCTGGCCATCGCCCTGGTGAACGTGCCGCTCTTTGTCAACATTGTCGAAAGCGGAACCGGAAGGGGGCTTCGCTCTACCGCTCTGCTAGCTGGGTGGCTGCTTACGGCCTTAACAGCATCAATGGCTGTGATGTCCTACGCCGGGGGCGCCTTGTCGGCCCGGTTCGGAAACGTACTCCCAACCGCACTTGGCTGTGGCCTGGCGGCGTTCGGCCTTGGCTTGATGGGATCAACCTGGAGCGCAGATCCGAACTATGGATGGATGGCGGCCCAGTTGTTACTAGTTGGCACTGGGATCGGGTTGGTGCTTGGGCCAAGCAGTGCGGCCGTGGTTGGCGTGGCCGCGGCCGCAGAGCGAGGGAGTGCTGCCGGGCTTGTGATCATGGCCAGGCTTGTCGGCTTCAGCGTTGGGCTGGCCGGGCTGACGGCGTGGGGCGTCCGGCGATTCAAGGAGCTGCGGGGTGCACTTGAGCTTCCCGTGCTTGGCGAGCCGGGCTATGAGACCGCTATTGCGAATGCCGCAACCGACATCACAACAACGGCCTTAGCCGAGACGTTCCTTGGCGCCGGCCTGGCCCTTGCGGTGGCCTTCGCCGTTGGATTCTTGATGGCCTCGAAGGCCTGAGTCTTTCAGGCAGCTCGGCGGGCGGCGTACATGTTGGTGCGGGCCTCGCCCACACGAATCATGGTGTTGGTACGAACAGCAATAGGGGCTTTCGCGGCCCGCTGATCCTGTTGAACGTTCCAGACTGAGAGGAGGTTGCTGAAGGCGTCTTTCTGTGTGTTTGTCATGCTGGTAACACTACGCAGCTTGACGACTTGGAATCACTGGTTTCTACCAGTCCAATGGCCTATTGGACCACTGAATCGATGGCTAAACTGTAAGCTGCTAACGAAACGAAGGAGACGTTGGTGGATTCCCTTGATGATATCGATCTGGACATTTGTGAGCTGCTTCAAGAGAACGGCAGACGGTCCTACCGAGTGCTTGGTGACCTGGTTGGATTGAGCGCTCCATCGGTGCGAGACAGGGTGCGGAGACTGGAGGAAAGGGGGGTGATTTCGGGGTATCGGGCCGTCATTGATTACGAGGTGGTGGGGTTCCCGATCCAGTGCATCATCAGGCTGAACTCGGGGCCAGAAACCGAAGGAAACGAGAACATAGACGACGTGCTTCGCGCCATGCCAGAGGTAGTAGAGGCAAACCGGGTGACAGGCTCGGAGTCTCACGTGGTCCGAGCCCACGTAAGAAGCACTGGTCACCTCGAAGAGCTGTTCGGGGTTCTCTGGCAGGCAGCTCACTCGGTGACAAACATCGTGACCTCGTCACCCGTACCGCGAAGGCCGCTTGCCCTCGGAAAGGCACTGGGGCGGCGCTGATGCGCCGGGCATACGCGACTAGGATTCCCGGGGATGATGCCGATCGCAGTGACAAACCCCACAGCTGCGCTGCAACTGGTTAAGTCATGGGCCGCGGTGGCGGCAGGCATTGCAGTGATTGCGGTGCTTAGTGACGACGAAGGGACCGTCCTTTGTCCCTTCCGCCGCACCACCGCCGGTTACTGCCCGCTTTGCGGCTGCACAAGGGCGGCTGGCCTGTTGCTCAAAGGAGACGTTGCTGCCAGCTGGCAACGTCACCCTTTGGTTCTGCTGCTTGCAATTCAGATTCCTCTTGTATTTTGGCTCAGGAGACCGAGACGCTCGTTCCAAAAGTTCCAAGTTCAAGGCCTACTTCTGGCCAATCTGGGGCTAGCTATGGTGATCTGGCCGTTGCGTATGCTGACTGGCGATATTCCAGTGCCTTCCGGCCTATTCTGGCCTCTCTAGACCCACTGAGCCGCGCTACCGCCCGTTGCGCTTCAGGCCGTGTAGACGTGGAACTTCAGAACCTTGTCGCTGAGGCGACGGTTGTCTTCGTCGACCAGAATCCACCAGTGGTCCAAGTAGCAGGGTATGGCGAAGATCATGATTAGCAAAAGACGGGCAAGCGCCATCCCTGCGCCGACGGGCTGGCTGCTCTGATCGGTCAACAGCGTTATGCCCTGCTGTTTCTTGCCAATTGTCTGCCCGGTCGTGCCCTGCAGATAGATCTGGTTGTATAGCTGGAACACCAGTGCAGCTAGGAGACCGACCAGGGCCAGCACCTCTGAGATGGACCCCAGCATGAGCGCCAATATGTAAATGCCGACAATGATGAGGGCGTCAATCAAGAAAGCAACAAAGCGCTTGCCGTTCGGTGCCTTATGGCGCACTTGAACGGCCCCGTACCCGCCTTGCTGACCAGCCTCGGGAACCATTTGAGGCCCGCCCTGCCATTGTGTGCCGTCCCAGTAGCGTTGTGTCCCCGGTGGATCGCCCTGGGCGTAATACCAACCCGCAACTTGCTCGGGTGTGTCAGACATATGGTCCCTCTCGTGTGATTGTTCAAATCACAGTAACCCGAATCAACAACTTGGGGTTGATTCTCGCTTTGCATACCGAACCCAACAAAGATGATCGCCGAGCCTCGTGGGGTCAGCGTTCGATGCTGATCTGGAGGCCATCGATGTCACCGGACACAGTTGCGTTGGTTCCGGTGGCCTCGATGCTGATGGTGCGGTCGCCAAGGCGCAGATCGGCAACCGAGATTGTTTGGTGGGGTTCCAGGATCGGGCGGAGCGCCAGCCGGTTGAGGTGAAGGGCCGGCCGCAACCCGAGGAGTGAGGTGACGATCTGAAATGGAACGGCGGCAGCCCACGCCTGGGGCCGAGCCGATGCGGGATAGGGGACCGGCTCAGGGAACTTCGCCCTTTGGAAACCGCCGAGCAGTTCGGGGAGTGTGTGTTGGCCTGCTGCCGCCAGATCGATCAGCGCTCCAGAAAGCTTGATGGTCTCGTGGCGAAGGCCTTGGTTGGCCAGACCGCGCAGCAGAATGGCGTTGTCGTGTGGCCAGACACTGCCGACGTGGTAGCCGAGCGGGTTGAATGCGATCTCGGTCTCGCTGAGGGTGCGGACTCCCCAGCCCGAGAACTCGTCGGAGCTCAGCAACCTGGTTGCCAGCTTTCTCGCAAGTTCCGTATCGATGATCTCTGTGGCCAGCAGGTGGCCAACATTTGAGGCGCGCACAGCAACCGGCTTGCCGGCGGCGTCAAGCGCCAGAGCCACGTGCACGTCTGCCCCGATTTCGAAGTGTGTGGCGAAGTTCTTGGCGAAGCTGGCGGCTTCCTCGCGAAGCGGGCCCGAGGCGGTCGGTTCGCCAAGCTCAGCTTCGAGTTCGGCCAGGCCCAGGAGGGCTGAGTGCACGTACCCCTGAACCTCAACCAGTGAGGTGGCTTCTCTGAGAACAGAACCGTCTGGTCGAACGACCGAGTCGCCTGAGTCCTTCCATCCCTGGTTGTCTATGCCTGCCTTATGAGGTACCGATTGTACAAACCCGTACTGGTCGACGTGACTCCGGCACCACTGCACGGCGGCCCGCGCCGCGGGCAGGAGCGAGCGAAGCCTGGCAGGCGGGGCGCCCCATCGAAGGCACTCGGCCAGAACCATCACAAACAACGGGGTTGCGTCGACCGATCCGTAATAGGGAACCCCGGGGTCCAGGCCAAACACTCCCATGTCGCCAATCCGGAGTTCGTGAAGGATTCGGCCGGGAGCTTCGAGAGTTTGGGTGTTGTGGGCGGTGCCCTGGTAAGCGGCAAGCACATCGAGGGTGTCGAGAGCGCGGCTGGGGTCTGCGATCAACGTGAGGAGCGAAGCCATCAGTGCGTCGCGTCCGAACAGGGCCAAGAAGTGGGGCGCCCCCGCAGCCAGGAAAGGCTGACGGGTTCGGGGGTCGGTGAGCGTCAACGCCTCGAGATCCCACTTGGCGTTGTCCAGCGCCTGTTGCAGCGGTCGGCTGGACACCTGGATGGCGGTTCTGGGTGGCGTTGGAACCTCTTCGACCCCGATGTTGAGACCCCACGAGAAGGTCAGCTCGTCGCCCGGTTCAACCGCCACGTTTGCTGAGACGGTGAGCTGATCGATGGAACATCCCTTGGCCCAAAGCGCCGACTTGAGAAACGCAACGTCTTCCCGCGAGGGTGACTCGGTATCGAGGTGGTAGATCGTGGCGCCGCCAGCGGCCAACTCGATATTGATGCTCAACTTGATCGGGCTGCGGAAACAGCGGACCGTGATGGTTTCGGAGTAGCCGCCAACCAACGACCGCTCACGGATGATGACAGCTTGGGGGTCTGGGGATGCGGTCCAATGACCGTAGGTGAGGCGATCGGCGCTTGGGCCGGTGCGCGCACCGCTGAGCCGCACAGGCGCAGCTTGGTTGATGCGCAGCTGCATACCGGCCACGATGCGTCGGTCTCGGATGTACACGCCGCTGGCTTCGCCGCCGATTGTCCCGTCAGCGTGCGTTACTAGAGCAACGCCCCCCTTGGTCATGCTCGAACCGGGATCGGGTAGGGGTTCAGGCATGCGCTTGTGGTGGCTCCTCGTTCAACCGGGACGCAGGCCACATGGCTACCGAGGCCGCTTGCAGAATCTTAGCCTCGTTTTCACATTCTTTGAAACGTTTTCTTGAAACGCTTCAAATCGTGGATTAGTGTCGCCAAGGTGAGCACTCACAGGCGTCCAACCATTCGCGATGTTGCCGAACTGGCCGGTGTGTCAATGGCGACGGTGTCCAATGTTGTGCATGGCCACGCCCACGTGAGAGAGGGCACCAGACAACGGGTCTTTGATGCCATTGAAAAGCTTGGCTATCGGGCCAGTCGGGCGGCGAAAAGCCTGCCTGCCGGGCGGACTTTCATGTTGGCCTATTGCCTCCCGGGAGACACCGCCCCCAACTCGGCGCTTGATGTCTTCTTGCATCAGGTTGTCTCCACGGCCTCTGATGCAGATCTTGAACTGCTTCTTTTCGCCCAGAAACGAGCCGATCGCGTGCAGCCCTACGCCGAGCTGCTGCGTGGCGGCGGGGCCGACGGTTTTGTGCTGTCCGAAATCGAGTACGAGGACAAGCGGGTGGCTTACCTCAAAGAGCGGAACATCCCGTTTGCCTGCTTCGGTCGGGTTGATGACCCGGCCGTGCATTGGGTAGACGTTGACGGGGCTTCGGGAATTCGCGCCGCGGTCGAGCACGTCTACCTACAGGGCCATCAGCGTCTGGCCTTTGTCGGCTGGCCAAATGGGTCACCCACCGGTGATGACCGCCTTCTTGGCTTCACCGAGGAAACAGAGTCGTTGGGTCTGGAGCCACAATCGGTGGTGCGGGTGATCAACGATTTCGATGCGGGCCGCAAAGCAGTGCCAAACCTGATGGACGGATCAGACCCAACCGCCATCGTCTGTGTCTCCGACACCGTCGCTCTTGGTGTGATGGCGGGCCTTCGAGACATCGGAGCAGCTCCCGGAGCCGATGTGGCGGTCACCGGCTTCGACGACATCCCAGCGGCGTCGTTGACCGCGCCTGGGCTTACCTCGTTACGCCAACCAATGGATCAGGTCGGCGCCCTGCTGGTTCAGCGTCTGGTTGCTCAACTGATTGGCCAGAGCGCCCCTAACTCAATCCTGGTTCAGCCAGATCTGATCGTCCGAGAATCAACCACAGGCAACGGAGCGGCGTCAGCCGAGCCCGAGCCACACACAAGGGAGAGAAACCTGTGAAGAACTATTGGATGCGCATAGCCGCACTACTTTTCGCGTTCGCGTTGATCGCGGCGGCCTGTGGTGGTGGCGACGACGATGCCACCGAGTCAGGTGAATCCTCGGCTGCCACCGACCCGCCTGAGACCGACGAGGCGATGGAAGAAGAGGAAGGGGCCATGGAAGAAGAAGAAGAGGCGATGGAGGAGGCGGCCGGTGTGGATCTTGCCGGCGCCGAGCTTCAGCTTTGGGGCTGGGCCTCCTCAGCAGCTGAAGATACTCAGCTCACCAGCCTTGTGGCCCAGTTCAACTCCGACACCGGTGCCGACGCCACCTTCGAGCCACAGCCAGAATACGACGTCGCCCTACAGGCTTCGTTGGCGGCTGGCGATCCGCCAGATGTGTTCTATGTCGACTCTGGGAAGCTGCCAGATCTTGTCGATTCGGGTGCTCTCGCCCCTGTGCCTGATGGAGTGCTGAGCGATCCCGATGACATCTACAGTTCGTTGCGCGATGTGTTTACCATCGACGGCACCTGGTACTGCCCGCCGAAAGACTTCTCGACGCTGGGCCTTGTCTACGATCCGGTCGCCTTAACCGAAGCAGGCCTGGAAGTTCCAACCACATGGGAGGAACTGGCCACCGTCGCCGCCGCGCTCACGACGGCCGACCGGGTTGGTCTTAGCTTCGGCGCCGAATACGCCCGAGCCGGTTCTTTCCTGTTCCAGGCAGGGACCGACATCCTCACAGCCGACGGCACTGCGGTGGCCATTGACTCTGACGGCGCCCGTCAGGCCCTTCAATACCTAGCCGACCTCTACGCTGCCGGTTCGGTGGCATCACCAGGTGACATCGATACTGGCTGGGGTGGTGAGGCCTTCGGAAGCGGCGCGGCCGCAATGACCATTGAGGGCAACTGGATTGTTGGCTTCCTCGGCAACGAATTCCCCGACCGAGACTTTGCAGTGGCAGAACTGCCCCAAGGGCCGCAGGGTCAAGGCAACTTTGCATTCACGGTGTGTTATGGGGTTGCATCAAATGCGGAGAACCCCGAGCAGTCTTGGGCCTTGGTGGAGTACCTCACCAGCGCTGAAGGCGCAGCCGCCTGGACATCAGGATTCCAGGTGATGCCGGCCCGAGAGTCAGCAGCAGCTGGTTGGCTGGCTGACAACCCGGAATTGTCGGCCTTCGTTGACGGCGCCGCATACGCCTCCCGCTTCCAGTTCCCATCCGGAGTGGGAGACATTCAGGGTGTCTTCGACGATGCCTACCAGCGTCTCATCGCCGGAGATATCACTGTTGATGAACTGATCAAAGAGGTTGTCGACGCCGGAGACGATCTGCTCTAGCAATTGTGAACCGTGGTCGGCCGACGCGAACAGTTTCCCCTCGCGTCGGCCGGCTCGCCTCTAGAACCACATACCTTGACCGATCGGACGGATCCTAAGTGGGCCACCCATGACGACGGCGACAAAACCAACAGCCGAGGCTGGCGGGCTGAGGGCCCGGCTTAGGAAGCTGCAACAGTCCAATCAGCCCCAGCGGGCGCAGATCTTCAACCGCGAAGGACTATGGGGTTGGATCTTTGTGTCTCCGGCATTGCTGGGGATGATTGTGTTCCTGGCGATCCCAATTGGAATGTCGGTTCTGGTGAGCCTGCGTGACTGGGGCGGCATAACGCCCCCGTTCGAGAGCGAATTCGTAGGCGCCGACAACTACCGCGAGCTGCTCTTCGACGACAACATCCGGCGTAAGGACTTCGCCATCTCGCTGCGGAACAACCTGTATTACGTGTTGGGGGTAGTGCCCGTCCAGACGTTCATCGCCCTGATCCTCGCGGTTGTGCTTAACCAAAAACGTCTGAAGGGCAAGAGCTTCTTTCGCACCGCCTACTACTTCCCGTCAATCACCAGCTCCATCGCGGTATCCCTGATCTTTCTTTTCATGTTCCAGACTCGGGGCGCGGTGAATGCCCTGCTGCCAATTCAAGACATCAACTGGTTGGTGAATCCGAACGGCATCATTCACAACCTCCTGGGCGTTGTTGGCGTTGACGAGGCTCCTGGCTGGATGGAGAACAACGAGTTCATGAGCCTGTCTTTGTGGGAGTGGGCCAGCGGTCCGTCTGTGGCGATGTTGTCGATCATGATTCTGGTTACGTGGACAACGGTCGGAACGTTCATGTTGATATTCCTGGCAGGGTTGCAGAACATCCCGGTGTCGGTGGAAGAGGCGGCGGAACTGGACGGCGCCTCATGGTGGCAACGTTTCCGCTTTGTGACTGTGCCGATGATGAAACCGACAATTGTGTTCGTGATCTCGCTCGGGCTAATTGGCACGTGGCAGGTGTTCGACCAGATCTTTGCGATCAGCTTCGGAGGGCCCCAGAAATCCACGCTTACACCGGCCTTCCTCACCTACTTTCAAACCTTCCAGAACGGAGAGGCCAGCCTGGGCGCAGCAATTGCAGTTCTCTTGTTCTTCATCATCATGGCTTTCACAGTCCTTCAAAGGTGGCTGATGAGAGACAAGGACCGGCTCTGATGACCACGATCGACAGCGCTGTCGAGCCGGCCCGGCAGACCCCGTTCTTCCAGCGCCCCAGCACCCGTCGCTGGCTCGGTCGGCTGAAGATGCTGGCCTCGTACTCGATCTTGATGCTCTTCGCCCTTCTCTTCATCATGCCGTTCGTTCTGGCCGGGGTCTCGTCGTTCAAGTCGTTGCCAGACATCGCAGCCAACCCAACGTCGCTTCGTTTCGATCGTGAACTTGGAAGCCCAACCCTTGACGGGTTGAATCAGCTGAACAACGATCGGATCCGAGTGCCGCGCTGGGCCCTCAACTCTGCAATTCAGACCGGCTCGGTCACGATTGGGCGCGTGATGCTGGCAACGATGGCCGGCTACGCACTGTCCAGGCTGCGTTTCCGTGGCCGTTGGTTGATCTTTAGCGCCGTAATTGCAGTGCAGGCAATCCCACTAATCGTGCTGGTTGTCCCACGCTTTCTGGTAATGAAGGAACTGGGTATTCTCAATACCTACTGGGGGCTGATCCTGCCGCTCATCTTCGACGGGTTCTCGATCTTCATGATGAAAGGCTTCTTCGATCTCGTTCCCCACGAAGTTGAAGAGGCCGCCGCGATTGATGGCGCTTCGCTTTGGCAGACCTACAGCCGCGTGATGATGCCGCTGGTCAAGCCGGGCCTCATTGCGCTCACCATCCTGAGCGTGCAAGGGACCTGGAACGAGTTCCTCCACTCCCTTCTGGCAGCACCCAGCAACCCCGACATCCGGACACTGCCTGTTGGTCTGGCGCTGTTGCGAGGTGCTTTCGGGGAATCCAATCCTTGGAACACCCTGATGGCCGCCAGCCTGATCACCACCATCCCAATGGCAGTGGTGTTCTTCACCTTCCAGCGCTACTTCCGCCAGGGAGTGGCTGCCTCGTCGGCGAAGGGCTAGGTCGTTTCAGTCACAACCTCTACCCGGCCCACTTCGATGCCGTCCCAGTTCAGCCTGGTTGGGGAACTCCAGCGGCCAAGCTCGTTGGCCTCCTGCTCGCTTAGCAAATTGTGATGGCGCAGCACCGCTACCGCGAGAGCGTCGCTGGCCCGCCGGTTCCCGTCGCTGGCCTTGCAGGCGAACCCCAGACCGGCGCCAACCACCCCGAACGAGTAGACACCCTCGGCCCCAGTCTTGGCAAAGATCCTGCCTTTGGTAGCCCGCATCAGATCGGTGCAGAGCCTCCCTGTCCCGGCCACAAGGTGAGGGTGGGCCGCAGCCGCAGCGGTGAGCTGCCCGCAAGCAGCGGCCCTTGACGCTTGAAGCGAGGCGGGGTTCGCCACTCGCATCAGGCCAACAGCCAAGCCTCTCAGTGGCAGGAAGAAGGTTGGGGCGCTGCACCCGTCAACGGCCCCGCTGATCAGCGAGCGGCCAACCCCGGTCATCTCAGACACTGCGGCCGCAACCAGCTGCTGCACCTGGCCATTTGGGTCAAGATAGTTCGCCGGATCCAGGCCAAGGTGCTGGCTCACTGCCAGAAACCCGGCGTGTTTGCCAGAACAGTTGTTGATGATTCGTTGCTCTGCCACCTCGTTCCCGGCGGCGAACGGACGCTGGGGCCCGCACAGCAGGGCCGACTGGTCCAGGCCAATTCGGTTGAGCGCGTCAGCAGCAACCTCAATGTGTTCTGGCTCGCCGTTGTGAGATGCCAGGGCCAGGGCGAGGTGTTGCTGCTCCAGCCCGTAGTGCTCAAGGGCGCCAGACTCAACTAGGGGCAGAGCCTGCAAGCTCTTCGTTGCGCTGCGGGTGAACACAAACTGATCAGGATCGCCCGCTCCATCCAGCACTTCGCCCGCTGCATCCACCAACACCCAGGCACCCCGATGGACCGACTCAAC
>QIKW01000198.1 GCA_003231975.1 Acidimicrobiia bacterium
TTCCCACCCAAATCTGAGGACGAACCAGCCATTTCTGTTTGCCAGGCGATCCCTAGCCCGGTCTTTGCTGAACGCCGCGGTTACCGAATGCCAGCGCCGTCCGTCTAGCTCAACGATCACCTTGAGATCTGGCCAGGCAAGGTCGACGATTCCGGAGATTCCATCGTGCCAGGGAGGCTTGAAGTGAAGCACGTAGTCAGAGGTGCCCGCCGCGCTGAACAGCTTGACTCCCAGCTTCTCAAGTTTTGAGACTGGGAACGGTTGATCGTCTAGGAGGTCGATGCTCAGCTGGCGGATCAGACTGCTTCCCCTGCGACCGCGCCGGCAGAAGCTGCGAACGCAGGCCCGGAAAGAGGCCCTGGTCATTAGTCGTTCAACAATGGCCCACTCAATAAGGCGCCGCAGCTGGGTGCGGTTGAGGCAAGCGCTCAGGTCACAGATTGTTCGCTCGATCGAGGTGCAGGGAAATCCGTTGACGGTTGAGACATCTTCGAACCCAAGGCTGCGCGTCTGGCGAACTCGAAGGGGCGGGCTGAGGTGCCGGTTGAGGCCGTGGGGGACCGCCAAATAGAGGCCTTTGGCCGATTGGGCATCGAACATCTGGTTAACGGGAAGCCTGTGCAGGCGAGCGGCGGTGTAGTCAGCCGCCACGGCACGATCGACGGAGAACAGGCCGGCGGTTAACAGCGCAGCCCGGGTTGGTTGACCGACAATGTAGACGCCACGACTGAACCGGGTTAGCACAGTGCCGATGCGACTTTGGATGACACCGTCGCTGAGCCCAGCGTTACTTAGTTGGCGCCAGGTAACAACACCATAGGTTTTGGTGGCTTTGTGGACGATGATCTCGTCTGCTGACAGTGCCATTGCTATCTCGTTTCGGAGATGGGTGATTGGCACGTGAGGTGCGAGTGGCCGCTGCGAGTAGAGGACGCAGCGCCTGTTCTTCGACGAAGCCAGGCTACCCGGCTTGACGTGCGGCCGTGTTTGTCGCACCGCATTCTTGTTCTGGAGTTCTCTACTACGATTTTTCGGGGGTGGGGAACTCCAGTATCACCAGCAACAATCATACGCGTTGCCGGTCTTACGCGTTGCCGACGGCGTCGGCACGCAGCGAGCTGGGGACTGGGATGGGCGGAGCCCGGGAGGCGGTAGCCGACCCAATATGATAGTTGTGGGGATTTTGTGAATGATCGGTGTGGTGACCTTGCTGGTGGGGCGATGCTGGTTACCGTGCGGAACATGTTCGGTAAGTGGTCAAAGATGCTTGTTTTTGTTGGGTTCCTCACTGCTCTGGGTTTGCTCAGCATGGCTGATCGGGCGCCAGGAGCTGTTCTTGGCGGCCTTCGTTGGGTGCGGTCCCGCGGCCAGGACATCGAGGCGGCTCTTGGGATCGACTGGATTGATCTGGGCGACATGCCTTTGGCCTGGGATACCGCGGGCCATTTGGTGCTGTGGGCGGGGGCGGGCATGCTGGGTTACGCGGCCGTCGGGCAGCGCGTTGGTGGCGCTCGGTTGGCGATGGCACTCCTAATTCTGTCCGGCGTGGTCGAGGTTGCCCAACCGCTGTTGTCCGCCACTCGCCAACTGGAAGTCACCGACATGGTGGCTAACGGAGTGGGGATTTTCGCCGGTGTAATCACTGCTTCATTGATTCTGAAAGTAGCTCACAACCTTGGGGTCAAGCGCCTAGCCTGACCCGGTGAGTTTTAGGCGCCTTCCGGGGCTTGTAACCCAAGACGAGGCGCTAACCCGCGTGATCGGACGGGCCACTTCGGTTTTGGCTGTGGCCGAGCCGGCTAGAGCCATGGCCGTCGCTGCTCTGGTTGAGGGGTCGGCCCGGAGCCCGGTGTTGATTGCGGTGCCAACCACTGGTGATGCTGACAGGCTGGCAGCTGATCTGAGCCTCTACCTCGGCCCCGACGATGTTCTCACCTTCCCGGCGTGGGAAACTCTGCCGTTCGAGCGGGTTAGCCCTTCGATCGAGGCCATGGGCAGGCGGATGCGCACGCTTTGGCACCTCCAGGACCCAGACCACAGCCCGCGTGCAATCGTGGCCCCGGTGCGGGCCCTGGTGCAGCGCCTCGGCCCCCATGTCGATGAGGTTCAGCCCATCATTGTTGGCCGCGAAGACCAGCTCGATCCTCAGCAGCTGGTGGCTGATCTGGTGGCTGCCGGCTACCGCCGGGAACCACAGGTTGAGCATCGGGGCGAGGTCGCCATCCGGGGCTCGATTGTTGACGTCTATCCCTCAACTGCTGATGCCCCAATTCGGATAGATCTGTGGGGTGACGAGGTTGATCGGCTAACCGAGTTCACCGTGAACGATCAGCGGTCAACCATCGACATTTCCGAGGTCGAGATCTTCCCCTGCCGAGAACTGCTCGTGACCAGCGATGTGAGGGCCAGGGCAGAAGAGCTGATTGCATCCGAGCCCTGGGGCCGAGAGCAATGGCAGCGCCTGGCCGACGGCGAGCTCTTCGACGGGATGGAGTCTTGGCTGCCGTGGTTGTCCGATGACGAGATTGTGCTCTCCGATTTGTTGCACCGCGATGCCCTGGTGGTTCTGGTTGAGCCCCGCCGGATGCGTGACAGGGGCGCTGATTTGTTGGCCGAGGAGGCTGACCTGGCGGCCTCACTGGCCCGAACCTGGGGAGCTGTTGCCGAGGACGCAGAACCTGGAGCCGACCAGTTCCCTCGCCTCCACTTGCCCTTCGATCGACTGCTGGCTCGCACCGAGGCACCGGTTGTAACCGCAATGTCGGTACCCGACGGCCCAGATGTTGCTGTGCTTGTGGCATCCGGCTGGCCTCCTCCCGGCGAGGCGCTGGCGGCCCATATCAACCAACTTCTCAACGATGGTTGCCGGGTTGTGATCACCGCCGACGGGGCGGGGTCGGCCAAACGTCTTTTTGCCCTGCTTGGTGATTGGGGAATTCATCCCACCGATCACGGCACCGCAATTCCTCAGCTGTTCGACCCTGGCATCCACTTGGTTGTTGCGCCGGTGGAACGGGGTTTTGTTCTCCCGTCGGTTGGCGTCGCCGTTCTGCCAGAGGCTGAGCTGACCGGGCGCAGGCGAGCCCACCGGAAGGTTCGACCCCGCAAGCGCCAGACCGAAGGATTCTTCGACGACCTCAGCCCCGGTGACTACGTTGTGCACCACCAGCACGGCGTCGGTCGGTTCGGCGGAATGGTCAAGCGGGCAATTGGGGGCAGCGAACGTGACTATCTGCTTGTCGACTACCGCGGCAACGACAAGCTCTACGTTCCGTCAGACCAGATCGACCTGATCCGGCGCTTTACGGGCGGCGACTCTCCGTCGCTGCACCGACTGGGCGGGGCAGAGTTTGCCAAATCCAAGGCGAAGGTTCGGTCTGCGGTTGACGAGATCGCTCAGGAACTGGTGGTTCTTTACCAGCAGCGGCTGGCAACTGAGGGGTACGCGTTTGCGCCAGACACTCCATGGCAGGCCGAGCTGGCCGGGTCATTCCCTTACGAACCTACGCCCGACCAAGCGGTTGCCATTGTCGAGGTGAAGGAAGACATGGAGCGTGCCATCCCGATGGATCGGCTGGTGGTTGGCGATGTTGGGTTTGGCAAAACCGAGATTGCGGTGCGAGCCGCGTTCAAAGCAGTGCAAAGTGGGAAGCAGGTGGCGATTCTGGTGCCAACAACCCTGCTGGCCCAACAGCATTTCCAGACGTTCAGCGACCGCTACGCGCCGTTTCCCCTCAGGGTTGAGGTGTTAAGCCGCTTCCTAACAACCAAGCAGGCGAAGGCAGTGGTTGCTGCCTGCGAGTCTGGCGAAGTTGATGTGTTGATTGGCACTCACCGCATCCTGTCAGACGATGTGAAGCTACCGAAGCTCGGGCTTCTGGTGGTTGATGAAGAGCAGCGGTTCGGGGTTAAACACAAAGAGCAGATCAAACGCCTCCAGGCCGACGTCGATGTGCTCACCCTCACAGCAACGCCAATTCCGCGAACGCTGGAAATGAGCCTCACTGGAATCAGGGACCTGTCGGTGCTGAATACACCGCCTGCCGACAGGCAACCCATTCTCACCTACGTTGGCGAGTTCGACGAGCGGCCCGTGGCCGAGGCGGTCAGACGAGAAATGCTGCGGGAGGGGCAGGTCTTCTATGTTCACAACAGGGTTCAGAGTATCGAAAAGGTTGCGAACGATCTCCGTAATCTGGTGCCAGAGGCCAGGGTTTGCATTGCCCACGGTCAGATGGATGAGGGAACCTTGGAAAAGGTGGTGCTCGACTTCTGGGAAGGCGAGTACGACGTGCTGGTTTGCACAACGATCATCGAGTCCGGCATCGACATGCCAACGGTGAACACGTTGGTGGTTGACAGGGCCGAGATGCTGGGCCTCGGCCAATTGCATCAGCTCCGAGGCCGGGTTGGGCGGTCTGGTCAGCGGGCCTACGCCTACCTCTTCACCAGGCCGGATGCTTCGCTAAGTGAGGAAGCGCATGAGCGGCTGAGGACAATTGGGGAATCCACCGAGCTTGGGTCTGGCTTCAAGATCGCAATGCGAGATCTTGAGATCCGGGGTGCAGGGAACTTGCTGGGGGTTGGTCAGTCTGGCCATATTGCTGCGGTGGGGTATGACCTCTACTGCCAGATGGTGAACGAGGCAGTTGCCGAACTGAAGGGCGAACGAATCGAACAGCCGGTTGAGATCAAGATCGACCTGCCGGTGGATGCCCATCTGCCAGAGCTCTACGTGCCAACCGAGGCGGCTCGCCTCGAGGCCTACCGGCGGCTGGCCGCGGTGACTTCAAGCAAGGAAGTCGAAGCGATCGAAGCTGAATGGAAAGACCGCTACGGGCCGGTTCCGCAGGAGGCTCAGCGCCTTCTCGAAGTGGCGCTGTTGCGGGCCGAGTGCTCGCGGCTTGGAGTGCGAGACGTCGTGACAGTGAAGGGCCAGGGATTCGGAGGCCCAGACTGGGTTGCCAAGCTGGGCCCGGTCAGCATGCGCGTCAGCCAAGAGATGAGGTTCCAGCGCTTGTTTCCACAGAGTGTGTGGAAACCGGGCGAGTACGGCGATGAGGGTGGCCAGGTGCAGCTTGGGATCAAGAAGAGAATGCCGCTGGCGACCGCGGTTCGGACCTTTCTCCAAACCATCTGGCCAGACGAACAGCCTTAGCTTAGGGCCCCACTTCTATGGCAATGTCGCTAACCGCGACCTCATGATTGTTGCGACATACCTGCCTTCGTGTCTACCTCAATCGCCAGCAACCATGGGGCCAATGTATGACTTGGCGACCACGACGTCCCACGCAACGCTGTCACCGTACGCACGTTGCATGTCGGCGTGGTAGATGTAGCTCGACAACATCGTCATCCCCTCCAGTGGGTTGTACCCGTAGGGAACCTGGGGGAAATAGCCGCCGCGGGCGGACCAGCCGTTACTGCCATTGGTGCTGCGCCCACCCCAACCGGCAGCGTATTCGCTGGCCTGCTGCCTCCCCGAGATGCCCCCGGGCCGTTTCCCGCCCTCATTGTTGATGTTCTCGCCCCAAGAGTCGCCAAGGTAAATGTAGAGGCGCACATACAGTTCCTCGACCTGGCTTTGGGCCGACGTGAGGGTCTCTGCCGGGAAGTCGGCCACCTTGCGCTCAAGCGACACGCCGTAGTTCCCAAGGCCCTGGGTGTTTGGCGCCCCATCTTCATACGCCAGCCGCAAACACAGCGCCTCGCCCTCGAGGGGTCCGGCTCGAAAGCCCCCGAACCCTGGCTCGGGTATCAAGGTTTCTCCGCCTGGGCCGCGGCCTTCCGGCGAGAGCTCTGCGCAAGGCCATCGGTTGGCGCTGTTTCGCTGGTCCTCGGCATTGTTCGGATCAAGCCAATCGCCACCATCGTCTGGCGCAGCTGAATCGAAGGAGTACTGAAAGTAGACCTCAGGGTCTGCGCTGAGCCCGATGTCGTTTGGGTAAGCAGCGGCCAGGCCGGTGATCGGCGCGCTGGTGTCGAACTGGGCAGTCGTTAGCGCGAACAGGCCATGATCAACGTCGCTGTTGGTGAACTGTGCATAGGTCGTGAGTTTCAGCGAAGCCGCCTCGATCGCGGCACCGCCAAGCTCGGACAAATCGAACCAAAGCACCACGTTCTGCTCTCCGTCTCGGACTCGCAGGCGTTCGGATTGGCCCTTGGTCGCTGTCAGACTGGCCGAGGTGAGAATGGTGTCTACACCGGCCGACAGCGTGACGGTGACCGAATCCGATGCACCGCTTGGCACGTATTCCACGGTAAGGCCCGGCCTCTGACTGGGCTCGGCCCATTCGTCGGAGTAGTAATCCAGCGGGCCGCCCGATCCGCCAACCGCCTTGAGTAGCACGCCGCGGTTCGGCAGTGCCCCAGAGGCCCATTCGGCGGCAAGCGCGGTGATGTCCCACGAAACTTCGTGCACGCTGTCGCTGTCGCTGACTGTGGTTACAGCCCACGGTGTCGGGCCCTGAGCGACTCCGGCGGCGTCGAGGTAGTCCCCGCCATCGTTCTGCCATTGGAAGCGAGCGGCCTTATTCCAGAAGAAGAAGCTGGCACCATCGTTGAACTCCCTGCCTTCCCCACCCTCTGCTGGGATCAGCAAGCTGTCGTCTCCTGGATCGAGGGAACCAGTGATGATTTCGCCGTCAAAGACACTGAGAATGCCCGGCTCTGTTGTGTCGCTCGCACCGTCGTCTTTGGCGCTGCCGGGCTGGTTGTTCCCAAGCGCCTCGGTGTTGCTGGCTGTATCGGCTGATTGTTCGAGCGTGCACCCGCCGAGTAGCAGCAGGAGCAGCGCGAGGTACGCAATCTTGGTGGGATTCATGCTTCGGGGCCCTTAGCGAATAGGTGGAGGGCTCGATTGGCTGATTCGCCTCGCTGACTCGGCGAACAACGAACTATCACATTGGTCGGTGCGCCTATCGGCGCTCCTCCCTAGGTCCGGCAGGTTTCCTGATATTCGAACAGGATTGATTCCCGCAGGCCCTGATCGGTGTTTACTCGCTGTCTGAACTCGGTGTATGCGTCGCTTGAGAGGCCAGTATCGATCAGTTTGTCGTCAAGCGCCTGCTTGATGGCGGTTGGGTCCGAAAACGTTCGCCGTTGCAGTTCGCACACCCAGGCAGCCTCGAAACGCACCAGAGCCTCATCGTCTTCTGTGAGGCTCACGTTTGGATCCTCGTCGATCAAAAGCGTGGTCGTTGTGGTTGGCAAAGTTTGAAATGCGAGGCTTGTTGGCACTGCTTCATCGGTCTCTTGGGTTCCGACAGAACACGAAGCGAGCGCAAGGATCAATACAAGTCCACCGGCGGCGGATCGGGGGATGGCCACATGTTGTTTGTCGGCTTTTCGGACCGTGGCTTTAGGTCGTTTACCTGTCTGGGGTAGCTTCGCCCAACCGATCCAACCGGAAAGAAGGGCACATGAGCGAACAGGTCGTAGATCTTCCTGGCACACCGATTGACTGGCCGAAGATGGTTGATGATCTCAACCGACTGCTGCGGCTTCGGACCACCCCAATTGGCATGTCGATGTTCGAGTCGATTGCGGCCATGGAGGCCATCCCAAAGATCCGCAGGCCAACCGCGATTCACACCACAGATCAGATCGTCGCCATGGCCGCCCGTTTGAACTGGACGGTTGGCATAAGCAACGAAGATCTGGTTGGCGCCCAGTGCGGGGCAGTGATCGGGCTTCACCCGCCGGATGAAGAGTGGCTGTCTGGCAGACAAATGGCTGGTGTCTGGTTCGAGACGATCGAGGATTCGTCGGCCCACCAGCGCGCGATGCACACCGTTCCCTTCGGTCGATTCGAGGCCATGGCCGTCTCGCCTCTGGCGACAGGCAGGCTGGACCCGCCGGATATCTGCCTGATCTATGCCACGCCCGCCCAAATGATTCTGTTGATCAACGGGCTTCAGTGGTCTGGCTATCAGAACCTTGAGTGGGGTTGTGTTGGCGAGTCCGCCTGCGCAGACAGCTGGGGCCGGGCCCTAAAGCTTGGCGAACCCAGCGTGTCCATCCCGTGTTTCGCCGAGCGCCGCTATGGGGGAGTGCTGGACGACGAGCTGCTATTGGCCACCCCGCCCAAGTTCTTGCCGAAAGCCATCGCCGGCCTCGAGGCGCTTTCTCGCAACGGGCTGCGGTACCCAATCCCGAACTATGGCATTCAACAAGACGCCAGAGCCGGCCTCGGCCACTCTTACTAGCGGCTCGGCGGCCCACCGATTGCGGGCCCGGTCGGCCGGCCTTGGGCTAGTTCGTTTGTGAGAGCGCCTCGGCAAAGTCGAAGTCGCTGGGGTTCCGGCGCTCGAGGATTGCGTCGAATCGCTCCTTCAGCGCGGCAACGATTGTGGGATCGGTGAAAACCCAAAAGCTGTTCTCAACAACGGCGTCATGAACCAGGTTGGCCACATCCTCGGGCGCCATGCCGGCAGCGAGCTGGTCTCGGATGAAGGCAAAACGGGCTTCTGCTTCGGCTGCCAGATCGTCGTCTGGTTCCTCTGTCAAAGGGTGGGGCGCGGCCCATTCGGGCCGGTTTCTAGTGCTCTCTGCGATCTGGGTATTCACCCAGCCAGGGCAGAGGCAGGACACACCAACGGTAGAGCCGCTTCCCCTCAGCTGGTGGAAAAGCCCTTCGGTGATTCCGGTAACTGCCCACTTCGATGCGGTGTAGGCGCCGTGCCCGGGAAGGTGACCGGCCATCGAAGCAGTGTTCACGATATGGCCATCTCCATGTTCCAGAAGATGGGGCAGGAACACGTGATGGCCGTGGATCACCCCCCACAGGTTTACCTCTAACACCCACTTCCAATCCGGTAGGTCCAGTGCTCCGCGGCTGGCCGAACCTAGGGTCCCGCCGCCAACGCCAGCATTGTTACAAAGAATGTTCACGTTGCCAAAGGCTCCGGTTGCGGCGGCCAACAGGGCCTCGACCGAGCTGAGGTCGGACACGTCTGTAACCACCCCGATTGCGTCGGCCCCGCCCGCCTGAAGCTGGGCTACTGCTTCGTCAAGAACTGGTTCTTCAACGTCGGCCAGCACCACCTTCATTCCTGCCGTCGCGAACCGGTTGGCCATGGCCCTGCCAATGCCGCTGGCAGCTCCTGTGATTACCGCCGTCTTGCCGTCCAGATTCTGCATCGTTGGCCCTTCGTTTGTAGAAGGACCAGACGTTAGTGGGCTCACGCCCCTGCTGACCAGCCTGGTAACTCTCGGATTGAGGTTAGTTAGGCGGAGTCCCAGCGGGAACTGAGCTAGACGATCGTGAGAGTAAACGGGTGGGTTGCGGTTCGGCTCTGACCGTTAACCTCATAGGTGACGGTCAGCGTCAGCTGGGCTATGCCTGCGGTAACCAGGTCTGGATCGATCCAGATCCGGGCAACGTCTTCCTCACTGCCGTTCAGCAGGCTGTCGTGATGGAGGCTGGTGTAGGTCTCTTGCGGGTAGTAGACGTCGACTCCGCCGGAAACTGTCACCTTCAGGTCCCGGGTGGCGGGCGCCAGGCCAAGGAAGTCAAGCTCAACCCAGTTGTTCCTGCCGTCGCCGATGTCGGCAACCGTGGCGCTACTGGTTAGCAGTTCGTAGTCGGCGCTGCCGTTGTAGTCGACGAGGCGTACGTTCAGTCCACCCGGGTAGAACCGGTAGGTTTGGCCTTCGAACTCCCAGGACGCGATCACCTGGATGTAGAACGTGTTCGGGGTTTGGGCTGAGGTGGTCAGCTGGAACGAGGCAACGTCGATTTCGCCTGCTGAAAGCGTGCGATCTTGGAACAGGTAGGCGGCGTTTGCGCCGTCGGCGTAGGACAATTCGGTCCCTGCCTGCCACTCAATTACTTCCATCCGAAAACTTTCCATATCGGTTGGGGCGGTCCATGCCACGCTGATCCAAGAGTCGGCCCCACGAATGACCGAGACTTGGTTGTCTCCAATCATCGTTGGCTGCGAAGTCCACTGGGCCTCGGCGGGGGCCATAACGAGGGAGGCCCCAAGAAATCCAAATCCCATTATCGAAGCAACAAGGCGGCGCAGTTTCATGCCCGTTTAACGGAGCGGAACAGTATTTTCCTTGATTGAGACGATTTACCTTCGGCCCCCTTGTGCCTAGGCCATTCAACCCATGTGGCGTCCTTCGGAGCGGCGGCTGGGTCGGGCCGCCAGCCGTGCACAGGGGGCTACGGTGCTTTGCCGTGACCAAATCCGATGCTGACATCCAGGCTGTGGTATTCGACATGGGCGGCGTTCTTGTTGAACTGGGGCCTCTCAGCGACATTCTTGGCAACGACCCGCTGCCCGAGTCTGACTTTTGGAGAAACTGGCTGGCCAGCCCGATCGTGCGGAAATTCGAGATGGGCCTGTGCTCGCCTGAGGAATTTGGGTCTCGCCTGGTTGAGGAGTTTGGTCTGGCTTGCACCGGCGAGCAGCTCGTTCAGCGGTTCTTGGCCTGGCCAAAGGGGCTGTTTCCTGGAGCTGAGGCGCTGGTTGGGAGCCTCGCAAGCGGCCTGGAGGTGGCGGTGCTCAGCAACACAAACGCCTTGCACTGGGAGGGTCAAGCCGATGCTGAGCTGATGCGACGCCTCTTCAGTCGGTTCTACCTAAGCTTTCAGCTTGGCCTGGCCAAGCCAGATGCGGAAATTTTCCAACATGTGATCTCCGACCTCGGATTTGCGCCCAAACAAGTGGTGTTTCTTGACGACAACAAGCCCAATGTTGACGCTGCTGCGTCGCTGGGGATTGATGCTGTGCTGGTAAAGGGAGTGACCCAAGCCCGGGCCGCGCTGCTAGAGCGAAACTTGCTCGGCTAAGTGGCCTAGCAAGCGCTCCAGCCACCGTCATAGCCAATGCACTGGCCTGTCTGGAAGCGGGAAGAGCCGTCGATGAAGGCACAGCAGAACCGGGCGAACTCTTCCATGGTGCCCAGCCTGCCAAGCGGAACCTGGGCCTCTATCCGCTTCCTTCTCTCTGGATCGTCTGCCCCGGTTGCTGCGATGAAGCCGGGAAAATCCATGAAGTTCGAGCCAATGGCATTCACCTGCACGCCGCTTGGGGCAACTTCAACCGCTGCGTTCTTGACCAGCATGTTTGCCGCCGCCCTGGTGGCCGAGTAGAGCGGGGCCCCCGGGGTTACGCGAAGGCCGGCAGCACTCGTGATTGCCAGCACTTGGCCCTCGCCTCGCTCAACCATCGGCGGCAGGAACACCCGGAGTGCTCGGTAGGCAGCCTCAATGTTGCCCTTCACTACCCTGGCCAGGTCGTCAGCCGAGCTGCTCAGAAGTGGGCCAACAACGATCTGGCCAGTGAAGAAGACCGCTGAATCCACCCGGCCGTAGGCGTCCATCGCCATGTCCAACAGGCGCGGCGCCGCCGTTGGCTCGGCCAGATCCGAGACATTGTCGACCACCCACGTCTCGGCTTCGAGAGTTGAGATCTCATCGACCAGACCGTCAGCGGGGTCGCCAAGAACCAGATCGTATCCCTTGGCCGCCAACGCCTGCGCCAGGGCTGGCCCCACATAAAGACCGGCGTTCGCAATGATGGCAACGGGTCTGTCGTTCATGACATTACCTCCAAAGCAGGGGCGTTCTGGCAACTCTATTGCCGATGATCGCCAGATCTCGCACCCCGATGCCCAGTGGTGGGTAGCGTTGTCGGCTGTGACACAGCCCGCTGTCGAAAGCCAAACCGGCTCGGGCCCGTCCGACTTGGAACTGCTTGGTCGGCGGGCGCCAGTTTTGCGTTTTGACGCCAGAGAGCTTTTCTTCCCAACTTCGGTTGATGCTTATGTTGGGGCGGCATCGCTTCATGTTGGCGGCTCTGAGTTCCTGGCCGAGGGCGAGGTTTCGCTTAGCGATCTTGGAAACGATCTGGGGACAGCCTCAGACCTCAGGTTTATTTCCGACGCGGATCGCCGCAACGTGGTGAAAGACGACCTGAAACGCCTGGCCCGCAACCTGTTAACCCCTCGGTTGGGGCGGGTGGGTCTGTTCGGGCGAATTCTCGATGCTTTGTTCATGCTCACCAGCCTGATCCGGCCAATGACCCCTCGGAGAACCGCCATTGCGTCTGCCCTCAAGGCTGAACGGCTGGGGCTCCACAGCAAACACGTTGTTTATGGACGGGTGGTGCGAGACCGAGAGTGGCTGGTGCTGCATTACGCCTACTTCTACGTGATGAACGACTGGCGCAGTGGCTACCGCGGACTGAATGACCATGAGGCAGACTGGGAGCAAGCCTGGATTTACTGCGACCCCGAAAGCCTTCAGCCAGAGTGGGTGGTTGCGTCCAGCCACGATCACGACGGCCAGAACCTTCGCCGCCACTGGACAGATCCTGAACTTCTGACTGTGGGCACCAGGCCCGTTCTGTTCCCAGGAGCGGGTTCTCACGCTCTCTACTTCCGGCCTGGAGACTACGTAACACGGCTTGAAGTGCCCGCCCTGCGATGGCTGCTGCGGATTCAGGCTTGGAGCAGGCGGGCGCTGCGCATCCGAGACGAGGCAACTGAGCGTGGCTTGGGCCCGGCGCTTGGCGCCCCATTTGTAGACTCAGCCACTGGCGACGGCACCGAAGTTTCCGAATGGAAGGTGGCGCAGCTTGATGAAGCGAGCCCGTGGTTCGGTGAGTTCCGAGGTCTTTGGGGCTTAGACACTGGTGACCCGGCAGGAGGCGAGCGAGGGCCATCCGGCCCGAAATTCACAAGAAGCGGCGAGGTTCGGGTGGCCTGGGCCGATCCCGTCGGCTTCGCTGGCCTGCATGGAACGCCTCCGCCTTCGGCAGCCAAAAGCCGGGTCAATCTCGAAAAGCTGGAATTGGCGGTCGACGACCTCGATATCCAGATCCAGAGACTGGGCAACCTGCTGCCGCTGGCCCAGCAAACCGGCAACCCAGACGAAATGCAGGAAGAGTCTGAACGCCTCACCGAACTGCTTAGGCAACGATCTGAACTGTTGGATCTGAAACGTCGAATTGTGGGCGGCCAAACCCGGGTGGCGTTGCGACCACGGGCCCATCTCACCCAACCGGCAACGCCGCTTCCTCCTCCTAGAGACAGCGGGTTCATCCTGGCTGGCTGGGCCGCAGCCAGTATTCCGCTGCTACTCCTTGCTGTTGCCGCCGTAGTGGTGTTTGACCGACTCGAGTTCGCCGGCCTCGCCCTTATTATCGTTGCGGTTGCCGCTGTTGCCGAGCAGTTGGCCAGGCGCCACTTCCAGGCAGTGCTTCGCCTGCTGGCGCTCTACACCTTTCTCGTTCTGTTCTTCGTGTTCGTGGTCGGTGGTGTGCTTGTTGTGTCTCGTTACGCCCTTGGGGGCCTGATCGGGGTTGGCGGGGTTGTGCTTTTCGTCGCGAACCTTGGCGAGCTGCGGGCTGTCCAGCATTACCGCTCTCGCGCCGCCGAACAACAACCCTGAGCCCAAACCATTCATTCTGGGTGTCTGTACTACGGTTTTTCGGGGGTACAGCCACCCAGAATGAAGAAATCCATGTCCTTAGACGATGCGGGCCTGGCGGGCCTCGAGGAAAGACCGCAGCTCAGCCAAGGTGGCCGTTGGCCGCTCTGCTAGTTCTTCCCATCCGAATCGGAGCACGAACCAGCCATTCTTGTTTGCCAGGCGATCGCGGGCCCGGTCCTTGACTGTTGCGAGCGTGACCGAGTGCCATCGTCGTCCGTCCAGTTCCACAATCACCTTGAGATCAGGCCAGGCCATGTCGACGATGCCAGAGATTCCGGTGTGCCATGGGGGCTTGAAGTGAAGCACGAATTTGGGAATTCCCGGCGTGCTGAACAACTCGACGCCTAACTTCTCAAGTTTTGACGCTGGGAACGGCTCGTCATCAAGCACAGCTATGTTCAGTTGGCGGATCAATCGGCTGCCTTTGCGTCCGCTCCGGCAGAAGCTGCGAACGCACGCCCGGAACGAAGCCCGCGTCATCAGCCGTTCTGTGATGGCCCACTCAAGCAGGTGCCGAACTTGTCGCTGGCGCAGGATTGCGCCCAGATCGCAGATCGTTCGTTCGATCGTGGTGCAGGTGAACCCGTTGACTGTTGTGACATCGTCGAGAGCGAGACTGCGAGTCCGTCTCACATGAAACGGCTGGCCAAAGGCCGGGTTCTTCGTGTGAGGAACCACTACGTGGATGTCTTGGGTCGTTGCCGCCCCGAACATTCTTTCGACTGGCAGCTTGTGCAGGCGAGCCGCTGTGTAGTCCGCTGCAGCGCTGCCCTGGACAGAGCACAGGGCAGCAGTCAACAAGGCACTCCGAGTTGGCCAGCCGACGAGGTAGACGCCGCGACTAAAACGGGTGAGCACCCTTCCGATCCGCGCCTGAATCACGCCGTCGCTGAGGCCAGAAGAGCTCAGCTGCTGCCAAGTAACAACCCCGTGGGCCTTACTTGCTATGCGAACAATGATCTCGTCAGCTGACAGTGCCATAAAACCATCTCGGTTGGAGACGAATGCTTGGCCCGTGAGGTGCGAGTCCGCAGCAACGATGATGCTGTCAGCGTCGTGCTATCAAGTCAGATTAGCGGCGCTTCGGCCCGTTCCGCGCCAGTGGACCCAATCTGGTTGCTACGCGAAAGCTGTGATCAGGCGGTCGCCGGCTTCGGTGAGCATGGCGTCGTTCTTGGCGAAACAGAACCGCACAAAGTGGGCCCCATCTTTGCGATCTTGGTAGAACACCGCACTTGGCACCGCCACAACCCCCGCCAGCTCTGGCAGGCCGAGGCAGAACTGAATGCCATCGCTGAACCCCAGGCGGCGAATGTCAACCGTTGCGAAGTAGGTGCCTTGGGGGGTCAACACGTCGAACCCTGCCTGACCCAATTTTGAGCAGAGCAGATCCCGCTTCTGTTCCAACTGACGCCGGAACTGACTGAAGTAGCTGTCGTCCAACCGCAGGCCTACCGCAATGGCTGGCTGAAACGGTGCCCCATTCACGAAGGTAAGGAACTGTTTCGCGACGCGAACCGCAGCTATCAGATCCGCAGGCCCGGTGGCCCAGCCAACCTTCCAGCCCGTGAAACTGAACGTCTTGCCACCAGATGAGATGGTAACCGTGCGCTCTGCCATGCCCGGGTAGGCACTCAGCAGACGATGCCTGCCGTCGAACACCAGATGCTCATAAACCTCATCGGTAACCGCGATCACGTCGTGCTCGACGCACAATTCACCAATGAGCGACAGCTCTTCGTCTGTAAAGACCTTCCCCGAGGGATTGTGAGGGGTGTTCAACAGCAGCAACCGTGTTCGAGGAGAGAAAGCCTCCCGAAGCTGGACGGGGTCAAAACCGAAGGTGCCGTTGGCCTGGGCGGTCAGCACCACCGGCCGAATCCGAGCGCCCGCCATTGCAATACCGGCGGCGTAGGAGTCATAGGTTGGGTCGAATACCACAACCTCATCGCCAGCCTCGCAAAGGGCCAAGAGCGTGGCCGCGATTGCCTCGGTTGCTCCGGCGGTAACCAGCACTTCGGTGTTGGGATCCAGCCGAACATCCCAGAATCGCTGTTGATGTTCAGCAATTGCCAGCCTCAGATCGGCAACGCCTGGTAGAGGCGGGTATTGATTGTGGCCGTTGCGAATAGCGGCAATGGCGGCCTCGGCCACTTCGGGAGGGCCGTCTGTGTCGGGAAACCCCTGCCCCAGGTTGAGGGCGCCCGTCTTGACGGCCAGCGCAGACATCTCGGCAAAGATCGTTGTGCCAAAACCCTGAAGGCGGCTGCTGAGGTGGGGATTTGAGGCCATTGGCAGAGGCTAACGAAGTGCGCAGGGATGGACAGAGCGAAGCCACTTTGGCTGCCTGGGCCGTCAGCGAGGAACCTGCATCCAGGAAACTTCATAGGTCGTTTGTCTCGTGTTGCGAGTGCGCTCGCTGGCGGCGGTAAGGTTGCACCGAAGACCAGCAATGGGGCTGGGCGAATCCGCGGAATCGGGTTTGGTCACGCCCCTGCCCCCGGGCGGCTGGCCGAATTAGCCCAACCAATTCCCGACTCAGGGGGCTCTGTGACCGACACCGCCGACGTGACCGACCAGGAAGATCTCGCCAACGGCACAGGTCGACTTGAAACCACAGCCGTGAACCAGGTCGTGATCCGTTTCGCTGGCGACTCAGGCGATGGCATGCAGCTAACCGGAGACCGGTTTACCTCCGCCAGCGCCATGGCAGGCAACGATCTGGCAACGCTGCCAGAGTTCCCAGCCGAGATCCGAGCCCCCCAAGGAACACTGGCCGGGGTCTCGGCCTTCCAGGTGCACATCTCCGACCACGAGATCTACACACCAGGTGATCAGCCAGACGTCCTGATTGCGATGAACCCCGCTGCTCTTATGAGCGAACTGGGCCGGGTTCGCTCCGGTGGCACCCTCATTCTCAACACCGATGCGTTCGACCAGCGCAACTTCGACAAGTGCGGCTACGAGGTCGATCCTCGAACAGACGGAACGCTTGACGGCTTCATCGTGCATGAGGTGCCGATGACCAAGCTCACAGTTGTTGCCACCTCTGAGATCGATGTGAAGAAGCGAGACGCCGAGCGGGCCAAGAACTTCTTCGCCCTGGGGCTGATCTGCTGGATGTACTCCAGGCCAACCGCCCCAACTCTTGACTGGATCGAGGCGAAGTTCTCGGCCAATGAGGCTGTGCTTGAGGCCAACACCGTGGCGTTCAAGGCGGGCCATGCGTTTGGCGAGACAACCGAAATGTTTGCCGACCGATACGAAGTGGCTGCCGCCCCATACGAGGCAGGCACCTACACCAACATCACGGGAAACACCGCAACTTCCTGGGGAATGATTGCGGCTGGTCAGCTGGCGAAGCTGCCGGTCTTCCTTGGCAGCTATCCCATCACACCAGCGTCAGACATCCTCCACGAACTGTCTCGCCACAAGAACTTCGGGGTTCGCACCTTTCAGGCCGAAGACGAAATCGCCGCTGCCGGTGCCGCTCTCGGCGCGGCCTTTGGCGGCCACCTGGCCTTCACCACCACGTCTGGCCCCGGTGTTGCTCTGAAAGGCGAAACCATTGGGTTGGCCACCTCGATCGAGCTGCCGCTGGTGATCATCGATGTGCAGCGCGGCGGCCCTTCCACTGGCCTGCCAACCAAAACCGAGGCCAGCGATCTCATGCTGGCCCTCTACGGCAGGCACGGCGAGTCCCCCATCCCCGTTGTGGCCGCTCACAGCCCGTCGAACTGCTTCTACATGGCCATCGAGGCCTGCCGCATCGCCCTAAAGTACCGCACTCCGGTGATCCTGTTAACAGACGGATATCTGGCCAACGGAGCCGAGCCCTGGAAGCTGCCAGATGTTGACTCCCTGCCAGACATCAGCGTTAGCTTCACAACAGAACTGAACGCCCAAGGCCCAGACGGTTCACCCGCGTTCCACCCGTACCTTCGAGACGAGGAAACACTGGCCCGACCTTGGGCCATTCCCGGCACAGCAGGCCTCGAGCACCGAATTGGCGGCCTCGAGAAAGCCGACGGCAGCGGCGATGTTTCCTATGACCCCGGAAACCACTCGCACATGACCGACCTGCGCCAGGCGAAGATCGACGGGATAGCGAAAGACATTCCTGCCGCAGAGTTTTCAAGCAATGGAGAAGCCGACACGCTGATCGTTGGCTGGGGATCCACGCACGGTTCGATTACCGCAGCTCGCGAACTGCTGAAGAACGAGGGAGTGTCCACAGCTCACCTCCACCTAACCCACCTGGCCCCAATGGCAACAAATGTTGCCGAGGTGATCGGCAACTACGCAAACGTGGTGGTTCCCGAGCTGAACAAGGGGCAGCTGGTGAAGGTATTGAGAGCGCAGTACCTGGTAGACGCCAAGGGAGTCTCAAAGATGGAAGGTCTGCCATTCACGGGCCGAGAGCTGGCGGCGGCTGTGCAAGAAATTCGCAACAACCAGGAGGCTTTGTCATGACTGACGTAACGCTGGATCCAACCAAGCGGGGCTACTGGACCTCAGACCAAGACGTCCGCTGGTGCCCCGGCTGCGGTGACTACGGGATCCTGGCCGCTATGCAGTTCCTGTTCACCGAACTTGATGTGAAGCGGGAGAACACAGTTTTTGTTTCCGGCATTGGATGCGCGGCCCGCTTCCCGTACTACATGGAGACTTACGGGATGCACACCATCCACGGTCGTGCCCCCGCCATTGCCACCGGTTTGGCGGTTGCCAGGCCCGACCTAGATGTGTGGGTTGTTGGCGGAGACGGAGACATGCTGTCGATCGGCGGCAACCATCTGATTCACGCGCTCCGACGAAATGTCAACCTGAAGATCCTGCTGTTCAACAACCAGATTTACGGCCTCACCAAGGGTCAGTATTCGCCAACCAGCGAGGTTGGCAAGGTCACAAAGAGCACTCCGGCGGGTTCGATAGATCACCCTTTCAGCACCATTGGCGTTGCGGCCGGGGCAGGGGCCAGCTTCATTGCCCGCACCCACGACCTCGATCGCAAACACATGATCGAGGTGTTCCGGGCCGCCCACCAGCACAAGGGGGCAGCCTTTGTTGAGATCTACCAGAACTGCAACGTGTTCAACGACGGCATCTATGACGCCATCGTAAAGCGAAGTGTGCGAGACGAAATGATGATCGATCTGGTCCACGGCGAACGGATCCTCTTTGGTGCCCAGAAGCAGCGTGGCGTTGTGATCGAGAATGGTGAGGCCAGGGTGGCCGATGTGGCCGACGTTGGTCTCGACGCAATCGTGGTTCACGATTCTGGCCGCCTTAATCCGTCCTTGGCCTTCGCCCTTGGGCACCTCTCAAACGACAACATGTCTCCCACTCCGTTCGGGATCTTCCGATCCGTGGCAATAGCGGAATACGCCGAGGGCGTTAACGACCAACTCCTTGCCGCGAACGAGGCGTCTGGCCCCGGCGACCTGGCCGCGTTGCTGACCTCTGGAGCCACGTGGGAAGTGACTGGCCGATAGCCGCTTCAGTCGGCGCGGTTTGCCCTGGCGCCGAAACGTCACAGCCATCCCTTAGCCTGTCGCCGTGACCCCTGCCCGAACTTACACTGCTCGTGTCTTGAGCTTGCTGGCCGCGGTGGCCCTCATAGCGGCGTCTTGTGGCCTAACCCGCGACAGCGACGGGGTTGCCGCAACGGTCACCCTTCCCGACGGCTCCCAGGTTGAGATTAGCCGCACCGAGTTGGATGACCTTTACAACCCAATCGTTGCCGACACTGAGTTCGTAGATCTGGCATATCAGGGGCAGGTCCCAGAGGGCCTGCGGGCCTCCATCCTTGGCGACATAATTGACGACACGGTTCTCGGCTACCTGGTTGCCGACGCCGGCGGAGTGGTAGACGAAGCGGCAACAGCTGAGGGCACGAATCGGATAACGGGAGCGGTTGCTGGCTTGTTTCAGCTTGATCCTGACCCAACTGCCAGCGCCCAGGCCAAGTTCGAAACCATTCCCTATCTCCCATTCCTAGCGGGCCTTCAAGCCAAAGTGTTCGCCCTCGGAACCAGCCTGCGCAGCGGCGAACTTGGCGATGAAACCGTTGAGGTTCCCTGCGCCAGCCACATCCTGGTTGAGACCGAAGAAGAGGCGCTTGCCATCGTGGCTGAACTGTCGGCGGGCGCCGACTTTGCCCAGTTGGCGATCGAACGCTCAACCGGGCCCAGCGGGCCAAGTGGCGGCGTGCTTGGCTGCGCCGATCCCAGCAGCTACGTTCCCGAGTTCGCAGAGGCAATTACCAACGCCCCGGTTGGCGCAGTAGTTGGGCCGGTGCAAACCCAGTTCGGCTTCCACGTGATCACGGTTACCGCAACCGAAGAGCAGACTGTTGGTGCCCCCAACGAGGCCGATTTGGTTGAGGCGGCGGTCCGGGCCGGGATGTCGCAGGTCACCGTTGATGTCAGCCCGGAAATCGGGGAGTGGAACCCGGCAGCCAGCGGCGTCGTGCCTGCTAACTGAGCCGCGAAAGCCAGCTTCATGCCAACTGTCACCATCTGTGGTCTTGGCCCTGGGGGGCTTGGTCAAACCACCGACGAGACCAGGCAGGCCATTGCCGATCATGCCGCCGAGGCGTCGTTCGTTCGCACTCGCCGCCACCCAACGGCATCGCTTATGGCCCACGCCAGGTCCTTCGACGATCTCTATGACCAAGGCGGGAACCTGACCGATGTTTACAACCAGATAGCGGCCGCTGTTCGGGCCGCCACCGAAGAGAATGGCGCAGCGCTTTATGCCGTTCCTGGCTCTCCGTTGATCCTGGAGCGGGCTGTTCGTCACCTCCGGACCGAGTCAGAGCTCCAGGTGAGGCTGCTTCCCGCTGTTTCATTCCTTGATGCCGCCTGGGCTCAGCTGAGGATCGACCCGATTGAGGAGGCCGTCCGTCTAGTCGACGGTCATACCTTCCAACAAGATGCCGCCGGTCAGACCGGCCCTCTCTTGGTTGCCCACGTGCATGCCAAGTGGGTGCTTTCCGACGTCAAGTTGGCCCTGGACGCTGGGCCAGAGCAGCGGGCTGTTTTTCTGCAGCGACTTGGCACGCCCCAGCAGGCCATCACCGAAGTTGGATGGCCCGACCTTGACCAGGCAGTGGAACCTGATCACCTAACCTCTCTTTACATTCCAGAGTTGGCGGAGCCGGTAGCCAAGGAACTGGTTGGATCGGTTGAACTGATGCGGAGGCTTCGCCAAGACTGCCCCTGGGATGCAGAGCAGACTCATGCATCGCTTGGCCCCTACCTGCTCGAAGAGACGTATGAGGTGTTGGAGGCCATTGGCGAGGTTGAGGCAGGAGACCCCGATGGTTATGAACATCTGGAGGAAGAGCTGGGCGATCTGTGGGTGCAGATCCTGTTCCACAGTCAATTGGCAGGCGAGGCTGGCCAGTTCACTGTTGCCGACGTGGCTAGAACCTCACACTCCAAATTGGTTGGGCGCCATCCGCACGTGTTCGGGACCGAGAAAGCGGCCGACGCCGCCGAAGTTGTTAGCAACTGGGAGGCCCGCAAGTTGGTTGAGAAGAGCCGGGCGTCGGTGATGGACGGCATTCCGGCGGCGCTTCCCGCGTTGGCCTACGCCGAGAAGGTTCTGAAGAAGGCAGATCGAACTGGCGCCCCAATTGACACCAAGTCTCTGATGGCCAACCTCGAAGCCGGAATTGGGCCTGCGGCGACCGTGCTTGAAGTTGGCGAGCTGTTGATTTCAGCAGTGGCCTTGGCCAGGAAGTGCGGAGTGGACGCCGAGGCTGCGCTGCGGGCTGCGGCTGCCGGGGCCGAGAAGCGCTTCCGGGCAATGGAAGGGTCTGGCCGCTTCGATCAATGGATCCTCGGCTGAGAATCTGGTTCAGGGCACAGAACGGGTAGCTGGCCTGGCAGTGGAACTGGCGCCCGACGACACCGCGGCGGTATTCGCGTCGTCGAGCGCCAATTCAGTCCGGCGGCAGTCGGAATTGGGCAGCGAGTAGTGTTGATAGTTCTGGGGTGAACCACTGTGGGTGCCCCAACCTCGCTGCGTCTTGTGCTGTAAGTATCGCCAAGGAACAGGGCGCAGTGAAGAGAGCAGATCCACCTTCGGTCCAGTAAGTCGCGCGACCTACTGACAGTGACAGTGCGACTTTTGGATAGGGGCCAGCCAGTTGGCAGCTTGTTGCCGCGTCAGTTTGTGGGAGGGGGAGGCGGTGGTGGTTTGGGCTCGTCGTCTGGGTCGGCTACTGGGGGCTGCGGAGCCGGTGGAGGCTGAGGCTTCCCGGCTCCATCTTGCAGAGTTGGATCGACTTCGCCGAAGAAGGGTGGGGCAGGCGGGGGTACCGCAGGCGGGGTGGCCGCGGGAGCATCGGCCTCAGGGGTTGGAGCAGTTTCAGTCGGCGGCATTTCGGGTGGCGGCATTGGGGGCGGCATTCCGGCTGGGTCTGGTGGCGGCATTCCGGCTGGTGGGAGGTCTGGTGGTGGGGGCAAGTCTGGGACAGGTGTTGAGATGGGGGCCGGCATTGGTGGCGGCATTCCAGCTGGTGGGAGGTCTGGTGGCGGCATTCCGGCTGGTGGGAGGTCTGGTGGCGGGGGCAAGTCTGGGACAGGTGTTGAGATGGGGGCCGGCATTGGTGGCGGCATTCCAGCTGGTGGGA